>CAVUPG010000004.1:0-249221 GCA_963743435.1 uncultured Candidatus Saccharibacteria bacterium
CTTTGTAATTGAACCCTGTTGGAGTATGCTTTTGCCATGATTGAGTACGTTAGCACGCGAGACACCGCATACGAAAGCTCCGCATACACAGATGGGCTCCTACAGGGCCTTGCGCCTGACGGTGGACTGTATCGACCAAAGGAATACCCCCAGCTTACACATGCACATTTAGAGTGGTTGTCAGAGCTTGATTACGTCGGACAGTATCTGTATGTGAAGGGTCTATTTGTAGGAGACAGCATCAGCCAAGAAGCCCAGGCCAGCATAGCCCATGACGCGTTTAATCCGAACTCATTTCTTGATAAGCCCTCGGGTGAGATTACGCCCGTACAATATCTGGCTGACGGATTGTTCATCCAGCAACTTTCAGAGGGCCCCACAGCAGCTTTTAAGGATATGGCTTTGCAACCGGTTTCGCGCGAAATGCATCACGAGCTCACATTGCGCGGAGAAGTACTCACAATCCTCGGTGCAACATCGGGCGATACTGGCTCAGCAGCAGAATCTGCTGTGAAAGGGCTCGGCACCATCGGGCTATTTATGCTTAGCCCACAGCATGGCAGCATGACTAAATTCCAGCGTGCACAGATGGGCGTACTCAGTGGAGGAAACATAACCAACATTAGCATCGATGGAGACTTCGATGCCTGTCAGGACCTCGTAAAAGCAATCAAGCTTGACCCAGAATTTGCGCAACTTGGAGCAGTCAACTCAATCAACTGGGGCAGAATCGCATCCCAAGTCCCATATTACGTATCTGGCTACCTACAGGCAGTCAAAGGCGAGATTGGCAAGCCCGTTGATTTTGTCGTGCCGTCCGGTAACTTTGGCAATGTACTCGCCGGCTATATAGCAAGGGAAATGGGTCTGCCGATACGACGTCTCATTGTTGCGACGAATGAAAACGATGTACTACATAGAGTAGTGCAGACAGGAAAGTACGTAAAGATTGGCGAAAAAGCACTCGACACTAGCAGCCCATCTATGGACATCACAAAAGCGTCGAATTTTGAACGGCTAGTGCATGATATTTTCGGTCAAGATGCAGAACGAACTGCTGGTTTCATGCAGCAGTTTACCGAAACTGGCAGTGTTGCGTTTGCTGATTTTGGTATAAATAATGACGTGCTGAAACATATGAATTTCGACAGTGGTAGTTCAAGTGCGCACGACAGGATAGAATCTATCAAATGGGCGTCACAAAACGGGATGATAATCGATCCGCACACTGCTGATGCCGTGACAGTTGCGCGAAAACTCAAGGACGAGGAAGTGCCGCTCATATGTATGGCGACCGCGAAGCCAGTAAAATTCGAGGACACTATCAAACAGGCAATCGGTTATGTTCCCTGAAAGAGAAAAACGATTCGTTGGTCTGGAAGAACGTGCGGTTGGCGGTTTTGTCTTAGCTGCAAATGACCCAGAAGCGGTCAAGGATATTATCCGCCAAAAGGCCGTAGCCTAGCCTCTTTGCTTTACTCAGGTATAATTCAGGGTAGGTTCGTAGACTGGAGATTATGAAGATATTACTCGTAGAAGATGAGCGCAAAATTGCTCGAGCGCTCAAACTTGGGTTCGAACAAGAGCGTATGGTTGTCGAGACATATGACAACGGGGAGTCTGGCCTCGGGGCAGCCATGGCGGATGAATACGATGTCATCATCCTCGACCGGATGCTACCTGGTGGCATGGATGGCATCGACATATGCCGAAAGATACGCGAAAAGGGTATAAAGACGCCAGTGTTACTACTGACCGCTAAGGGCCAAATTCGTGACCGTGTCGAGGGTCTCAATGCTGGGGCGGATGACTATCTCGTCAAACCATTTTCGTTCGAAGAGTTGCTAGCACGGGTACGTGCCTTGCTCCGTCGCCCACAAGAAGTCGAGAGCAGCGTGCTGAAAGTCGGCGATCTCACGCTCGACCCTGTGACGTTTGATGTCATGCGCAAAGATACGCACATCGATCTCAGCCAGACGGAGTACGCATTGCTCGAGTACCTCATGCGAAACAAAGGCCGCGTCCTCAGCAAAACTAATATCATCAACCATGTTTGGGATTTTGACGCAGACGTCCTGCCAAACACCGTTGAGGCATACATCGGCTACCTACGAAACAAGATAGATCGTCCCTTTACATCAGCACTTCTACACACTGTCCGTGGCTTTGGCTACAAAATTGAGGCAAAATAGTACTGTATGAACCTCTTTCGCTCAGCAACGCTCCGACTCACGCTATGGTACATGGTGATACTGACGGTACTCAGCCTCCTGTTCAGCTTCATCGTCTACTCGCTGGCGAGTAGCGAATTCAGCCGTCCATTTACCCCTCAAAATTTCCAATATTCTATCCAACAGCTCGACCCGAAATCAAACTTCTTCGTCCTGAGGGATGAGCGAGCAGAGGAAGCCCGACATCATTTGCTCGGCAACCTTATCATTTTCAATATCGCCGCCTTGAGTGCAGGAGGGTTGTTTAGTTACCTTACTAGCGCGTCGCACCCTACAACCTATCGAAGAAGCCATGGAATCACAAGCTCGCTTTAGCAGCGATGCTGCGCATGAGCTGCGTACACCACTCAGCGTCATGCAGTCAGAGATAGAAATCGCCCTGCGCGATAAAAAATCCAGCAAAACAACGCAAAAGGAAACACTCGAAAGTAATCTCGATGAGGTACATCGGCTCCGTGCACTCACCGATCGATTACTGATGCTGGCAAATATGAAAGAGCTGCAACTCGGCCCGACCCAACTTGAGGAAGTCGCTATCGATGCAGTCGGAAACGTCATCCCACTGGCGCAGGACAAAGATATCTCCATCGACAACCAAGTCGGCTCCCTAAAGGCCCACGCCAACCGCGAAAGTCTCACTGATGTCGTCACGATACTACTCGACAATGCAATCAAATACAGTCCCAAAAAATCTCATGTCGTGATTGCCGCAGTCGAACGGAATAAACGGATACAGCTGACCGTCACTGACAATGGGCCAGGCATCACTCCCAAAGACCAGCAGCATATATTTGATAGGTTTTACCGCGCTGATACATCACGGAGCAAGGCGAACGTCGAAGGGCATGGACTCGGGCTTTCTATCGCGAGTAGAATCATGGAAGCCCACGGGGGTGACATAACGCTCACGAGCAGCCCTAAAAAGGGTTCTCAGTTCACCCTAGATCTCGAAAAAGCATAGCTTTTTATTTCATATTGTGTTATAATATAATTATGAAGATAATTCCTCCTGAACTTGTGCAGGAGCGCGCTGAGCTGGGTCGCAAACGAGTTGAGCGCTATAGTGAAGCCCTCGGCATACTCGTCCTCGACGGGCTGTTAGTGACGACTGCGGTTGAGTCAGGAAGCCCTGTTGGTGCATTCTGCGCACTGAGCGGTGGGGTTCTCGCATTTATAGGTGTCGGTATGAGTGGCGTGCATGCAGGTGAAGATGCGCGCTACATCGATGCACAAATCAGAAATATCCCTGACCAACACACCCCACACTCAGGTGAGTAGTTGTCGTCGCTGCGTCACGACAAGCGCGATACCACCGGGCAGCAGGGGGAACCAATAGGTGATGAAACGGAATGCAAGCGCTGCAGCGATTGCGAGCTCGCTTGACGTGCCAAACGCCAAAAAGCCGGCAATCAATCCGGCTTCCATCCCACCGAATCCTCCTGGAGTTGGCAGCGCAGCTCCCACAAAGACACCGATACTAAATACGACAAAGACAGCGACGAAACTCAAATGTATACCCACCGCAGTAGCCATCAGCCACAGGATAAACGTGTTCACGAGTGGCAACAAGGTCAGTGCCACGGCAGAACCGACTAGTTTCTGTGGGTGCGTGCGGTAGTGCCGAAGACTTTCGAGCATATGCTTGGCAAACAGCATGGTACGGCGTCGTAAGGGGCTTGCCACGAGCACTCCGGCGATCAACGCCGTAATACCGAGCAAAACCCAGCCCTGCTGTATGGGCAGAGTGGTGTTAAATTCTGCCGATGGAGGAGCGACTATGTAAACAACTGCGAGGAGGGTGAGATGCATCACCAGGCTCGTGAGATTGTTGACGCTCACGACCGTGGTCGCCTGGGCGACCGTGTGCCGACGATGGTGCAGATACACTCCATGGACGCCAAGCCCACCTAGCCCTGATGGCACGAGGCGGTTGATGAATGCTGATGCTAATTCAATCAGATTTAGCTCGGCTACGCGAAGTCGATGAAATGAGAGAAAGTAGTAGCTGGTGGCGGCGAGGCCAAATGTCACAAATACGAGCAGGATTCCGCTGAGTACAACGTAGGCCGGGATACTGCGTAGTTCGTCGAAGCTATCGGCGATTAATGACCAATTTCGCCATACTATGACGATTAGGAGCGCCGTCACGAGGAGAGAGGCGATGAGTCGCAGTCGATTTGCTTGTCGAAACATAAGCGTATTGTAACGTAGTTCGTCTGGTAACACCTAGAGTAGTACGTTGGTGAGCACCCAGAATGAGCACAGTCCCATGAGCACAAGTAGCGACCGTTTGAATACCAACCTACCCAATTCTGAGGTTCTGTTACGCCAGTCTGGGCTGAACATCGGGACTAACCAATACAAGCTGAGGGCCGTCATGCCAAGCCCGAACATAAAACCCTCATACCCTCTGTTGGCAAGTAGGAAGCACAATACCAAGAATGCGATGCCGTACAACCTCATTTCCCAGACCGTGCGAGCCAAGCCTCTTGCGGCTGGCATAACCGGGATACCAGCTCGTTCGTAATCTTTCTGACGATAAATAGCGATAGCGTAGAAGTGAGGCATCTGCCATGTTACCATGATGAGAAATAGCAGGGCAGCCGCACCGGTGAGTTCGCCCATACCCGCTGCGTAGCCAGCAACCGGTGGGAGCGCACCAGGGACTGCGCCGATTAGCGTGCCGTAGTGCGTGTGGCGTTTTGCATAGCCGTATACGACCGTATAGAGTAGCGCGCCTAACAACCCGATAGCCAGAGTCAGTAGATTAGTGGTAAAAAAAAGCACTGCCGAGCCAAACAGCAGAAGGCCAGTGGCATAGTACATCGCTATCTCGTAGGGGATAGCGCCGGTCACTGATGGCCGCTTGGCGGTGCGCGCCATGTGGCGATCAATCTCACGGTCCATGTAGTTATTTATCACGCACGAGCCAGCGATGATGGCCGCTGTGCCGATTAGTAACCCCAATAGAGACAGGCCTATGTTGCTCGTCGCGACGAAGTAGCCTCCGACTGCCGCAAACGTGTTGCCAAAGACGATACCAGGCTTGGTCACAGTCACAAAATCACGCCATTGCATACCGTCGTCTCCTTACTAATGAACGTGAATGTTTTCTTCGTCTTCGATGTACTGCGTCGTGTCTCGAGGCATCATGTTGTAGTTCAGATTGTACATAATCCAAATAGAGCCGATGACGATGATGAGCACCACAAAGATCGTAAAGAAGGTCGAATACAGATTGAGTCGCAACTTTCTCTCTGAGGACAGGTGGAGGAAAAACACGGCCTGCACAAATAGTTGGACGATGGCGAGCACCGTCAAGGACGTGAGTAGTACTGCTCGGCTAAAGACAGCCCCGTCCGAGCCGACATACGCCCAAACGAGGGCGAAGGCAGCCACCGTCAGCGCAATCGCTAGTGCAAACCCAGCGATATAGGCCTGGACACCAGATTTTTTATGCGACGGCAAAGCATCTATGTGGTTGTGTACACTCATATAATCCCCCACAGGTACACGATAGTGAATATGCAAATCCAGACGATGTCGAGGAAGTGCCAGAACATTGCCCACATGCTCAGTCGCTGCATGAGCCGAGCGGTCAGGCCGCGTTGCATGATATAGACCATCGTGGCACCTAACCATATCAAGCCAATGGCGATGTGCAGCCCGTGCGTGCCCACCAGTCCGAAGTAAGACGAGAGGAATGCGCTATGCGTCCAACTATGACCTTCTACTGCCAAGCCTATGGAATTCCCACAGCTCCATACTAAGGAAGGTTGCCCCAAGCAGGCCGGTGATAGCCAGTAGTGCCAGAGCTACGTCGTGGCCTCCCCGCGCGCGCAGCGAGCAGTGCGAGACCTGCGAAGAGGCTACTGGTGAGTAGCACAATCGTCTCTATGAATACGAATGAAAGACTAAATATATCCTGGCTTGTCACATTGCCGGCTGTATTATTGCGTAGGACGATGTAGCTGGCAAAGAGAGAGCCAAATAGCAACACGTCGGTCATGAGGTACAGCCAAAACCCAAAGCTTGCTTTGCTATGTTGTATATCCGTGTGCGTCGTCGTTAGTTCTGCAGTGCTCATGTTGCTACCTTTCCCGGGCTGTCGAGTCGTTTTGCTTCTGCCGCACTAATCTCAATCTCAATGTCATCCTCGTAGGTACGACGTATCAGTACGGCCACGATACCCAGAAACGCGATGGTGACGAGCCACCACAGCTGCCAGATGACCCCAAAGCCAAACAACGTCGCAAACACACCGATAAGTGGGCCAAGCCCGGTATTCCGTGGCAAGGTAAACGCCTCATACGCCCCGCTGAAGATTGGTTTGCCGCCATGTTTTGCCTCGTACCAAGGGTCACGAGTGGACACGACAGGGAGTCGGGCAAAATTGAAATGCGGTGCAGGCGAGGCAACTGCCCATTCAAGTGTTCGACCATCCCATGGGTCGCCAGTTGTATCACGTAACTCTTTGCGCTTCCATATACTCACGACTAATTGCAATATCTGCAGGAATATACCAAGTCCGATAACCAGGGCACCGATGCCCGAGACGACAAACAGCGACTGCCAGCCAAGGCTCGGATCGTAGTGGTCGAGCCGACGAGTTGCGCCGAGGAAACCGAGGATATACAGCGGGATGAAAGCGAGTAAAAAGCCCGCGACCCAGCATGTCACGGCGGCCTTGCCCAATCGTTCGTGCAACCGGAACCCGAAAATTTTCGGGAACCAGTACGCCAGCCCGGCGAAATAGCCAAAGAGTACGCCACTTATAATAGTGTTGTGGAAGTGCGCCACAAGGAACAAGCTGTTGTGTACCTGGAAATCTATCCCGGGCACTGCCAGCAGGACACCGGTTGCGCCACCGAGGAGGAATGTCGTCGCAAACGCCATGAACCACCACATCGGCGTCGCAAACTCGATGTTCCCTCGGTACATAGTAAAGAGCCAGTTAAATACTTTCACGCCTGTCGGCACCGCAATAATCATCGTCATGATGCCGAAGAATGCATTGACATTCCCGCCAGCGCCCATGGTGAAGAAATGGTGTGCCCACACGGTATATGACAGGAACGTGATAGCCATCAGCGCCCACACCATCGATGTATAGCCAAATAGCCGTTTGCGACTCAATGTCGCGACTATTTCACCGTAGATGCCGAAGGCAGGCAGGACGAGTATATATACTTCTGGGTGACCCCAAGCCCAAATCAAGTTAATGTACATCATCGGATTGCCACCGAGCATGCTTGTGAAGAAATGCATACCCAAACTGCGGTCAAGTGACAGCATGAATAGCGTCCCCGTAAGTATCGGGAAGGCAAAGACGACCAAAATCATCGTGCCGAATACGCTCCACGCAAAAATCGGCATCTTCATGAGGCTCATACCCTTAGCGCGCATACGAAGGATAGTCACCAGGAAGTTAATACCACTCAACAGACTACCAACACCGGCTATTTGGATACTCCACAGCCAATAGTCTATACCTGGCCCCGGGCTATATTGCAGCTCACTGAGTGGGGGGTAGGCAAGCCACCCAGCTGCGCCGAATTCTCCGTAGATGAGCGACATATTTACCAACACAACGCCAGCTAAATACAGATAGAAACTGACTGAGTTCAGTGTCGGAAAGGCGACATCACGGCTGCCCAGCATAAGTGGTAGCACAAGATTGATGAGTCCAAACATCAGGCCCATCGCCACAAAGAAAATCATAATTGTACCGTGAGCGGAGAATATCTGTTGGAAATGATCGGCATCAAGGAAGCCTGACGAGTCACCGCTAGCAAGCGCTTGCTGCAAACGCATCATAATTGCGTCTCCAAACCCACGCAGCAGCATAACCGTCGCAACCAGAGTGTACATGACACCTATTTTCTTGGCGTCCTGAGTCGTCAGCCATTCGCGCCACAACCAGCCCCACTTCTTGAAATACGTCAATCCGGCCACAAGTGCGAGGGCGCCACCGACAGTCGCAAACTGGCCGCCAAACTGTACCCAGCCGTGCCAGAAATAACCCCATTCCATCCGGCCAAATAGGTCAGCAAATAGCTGCATTACATAGCCTCCATGTCGGTATGACTCATATCATCCATCATAGCACTATGTTGGCCACCCATGCTCATACCATGACCGCCCATATATTTCATGACAACCTCGTTGAATACGGTCGGATCGTGCAGATGATAGAGCTGCACCTGGGACGTACTTGGTTTGGCGAGCTGTTTGTAAGAGGCAAGCGTCAGGTCCTCGGTGTTTTCGTGCGCATGGATAGAATCTACCCACGCGTTGAACGCTTGATCGCTCACCGCATGTGTCATAAATTGCATATCCGCAAAGCCCGTGCCACTGATGTTCGATGACATTCCACGGTAGTCGCCCGGTTGGTCAGCGACTAGATGTAGTTTTGTAACCATGCCATTCATCGCATAAATCTGACCGCCCAACTGAGGGATCCAGAACGAATTCATCGGCGCGTCAGCGGTGATGCTAAACTCGACTGGTCGATTGGCCGGTATCATGAGCTCGTTGACGCTCGCAGCATCCTGGTCCGGGTAGATGAACAACCATTTCCACTCAAGTGCGATAACTTGCACCCGAAGCGGCTGCTTGGTTGATGCAAGCGCCTTATAGGGGTCCAAGCTGTGTGAGGTGACCCATGTCACCACGGCTAGCACGCTGATGATTGCAACCGGAATCGCCCACCAAATCGTTTCGAACCGCTTGTCGCTATCCCAATTTGGCTGATATTTCTTCTTGTGACCAGCACGATAGCGCCACGCAAAAACGAAAATCATTATATACACAGGTACAAGCACGAGCAGCGCCAAGAAAGCGGCGAAATACAACAAGTCTCTCTCCCGGTTACCAACTTCGCCACGAGTCTGTAGTACCGCAAAGGTTTGATCGCGTAGTAAGTATGCTAGTACTGCGATAGCGAGCGTAAAACCGGCTATCCAACAAAGCACCATTAACCAGCGAGGCACAACCGGCACTCGCGGCAAGGGCATAGAGTTTAGCTGTGTTAGCAGGCGCTGAAATCGCTTATTCATGCTTACGTTTCATTGTACTACACGCACAGAACGAAAGCCTATGCGTTTGCTATACTGGCTGACATGAATGAGATAGAGAAGATTTACCCTATCAAAGCACCATTAGAAAAGGTATGGTGGGCGCTGACGTCCGCAGAAGGAGCGAATGCATGGGGAGCGAGCCCAGCTAAATATGAAGCGAGCGTGGGCGGCGCATTCAGTTATTGGGATGGCGATATTCATGGTATTACCACCGTGTATGAACCAGAACGGCTGCTCGTGCAGGATTGGTTTGGGCACGATGATCCGAATGAGAAGTATCAAGCTCGTTTTGAGTTTTCTTCGGCAGAAGGCGTCACAAGCATCAAGCTGACGTTCTCGGGAAATATAAAAGACCCGACGCGAGACGCAAACGATTGGGACGACTACTACTTCAGCCCAATCAAACAGGCGCTGGAATCGTAGGCGGCCCAGGGGAAAAGAGCAGCCCGACAAAAAGTCACATCTTTTTGCCGGCGCGAAGAGAAAAACCGTAGGTTTGTCTTTTGATTCTAGAAATGTTCGCGGATGTGAGAGAAGGTGAAATCCCACGTCGCGTCTGTTTTCTTGTGCGGATTAAAGATATTTTCTGGATCGAAGATGTGTTTGACTTCCTTAAACAACGCCAGGACTTCTTTACCAAACTGTGCCTCGAGCCATGGACCGCGCACGAGACCGTCATTGTGCTCACCACTCAGAGAGCCACCATATTTGAGCACCAGATTGTTCACCTCTCGCTGAGAAGGCTCAATCTTTTTGCGCTCTTTCTCGTCCTCGATTTTCATGAGAGGGATGACATGGAAGTTACCATCTCCTATGTGACCCTGAAGCGTTGCAAAAAGCTTGTACTTTTTGATTATTTTCCGTAATTGCGGCAAAAACTTTGCTAAATGTTCTGGGGCAACAATGAGGTCATCAATATAGGGAGCGGTGTGTTTTTCTTTGACTTTTTTACGTAGTATTTGGAAGGCATACCGTCGCATAATCCAGAACTTTTCACTTTTGCCTTCAGTTGGCGTTTCTTCGAATCCATTGATTTCGTATCTGGCATGGTATTTATGTAACTCGCGATGCAGTGTCCGCACTTTTGTTCGCACTTCATCTTCACTTTCGCCATTAAATTCAACCATCAACACCATTTTCGGGACACCTCGAAGTAGCTGACCCGCATCAGGGATAAGCGAAAAAACAAGATGTAAAAATCGTTTCAAACCAAGCATCTTGAGGAAGTAGCGGCATGAATTTGATAGTCAATAGCAAGGTTGCCTCATCGAAACATTCAAACGTCGCTGGCTTGTGGGTGAGAACCTTGGGAATTAAATATCCAAGTTTTTTCACATCCTTAAGAAACAGCACGAGTAGGCCGGAATGTGGTCTGTTTGGGACCAATCGAAGCGTTGCTTCTGTGACGATACCCGAGCGTACCTTCGGAGCCCACTATCAATTTAGTTAGGTCAAAGATACCGGTTTCTCGGTCCCACACCCGCCAGAGCGTATAGCCCATGCTGTTTTTACTAACATTTGGCTTGGCATTTTTAATCATGTCGTAGTGATCTTCGCATAGCGGTAAATGCGTTCGTACAGTTTGCCCTCGAAATCGCCAGTGCGAATTTTGGCATCTAGTTCTTTTTTTGTAATTGGGCGCACGTTATACTCTTTGCCATCAGCAAAGACGACTTTGAGCGCGACCACAAAATTCTCAAGCTTGCCATATTCGAGTGATTTTTCACCACCAGAATTATTCGCCACGATGCCTCCCATGGCAGCTAGGTCTCGTGAAGCAGGGTATGAGGGCATCAATAGATTCTTCTTTAGTGTTTCCTTTTCAAAATCGCGGTAAAACACACCTGGCTCAGTTGTACCGGTCGTCCCAGTGATAGGGCCGATTTTTGTAAAATATTTCGTGAAGTCCACGATGATTGAGTCATTGATGGCTCCCCCAGCCATATCAGTACCCGCGGCACGGCCAGTCAGGGAGAGATCAGGATTGTCTTTTTTATATTTTTTGACAAATCTCACGAGCCGTTGTACGTCAGCGCTATCTTTTGGTCGGGCAACAAGCTGCGGTCTTAGCTCAAACATACTTGCATCGTGACTCGCAGATTCAATCGCCTCTGGTGAGTCATCGAGTTCTCCAGTGAAAGCCATATTTTTTAGCGCTGTTTTGAGGTCTTGCATACATCTAATAATCATAGGCGGAACCGGAGCAATTTGCAAGCTGCTCATGCTTATTGATACAATAGTCATAAGATGCAAACACCAAAGGTAAACAGACAGCGGGTCGTTGTCGTCGGGGGCGGGTTTGGCGGCATCCGGGCAGCGCTCGAGCTCGATAAACTCACCTACGTAGAGGTAACGCTCGTGTCTGATCGGGCAGAGTTCTACTACTACCCGGCGCTTCTACCATACAGCCACTGGCGGTACGAGTGAACACTCGACTATCCCGCTCGCGGACTTATTTGCCGGCACATCCGTCAATGTCGTCATCGATGAAGCCCAATCCGTTGACCCTGAAGCAAAACAACTTCGACTACTCGATGGCACAGCGCTAGAATACGACAAAATCATTTTCTCACTCGGCGTCGTGACAAATTATTTCGGCATCCCCGGACTCAAAGAAAACTCATTTGGCATCAAGACAATCGACGAAGCGGAGAAACTAAAGCGGCATTTGCATGCCCAGCTCATCGCCAACCAGGAGCCTGACCTCAATTACGTCATTGTCGGTGGTGGACCAACTGGTATTGAGCTTGCAGGGGATATTGGCGCATATCTGAAAGATACAATGAAACGCCATGGCATCAAACATCGAGCCATACATGTTGATCTAGTCGAAGCGATGCCGCACTTGATGCCCCGCATGCCAAAGTCCGTCGGACGATCTCTCGAGCGACGACTGCGCAAACTCGGCGTCAAATTGTACCTAAATAGCAAAGTAGAAGGCGCTACGGCTGATGAATTAATGGTGAATGGCAAACCAATCCGTAGTCATACCATCATTTGGACCGCCGGTATCGCGAACAACCCGTTTTTCACCGAACCTGTATTCAAGTTTAGTGGTCGCAAAAAGGTGCTCGTCGATGAGTTCCTCAGAGCAGAGGGATACAAAGACATCTTTGTGATTGGTGATAACGCCGAGACACCCTACAGCGGCATGGCACAAACTGCCATCTACGACGCAGATTTTGTCGTCAATAATGTCCGGTTCGAACACGAGGGACGACCCAAACTCGCATACCGGCCAAAAGAGCCTGCGTACGTAACGCCAGTCGGCGAAGGCTGGGCATCCGCCATCATCCGCAAATGGCGTTTCCATGGCCGAGTCGGGTGGGCACTGCGCAACGCAGCCGATCTCAAGGCATTTTGGGATATTCAACCACTCCCAGAAGCCGCCATCCAGTGGACAGCCACATTCGACGAAGAACACTTGTGTCCAATCTGCGCCCAAGCAAAATCGTAAGTCCTGATTTACTTGCTACAATAGGTGTACATGAGTGAGATTGATGCCTTCGAGCATATTTATGATGGGCTGAACCCGGCTCAACGAAAGGCAGTCGACATAACCGATGGCCCAGTACTGGTAGTTGCCGGAGCTGGTACCGGCAAAACACGCGTCATTGTCGAACGTATCATCCGACTGATTCGCGACGGTATCGACCCGTCAGCTATTCTCGCCTTAACTTTTACGGAGAAAGCGGCTGGCGAAATGCTCGATAGGGTCAGTGAAGCATCACTTGGTGCCGCCCTTGATGCATCGGTCGCAACATTCAATAGTTTTGGGAATGACTTACTCGAAGCATACGGCAATGAGTACGGTCTCAGTAATGTCCGTCTGCTCGGAGATACAGGACAGCTCGTCTTTCTCCGTGAACACCTCGATGCGTTTGAACTTGATTACTATTCCCCGGTGTCAAATCCGCACGGGCAACTCAGCAACCTCGCAGACTATGTGTCACTCCTCAAGCAACAGCTTATTAACCCCGCTATGTACCGGGACTACGCCGAGTCACTTCCCGCAGGTGACGACGCAGAAGCGTTAGATAAACGAAAATATCAGGAACTCGCACGCTTTTACGACACCTATATCCAGCTATGCGGAGCGGAGCAGGTGATTGACTTCGACGATCAGTTATACCTGACGATTGAACTACTCCGAGCACGCCCGAACGTACTCAAGCAGTTACAGCAGCGGTACCGCTATATGCTGGTAGACGAGTTTCAGGATACGAACCCGATGCAATCAGCCTTGGTAGATTTACTTGCTGGTGACGCACGAAATGTTATGGTGGTCGGTGATGATGACCAAAGCATTTATGGTTGGCGCGGAGCGACGCTGGCTAACATTCTTGATTTTCGTGAGCGATATCCGAGCGCCCAGTCGATCACTCTGACCGAGAATTACCGTTCTCACAACAGATTCTCGATAGTGCATACCGACTTATCCAGGGAAACAATCCCCATCGTTTGGAAGTCATGAATGAACTAGATAAACATCTACACGCTAACACGTCGGAAGGGGACGCGCCACGAGTGCAGCATTTCACAATGTACGATGCTGAACTCTCATGGGTCGCCGAGGACATTACCCGCCGTCTGAAAGCAGGCCAAGCGCCCAGCTCTATGGCCGTGCTTGCACGTCGAAACCAAGGAGTCCAAAAGGTTCATGAGGTGCTTGAGCTCCGAGATGTACCACACGCTGTAACCGGGCTAGTAGCGACATGTACGCGCAACCTGCGGTACGCCAATTGCTTGAAGGTCTCAAAGCTGTGGCAGATCCGCTTGATACCATGGCGCTGTTTCATTGTCTGAGTGGACCGTTATTTGCTATCGACGTAGGGCAACTTGCGCAGTTGTCGGCGGGAGCGCACAGCGTGAACACGAGTCGCTTCCCGACGCTATTCGCGGCAGTGAAGACGCTGAGCTGCTGACTGCACTCGAACGTGTCGAGCAATGGCGCGAACATAGCGGGGAGCAAAGTGTCGGTACGGTAGCATATGACATCATTACGGATTCTGGCTGGAAACAAAGACTCTACGAAGCAGAGGCGAGTAACATCGCCGTGTTCACAGAGATACAAGCACTGAGTCAATTATTTAAGACATTTAAGGAGTTCGAGCGGGTGGCTAATGTGCCGAGCGTACAAAATTACGTCACAAACCTTCCTGCGTTGCAGGCTGCTGGCAGTGGGTTTGACGACCCAACATTGCAGATTTCCGATACGCTCGTCAACGTTCTGAGCGTACACAGGTCTAAGGGGCTTGAGTGGGATACGGTCTACATAGTGGACTGCACCGAGGGGTCATTCCCGCTCAGATCACATGGACTTACACAAAAGCTGCCGGAAGAGCTCCAAGCTCATCGTACCGAAGCGGATGAGCACATGGCAGAAGAACGTCGTCTTATGTACGTCGCTGCGACACGCGCGAAGCGTGAGTTGTATATCAGTTATAGTGATCGACATAGCCCGACCGGAGCACCTCGTAAACCATCGCGCTTTATAACCGAGCTATTCGGTCACGCGCCTGATGCCACACCAGTTGATAGTGATAGTCAGGTTAGCCTGGAATTGTTTTCGCAGCGAACCGATGCCATGCCCGTTACACTCCCTGAACATATGCGACAAGATGACCGTCTTGTACTCAGCGTCAGCCAGATAGAGACCTGGCTTCGCTGCCCACAGGATTTTTACTATCGATATGTGCTTGCCATGCCGCTTCCTCCCGCGCCTCAACTCGGCTACGGAAGTCTCATCCATGGGATAATCGAACGCATACACAACGAACGCCAAGAGCACAATCAACTCCCGAGTCTTGATGAGCTGACGAGCTATGCACTGGAAAATTTACCGAAATCAGGGTATCAGTCCAAACGCTCCCGCGAACGCAGCCAGGCTCAAGCCAAGCGTACCGTACGCGCTGTCTACGAACGCTTCAGTACCGATACTTTGCCTATCGAAACAGAGCTCCCATTCACTCTAGAGCTATCTGACATCGCTCTCACGATTCGAGGTCGCATCGATGCAGTCTACAAACAAGGCAATGGCGTCGAGATCCGCGACTACAAGACCGGCACAAGCATCACGTCGGAGAAACAAGCCAAAAGCCGCGCCACTGGGTCGTCGCAACTAACGCTCTACGCGCTCGCCTGGCAAGAGTTACGTGGCGAATTGCCAAACCTCCTGAGCCTCGACTTTGTAGAAACCGGCTATATCGGTTCGGTCAAAAAACAAGCCAAATCACTAGACACGCTGCGCAACAATCTGCGCACCATGGTCGAACAACTCCAAGCCAATGTCTACCCGCCCGGGCAAGATCACCGCCGCTGCCAACATCCCGGTGACAGCAAACAAACAAAAACACCCGCCCATAATGAGCGGGTGTTCGGGCCTAAAACCGTACCAGACTAGCTGGTTATTTCTTAGCGGCTGTTTTGCGCTTTGCTGCTGGCTTCTTAGCAGGAGCTTTTTTAGCGGCTGGTTTGCGCGTAGCCGTGGTACGGCTGGCAGGCTTGACGTAGCTGCAGCAGCTTCGGCTTTCGCCTCAGCAACTTCAGCGACTTCTGTCTCGACAAACAACATGTTGTACAGGTTGAAGCCGAGGATGGCACCAAGGATTGGGCCGAGCACGTAGCTGCCCCATGCAAACTGGTGCAAGGCGAGTGCAACAGCAGGGTTGAGGAACCCAGCTGAGCCGAGCGTTGCAATGAGTGATCCAGCTGTCAAACCGCCACCAATTGCGAATGCTTTGGTACCGATATTGAAACGCTGGTATAGTGCAGATGCAAATACGAACGAGAAGACGAACGTACCGACAACTTCAGCGACAAGCACAGGTGCGCTGTAGCTCATGCTGTAAGGGTAGTGCAGTACACTAATCTTCGCGAAGTAGGCGAACAGCATCCAGGCTGCAAATCCACCGAGCATCTGTACAACGATGTAGGACAGTGCTTGCATGGTCTGCATTTTGCGAACCGTCCACAAACCGAGCGTCAATGCTGGGTTGAAGATTGCACCTGAAATCCCACCGAGTGCAAGTGTCATTAGTGCGACGATGAGACCGGCAGAAGCAGCCACAAACCATGGCAGCTGGCCGAGTGTCGAGTGTGAGAGTGCGAGCACTGTCAGCGCTAGTGCGCCCGTACCCAAAAACTCACCCACGAGCATCGCGAGTTTATTCTTACGAAACATTAGATTTTCCTCCACTTTGTTAGTGATAGTACCAGCGTACAGAGATACAAGAAATTTGTAAAGAGTTATACCGCTGCTCCAGAGGCACCGACGAGCAAAGACTCATCACATAGTACAAGCGCGGTAGCAGTATTGTAGTAGTGCATACCCACCGTCAGCGCCAAGATATCGCGCTCAGAGGCCCGAGGTACGAGTATCCGAGCTGAGGGGGCAAATGACCATGCATCGATATTAAATGCATCCAGGTTCCGGCCAGGGTAGGCCGCTCGAGCACGGGTGCGATTGAGTGTTGTGCCGGGCACGTAATTCTCGCGCGCAGCGACTTCGATATGTTTTCCTCCAAGTTTTGGTAACACCTCGACGCCAGCAGTATCGATGAAAGCTTGTTGTAGCTGCGGGCCAGTTGCAATGTAGCCGGTTTCAAGCAGCCCTTTCATATTGTCCTTAATCTGCTGTTGCAACGCATCATCAATCACAATACCTTTGCTTGCAACGGCCTGTCTGAGTGTGTCTGCATGTTGAAACATAAACGGCAGAATCGCCTCAAAGCGAACATGTGCCCCACAGTCTTCAGCATGGTCACCGATGAGTTCTTGACTGGGCTCAAAGCCTTCAGCAGCTACACGTCCGTCAATACACTGGCGCGGTACTATCAATCTATGTTCGGGGGTATCTGCATTATCAATCAACCACTCGTACAACCGACGTGAGTGGTCATCAGCGCGCATGCCAGGGCGATAGTACCGTTGAGTCGTTAGTGCGTCACCAGCCACTAAGGTAAACGTGCCGCCAGCAGCATTGGTGCCGAGTTTGCCCACAGCTACGTCGAACTCACCGCCATACAGACGCCGAGCAAATTCTTCAACTTCAGCGCTCGTTAGTTCGCCAGTGTGGAGTCGCTGCTTGACTCCGATTGTACCGATTGCTGCATCGCCGAGTCTGTCTATCGCTATTGTATCCATGGTTTCTCCTTGTTGAGCCCAGTCGGACTCGAAACGAGGGCGTGTCAGCACCGCCGCACCAATGTGCGAAGTCGCGTGCGCTGCGTACGCCGCACTAATCTCACCCGAGTCCGGGGTTGTGGGTCCTTCGTGTAGCATTATTTATGTGTGATTTATCACAAAACAGCTTAAATCATACGCCTTCCAACAGATAGTGTCTAGTGCGAAATGACCGATTTCTCAGACAAGCAAAATTGGGCCAAACAAAAAGAGTTATATAACAACTTATATAACTCTTTTTGAGGAAATTTAGCGTTTGTGATGGCGGCGTTTGAGCCCGGCGACTTGCAGACGAACAGCTTGTCGGTCGACGACTTGTTGAGCCTGCTCAAGGCTGACTTCGTCTTTGGCTTCGGCGGCCATTTTTTGGGCCCGTTCAAAGGCGGCTTGTGCCTCGGCTTCGTTAATCGTATCTGCATGGTCGGCCTCATCGACCAATACACGCAGAACGTTATTCGTCACATCTATGACGCCACCGTTCGTGGCGAAAAATTCGCGGTCACGATCAGCATCTTTGGGATTACGCCTGACGATGATAGCGCCATTCGTCGCGACGCTCACGAGCGGCATGTGGTCTTGCAAAACGCCGATGTCACCCTCCATAGTTGGCAAGATGACTTCATAGACGTCCTCGTCAAATTTCGTACCGGTCAGACTGACAAGTTGAAACCGAAACACTATTTACCTTTCTTTGAAGCTTTGACGTCCTCGATACCACCCTTGAGATAGAAGGCACTCTCGGGCTTGTCATCATGCTTGCCGTCGAGAATTTCGCGGAAGCCCTTGATGGTGTCTTCGAGCTTGACGTAGGCGCCTGGGTTGTTCGTAAACTGCTCAGCCACGAAGAATGGCTGGCTCAAGAAACGCTGGATACGCCGGGCACGGTCAACGGTCTTTTTGTCTTCCTCTGAGAGCTCTTCCATACCGAGAATCGCGATGATGTCCTGGAGGTCTTTGTAGCGCTGCAAGCACACGCTGTACTTCACGGGCGACGGTGTAGTGCTCTTCGCCAACGATCTCTGGGTCAAGCAGGTTTGAGGTACTGTCGAGTGGGTCGACAGCAGGATAGATACCAATCTCTGTCAGCGCACGGTTCAGGGAGATCGTGCTGTCGAGGTGGGCAAATGTCGTCGCTGGGGCAGGGTCGGTCATATCGTCGGCAGGGACGTAGACAGCCTGCACCGATGTAATCGAACCTTCGCGCGTTGAGGTGATGCGCTCTTGCAGGGCACCCATTTCTTGCTGGAGCGTTGGCTGGTAACCGACAGCTGATGGCAAACGGCCGAGCAGGGCAGACACCTCGGAACCAGCCTGGGTGTAACGGAAAATATTGTCGACGAACAGCAAGGTGTCTTTACCTTGATCGCGGAAGCCTTCGGCAATAGTCAGACCACTGAGCGCCACGCGGAGACGTGCCCCTGGTGGCTCGTTCATCTGGCCGAACACGAGGCTGGTGTTCTTAATCACGCCAGATTCGGTCATTTCGCCGTACAGGTCGTTACCCTCACGGGTACGCTCACCGACACCAGCAAAGACAGAGTAGCCACTGTGGAATTTTGCGATGTTGTTGATAAGCTCCTGGATGAGCACGGTCTTGCCGACACCGGCACCACCAAAGAGGCCGGCCTTACCACCCTTGGTCATAGGGCAGAGCAGGTCGATGACTTTGATGCCCGTCTCGAGAATTTCAATCTTACCTGATTGGTCAATCAGTGGTGGTGGCGTGCGGTGGATTGGCGCTGTCTCGCTGAAGTTTCCACCTTTGCCGTCAATCGGCTCACCAGTGACATTAAACATGCGTCCGAGGGTGTCATCGCCAATCGGCACGCTAATAGGTTTGCCTGTGTTCGTGACGACAGCGCCTCGTTGCAAGCCCGTCTGTACCACCAAGCGCGATGGCGCGCACGCTGGACTCGTTGAGGTGCTGGGCAGCCTCAAGCACGAGCTGCTTGCCGTCGTGCTCAAGCGTCAGTGCGTGATAAATAGCTGGTAGAGTATCCGCCGTGAACTCGACGTCGACCACCACACCGACTACCTGGGTAATTGTGCCGGTCGCGGTCTTCGGTTTATCTGTTGTTGCTGTTGCCATTACTTGTCTCCTTCAAATGCTTGTATCATGTTTCTAGTCTCTTCTATTTCTTCAATCTCGAGCCTCCGCGCGGCACCTTCGCCATATTCTGTATCATAATCCTCCGCGGATATAACTCTAGCGGCAAAGCCTGCCTGAGCTAAGGCGTAGCCTACAACCTGACGCGAGAAGTGGTATGCCGCATGCGAGCGATCTAACCCCGCCATAATTGCTTCCTCAGGTACTGATGGGCTGACGAGATGGGCCTCTCGAACTGCGCTGATCGCAGCATTCCGGGCGTGTAAATACGCTCCCGAGAAATGACTCGGATCGACACCCGCTCTCACTAAGGCTGATGCAGCGATTGCCTCCGGCGTTACTGCTTCGATAGTAACTTCGCCTGTTGGAGAATCAAACTCCCCTAATTCTGCGCCAATATGTAGATCTGTAGCCATTATTTCAATGCCTCCGCTCCACCCGTTATTTCTGCGAGCTCCTGGGTAATCGCTGCCTGGCGGGCAGTGTTGTACTCGAGCGTGTAGTCATCGATAAGGTCATTGGCGTTATCGGTCGCGTTTTTCATCGCGACCATGCGCATGGCATGTTCACTGGCGAGACTTTCAAGCACCGCCTGCCAGATTTGTGCTTCAATCAGCCGCGTGGTGACTTGCTCGATGACGGTCTCAATGTCCGGCTCAAAGTTGCTTGCATCGGGGAGCTTTGGTTTATCGCCGTCTTGCTCGACACGAGCTGGCAACAGCTGCATGGTCAATCGCCTCCTGCGAGATACTGGACCGGCTGAGAGTGTAGTAGAGCATCACCTCGTCAACGGCTTCAGTCACATACTGCTCGATGAGGCTATTGAGCACTGGACGAAGGTCATTTGCGGTCGGGTGGTCGCCAAAAGATGGGTAGACAGCCATCAGTTCGACATCTTTGAGTCGGCGCACAAACTGGGCACCCTTGCTACCGATGGCGATGACTTTTGTCTTGACCTTGTCTGTCTGGTCGGCCCGGATTTGCTGCGTGAGAAGCTTCAGGATGTTCGCATTGTAAGCGCCAGCCAGACCACTGCTACTCGTCACGACGATATGGAGACGCTGCGTCACCTCGCGCTGTTGGAACAAAGCGTGCTGCTCCACTTCGTCTATCGCCCCAAGGCGTGCGAGCAATTCGTATGCAAGCTCGCGGTAGGCGCGAGATTGGTTGGCATACTCCTGTGCACGGCGCAGTTTGCTGGCGCTCACAAGCTGCATCGCCTTAGTAATCTGACGAGTGCTCTTGATGGAGGTTATCCGGCGCTTGAGAGTTATTGTATTAGCCATTGGGCTATCCTACTTCTTTTCTTCCTTAGCTTCGTATGTCTTCACGACGTCTTTGGCAACCTTTAGGATTGTCTTGTTGTCGTCATCAGACGGCTTGTCGCCGGTGTTGATGCGGTCCATAACCTTGCTGTGCTTACTGCTGAGTTCACGCAGTAGTGCATCTTGTGCTGGGCGGATTTTATCAAGAGGTACTTTATCGAATGCCACCTTCGTTGGCTACGATATAGAAGGCTGTACATCTGCCAGACTGAGTACGGACTGTACTGCGGTTGTTTGAGCAGCTCAGTCAGGCGCTGACCACGCTCGATTGTCTGGCGTGTTTCTGGGTCGAGGTCGGTCGAGAACTGGCTAAACGCGGCAAGTTCGCGGAACTGAGCTAGGCTGAGCTTCAGGCCACCACCGACGCTCTTGATAGCCTTAGTCTGGGCATCACCACCGACACGAGAGACCGACAGACCAACTGATATAGCCGGGCGAATACCCTGATAGAACAAGTTTGTCTCTAGGAATATCTGACCGTCGGTGATAGAAATGACATTTGTCGGGATGAACGCACTAATATCGCCAGCCTGCGTCTCAATAATTGGTAGTGCTGTCAGTGAGCCGGCACCGAGCTCATCGCTGAGCTTGGCAGCACGCTCAAGCAGACGTGAGTGAAGGTAGAACACATCACCTGGGTAGGCTTCGCGCCCTGGGGGGCGACGCAGCAACAATGACATCTGTCGATAGGCAACAGCGTGCTTGGATAGGTCATCGTAGATGATAAGGGCGTGCTGTTTGTTGTCACGGAAATATTCGCCCATTGCCGCACCGGCGTATGGTGCGAGGTAGAGCATGGCGGCTGGGTCAGCAGGGCTGGTGGCGACGATGATAGTCTGGTCCATGACGCCCTCGCGCTTCAAACGCTCCTGCAGAGCCGCAACCTTAGAGAGCTTCTGACCAATGGCGACGTACACGTTGATGACGCCGGTTTTTTGACGCGCCTGGTTCACCATAGTATCAACGGCGATGGCAGTCTTGCCGGTCTGGCGGTCGCCGATGATAAGCTCACGCTGACCACGGCCAATTGGCACCATCGAGTCAATCGCAACTAGACCGGTCATGAGTGGCTCGTGGACGTGCTTACGATCGAGTACACCTGGGGCAGGACGCTCTACACGAGACGAATGGCTTGCTTTGATGGGCTCGCCTCCGTCGAGTGGGTTACCGAGTGGGTCAACCACGCGACCAACGAGCTCTGGGCCAACTGGTACTTCGAGCACCTTTCCGCTGAGACGGGCTTTTGCCCCCGCGCTTACCTCAGCGTCTTCGCCGAGCAAGCACTGCACCGATTTCGTCTTCGCCAAGATTGAATGCAAAGGCAGTGACTGGTTTACCGTCGACGCCATCAACCTCAATCATCTCGTTGTATCCACATCGTCGCAGCCCATAAATCCAGGCGATACCGTCACCCACGCGGGTCACAACACCGACTTCCTCAATCTCAGGACGCGTCTTCAGCTCGGCAATCGCTGCGCGGATGTCATCACTTAGTTCTGTTATAGAAAGTTCGCTCACTTATTGTCTCCTACTTTGTACTCGCGGTTAATTCTTTGAACAGGTTCAGTTTGCCACGTACGGTTAGGTCCAACTGCTGGTTGGCTAACTCCAAGCGTACGCCGCCAACGACGTGCTCGTCGACCTGCTCAGAAATGATAATATCTTTTGCTGCCGGGAATGCCGACTGAAGTTTTTGCTTTGATTTCGGCGCGGGTTGCATCACTAATTGGGAATGCGCTGACCGCCTTTGCTTCAACAACGCCGTCATGGTCTGCTCGATACTGTTCCATATCGCGAAGTAACGAGTCGAGCTCGCCACTTCGTTTCTCGGCAAGCAGGTATGCGGCAACCTCTTGATTGAGCCGTGCCACGTCAGCACCGGGGCGCGTATAGCGCTCGGCGAGCACTTGGGCGAGTCGTGAACGGCTCAGCTTCATGAGGTCGTACCTTTCAGGGCCTTGTTGATAAGTTTGGCGTCTTTCTGTGCATCAACCTTTTCGTCGATGATAGCCTCTGTCGCTTCCGCCACTAGACTGACGATTTCTTTCTCAAGCTTCTGACGAGCGCGGGCAGATTCTTGTTCGATACGGCTCTCGGCTTGCTTGATAATGCCATCGGCCTTTTTCTGCGCCTTTTGCTCAGCCTCGGCAGCAATCTGACGACCGGTTTGCTCGGCACCAGCGATGATACCATCGGCCTGTTTGCGGGCTTCATGTAGCTCTTTGTCTATGGTCTGCTCAAGCTTGGCTTGCTCCTTTTGCATCTCTTCGCCGAGACGGACGCCATCTTCAATCAACTCGCGGCGCTCAGTCAGCACCTTCAGGATTGGTTTGAATGCGAAGCGTTTCAGCACCCATAGCGCGAGCAGGAACGTGATGAGCTGGATGAGAAAGGCTTTGCCGTCCACGCCAAGCGCACCGATGCCAGAGGCGGATTGTTCTGCTGCAAATTGTGTTACGAATTGTGTCACGATTATGTATTACTTCCTTATTTGACGATGAAGACTGAGGCAAATGCCAGCAGACCAAACAGCTCGACGATGGCGGTGAAAATCAGCGCCTGGCCGAAAAATTTTGCTGCTTCTGGGTTACGACCAACTGCCTGCAGGTAGTTACTACCGATGAGACCGATACCGATTGCTGGGCCGATAAAGCCAAAGCCAATCATCAGACCTTTACCAAGAATCGTCAGGTCAAGTGCCTGGGTCGCTGCGAGGTACATCATGTGTTCCATTAGTGTTATTACTCCTTATTATTAGTTACGTATATAGTCGCCATCACTGTCATGCCTTCTCGGGAGTTAGCTTCATTGTTTCAGGCTCAGAATCAGAGGTCAAGTCCGCGCTGTCAGCGTGATCTGCATCATGCTGCTGCGAATGGTTGACCGCAATTGCCAGGTACATGATACCCAGCACAACGAAAATGTACGATTGAAGCGCCCCCACACCAAGCTCAATGAGCGTGAAGGGCAGGGCTGTGAGCGGTGCGGCAAAGGAACCAAGATAGGCAAACACGGCGATAACCATCTCGCCGATTGCGACATTGAGGAAGAGACGGATAGATAGGCTCACAACACGGGTCAAATCACTGAACATTTCGAGTAGCCCGACAGTAAAGTACAGCGGGTTGAGCGGGCTACCGACAAAAAAGTGGCGGAGGAATTTCAGTGGGCCACCAGCTTCTTTGATGGACATAGCGTAGACAAACACCATCGTCACGACCGCCATAGCCAGCGTCCCATTCCAGTCCCCGGTAAACGGTCGGAAAAGCGGCGTATCACTGCCACTCGTGAAGCCTTCGCCGACGATTGGCAGCAACCCCATCCACGTATTGAACAGGATGAAGAAAAACAGCGTCACGAAATACGGCACGTATTTGCGGCCAATCTTCGGGTCGTCAAACGCACTCTCGACTTGCTTGGTGATGAACTCGATGCCAAACTCGATGACCTGCACGATGCCACCCCTCGGTTTTACGGCTACCCGGCGTTTGAGCCACAGGAAAAACAACAGCGTCAGCGTGATAGTAATCCATCCGTAGAGAATTGAGTTCGTGATAGTAAACCCACCTATCTCGAACACGCCGCCTGGGGCAACATGTATTGCTGGGCCACTTTCGGCTGCAAATCGTGATACTAGTGTGGTAAACATTATTTCTTAGACCCTTTCGTCTCTTGGTGCATCGCTTGTTGCATAGCCCGTCCAATGGTGGTCTTGACGACAAGCACACTGAGTGCAATCGCGAGCACCAGTCCTGCAACTGTGAGCCATGGCGACAAACCCAGACGCTCATCAAGTTTGTAACCGCCCACGATTGGCGCTATTACCGCCACAGCCAATTGCCAGCTCATATTCAGCACAGTCATGTAAAACAGTTTTGTCTGGTACATAACTTCGTCCGTGTTCACGGATTTGGGTGGCGTTGTATCGTCCTCACTTTTAAAGGAGTGCGGCGTCGATTTTGGCGCTGCAGAAGAGTTTGCCATTACTGGTAGAGTATAGCATCTGAGAGGTGATACGTGCAACTATAAAAACAAGCTTGCGCTCAGAACAAAAGTGCTTTACTATATTATGTATAGTATTAAATACCCCGAAAGGATTTTGCTATGTCAGATGCCTCAAATGTCACGATTTATAGCGCTCCGTGGTGCGGTTTTTGTCACGCAGCCAAACAGTACCTCGATAAAATGGGCGTGAAGTACACCGAAAAGGACGTTGATCAGGATCAGGCGTATGCACAGGAATCCATCCAGAAATCCGGCCAAATGGGCATCCCCGTGCTCGACATCAACGGTGAAATCATCGTCGGATTTGACCGTCCGCGCATCGACGCAGCCCTCGCCAATAAATAATCACGCCAAACTGCTTGTGCAGCGTTATGCTTGTTGGTATAGTTTAGAAAAGTAATACGCGTGGGGGCGAATAGTGGAAGACTCGGATATATATCCGGAGCTAGATGCATTACCCACTTTCTCGCGGCCCGATTCCTCTGAAGGCCAAGCTCCATATCTAATTGTTTCTGACGAGAAGCCCGAGCCTACCTCTCTCCTAATATTCAGAAGAACGCTCGAAGACGAGCCAGAGCAATTTCTGTACGCAATTGGGAGAGCCATTAACCGCCCGATCAATAACGACGTGCGACAACCTGTTGGTGAACTGTATAAATCAATCCAACACGTCGACGGTATTATGCGCTCTGGAGTACTTAGATTGATTATTGGCGTAGACCCCGAAACACAGATGAGACTCGAGTCCGATGGAGATTATCAGCTTGTTACGAATAGATTTGGGTATGATTCTGATGCAGCAAAGCTCAGACTGCTTCGTACCTATCTAATCCGACTCTTGCTGTTCTCAAACCCCCCACCAGAAGCTAACGATATAGAGAATGGTGGGGAGGCAGCCTAACTACTGCATCAGTAAAACATCTTACAGAGAAAACCAGCAATCCACCGTATGATAACTCTGTAAGAGAGGGTTGTGGCGGTGAGCGTCATAGAAATTGAGCCGAGAATAATTCCAGATAGGACTGAAGGTAACGCAGACGCGAGCTTTATCGTCGGTTTTCAAAGGCGTGTAAGCGCCAATCCTGAGCTATATGCCGAGACGTTGTCGTCATTGGCCAATGCCGCAACAGAAGCTACGGTCGATTTGTCTGAGTTACGGGGGAACGATGAGGCAACTCAACTGGGACCAAAAGGCCTTGACCCTGAAAACTTCATTAAAGTATTTTTCGCCGGACGACACGATCTTACGGCAGAATATGATGCCGAGACAGAGCAAGCCCAGGAAACTGATGAAACAATGGCCGAACTGATGGAGCACCATCGGAACCGAAATCTGAGCTCGTCACAAAAAGAGAGTGCCCGAGATGCGATTCGCAGAAGAAGAGTAGAGATATTTATTTCGCGTGCAGTTTTATGGAAGCAACAGCGAGAAGATGCATTGCCTTCGGCTGGCTAGGCTGACATACTAGTCACATATGGCGTTTGAGGATTTTAAGACCAAAGAGTCTGTTGTCGTCGTCTACACAGGCGAGAGCAAAGGCAAAACCAGCGCAAGCCTGGGGCTTATGGTGCGCGCACTTGGCAATCGCTGGCGAGTTGGCTATATCCAGTTTATTAAATACTGGGGCGTCGGCGAGCACGCCTTTATCCGCGATATCTTGCCGGTTTATAAAGATGACCTGTTTTTCTACAAAGGTGGCAAAGGCTTCTACGCCGCCGGCGAACTCAGTGAACAAGATGTCACGCCAGAGCAGCACAAGCAAGCCGCCGACGAGACGTACGCCACCGCCTATGAAGCCGCCACATCCGGAGATTACCATCTCGTCATCTGCGATGAGATAAACAACGCCGTCCACGATGGCCTCCTGAGCGAAAAACAGCTCGAGGAGCTCATCACCAAACGCTCACCGAAAACGAGTCTCTGCCTAACGGGCCGTGATTTCCCACCCAAACTACTCAAACACGTCGACATCGCCACCAACATGACCAAAATCAAACACCACTTCGACGATAAATATTTAGCAAACAAAGGAATAGATTTCTGATGTCTGCGCGGTATCCGCGCCTGAGTTTCCGCTCGCGCAAAGCATTTCTAACATCGCTCATCACACTATTGCTCGTTATCTTCATCGGGTATGCGCAGTCCCAAGGCTGGCTCCAGCTGCCAAGCAAACAGGGCATATTACACACCGAGCCTGGATCGTACCGGATAGCACATTTCATCGATGGTGACACCATCCAGGTCGAAATGAGCGGCAAGGTCGAGACCGTCCGCTTCATCGGCATTGACACACCCGAGACGCACAAACCAAACACACCCGTCCAATGTTACGGGCCCGCCGCATCGGCCTACACCAAAAACCGCATCCGCAACCAGCGTGTCCGGCTTGTATCCGACAGCCTCACAACCAACCGTGATCGCTACGATCGGTTGCTCCGCTACGTCGTGCTCGAGGACGGCACCGAGCTCAACTATGAACTGGTGGCCAAAGGCTACGCCTTTGCGTACTCTTTCCCATTTAGCAAAAAGGACAGCTACTTCGCCGCCATGGACAAAGCCAAGTCCGAAAAGCTTGGCCTCTGGGGCAACTGTAACCCATACCAAAAGTCCACCGGTCAGTGGCAAACCGAGTCCGCCAGTTAATTTGTATTTTTTAGGATTTGTTCTACTATATAAAGCATAATACGAGGTTTACCATGCCAGCTCTACATTACTTCGCGAGAATGCCACTAGCTACTGCTCCCAGAACGCGGGAAGCCATCAATAACAAAGAAGGCTGGGAACCAGTCACGGATACATTTTGGAGAATAGATCTTCCAGATTCTGAATTCTTTATAAATTCAGTACGCCTTGTAGTAAGAGACACCCTTGAGCAATCACGCATACCATCATTGCGAATAGGAAAACATGTCGAGAGAGTACTGGGACAAATATGTGGAACAATGTATCTACTTCAGCCAGAAGGATTCTTCTCTGGTCCATATGAAGAGCTGTCAACGCTCCAAATTGCTAATACCACTAATTACGTGCTTTCGGCGTTTAATTCTCCCTACCGATTAGCCAAGGATGTGACTACCGGGGAGTAGTAGAAAAAATATATCAACTAGTCGACGAACGTCGCGGGGTTGACGCGCTACAATGTGTTGGCGCCGGCCAGTGGCAACCCGAAGCCGCCAGTTGACGCACACCTCGTAAAGTTATACAGTCATCCAAAAGGAGTGTTATGTCCGAGATATTAGTTGTACCGCTTGCTGCCAACCCAGAGATTGAGAGACAAATATACGAAAATACTTCGCGACCTTATAGATTATTAGGCGGACTCTACTGGGAAACGTCAACGAGCGAAGCGGACCCGCCTCAGCTTGCCGAAGCTATTAGGAAAGTATTAGTCGGCACACTGAATGAACGGGAGAAAGAGCTGGGTTTCGGCACTCTAATCGCGACAATACAGCGAGAAGATGACTTGTCTAGCCTGGTTGGCGTTGCTGTACCTATTTATTCTGGGATTGATTTCAGCAAACAACCAAAAGCTCTTCGTAGAATTGCGCGGCGCGCCAACGTTTCGCTTACTGCACTTGGTGCAGATTACATACTTTCCCAAAACTTACCGGCCAGTATCGAGGAGTTAATTGCTAGTCGACGAACGTCGCAGGGTTGACGCGCGAAAGCGTGTTCGCATTTGCCAGTTTACGTACGCTGAAGCGGTCAAGCTCTGTGTCGTAGCCTAGGTACAGCACGCGTAGGAGTGGATAGGCGATGATCGCAATCGTGATAACAGGGTACATCACCACGCGACGGCGGATACCATGAAGAGCGTACGTGCCTGGGTTCAGCAGGACATACGCCAGATAATCTCGCCAGCGACTACCTGCCTGACGAAATGCCAACGAAGCACCCAACGAAGGAGTATAGACTGTGTTGAAGCCAGCTTCACGCAGGTGAATGCTCAGGTCAAAGTCCTCATGCATACCACCTTCATTACATAACAATTGCTTGGATGCATGCCACGCTCGGGCACGCACCGCCATGTTTGCGCCTTGCAGTGCGTATTGCTTGCCTAGTGACCACGCGAGGTAGCGACGGAATGTGAAATCCACTCCGCTAAAAAACCGAGCAAACGGCACATCGTGATATGACACGCTGCCACTTACTGCATCGTGAGCAGTACCAATAAATATCCGTCGCACCGTCGCAACCCAGTCTGCTGGCACGATAGTATCAGCATCGATACGGCCGATGATATCGCCGCGGGCCGCGTCAAAGCCGGTGTTTCGCGCGTGGACAACACCTTGTTTCTGCTCGGTGATAACAGTCACAAACGGAAAGCGAGCCGCCAAGGCAGCTGTGCCATCGGTCGAGTTATTATCAACGACAATGACTTCATCTGGCAGGAGGGTCTGAGCGGCAATTGCCTCGAGACACGCGTTGATTTGCTCTGCTTCGTTATATACGGGTATGACAATAGAAATGGTGAGTCGCACTGACACGGTATAATGATAGCATGTCCAAACTGAGAACTACCCGCCCACCTCGGTCCTCCCATGGTGAGCAAAACCGCGCATTTGTGCGTAGCTGGTGGTTTTGGCGCTGGCTTGCCGTCGGCTTGATTGCGGTCGTATCCGTGCTCGTCGGGTCGATGTACGCCATAGCCCTGTGGTACCAGCACAGTCAAACTGGGAAGCCCTACGAGCTCGGCGCGACATTTATCCCATCCTATGCCCGCTATCTCGGCCAAGACCCGAAGGCAACCATGGCTGCGCTGACCGACGAGCTCGGTGTGCGGCAATTCCGACTGGTGAGTTATTGGAATGAAGTCGAGCCAGAGCAGGGGACCTACAACTTCAGTGAGCTGGATTGGCAGTTTGCGCAGGCGGAGAAAACTGGCTCTACGGTCAGTCTCTCGCTGGGGCTACGCCAGCCACGCTGGCCAGAGTGTCACGCCCCCAAGTGGGTTGATACGACCAAACCATCCAAGGATTGGCAACCCGAACTTGAGGAGTACATCGCCGCTGTCGTTTCACGCTACAAATCCTCTCCCAGCCTCCAGAGCTACCAGCTCGAGAATGAGTTTTTCAATACCTTCGGCGACTGCCATAACTTTGACCGACAGCGTCTCGCTGATGAGCTCGCGCTTGTCCACCGCGTCGACCCGTCGCACCCCGTTATCATCAGCCGGAGCAATAACTACGCCGGCCTGCCACTGCGCGAGCCGCAACCAGACATTCACGGCATCTCGCTCTACCGCCGCGTCTACAGCCCGTGGGTCCGTGGCTATTTCACCTATCCGTTCCCGAGCTGGTACTACGCATTTCTCGCTGGGGCGCAGCAGCTGACGACAGGCAAACCGTCTATCATCCACGAGTTGCAGACAGAACCGTGGCCCCGTGAAGGCGCGAGCATAGTAGATACGAGCCTCGCAGAGCAAAGCAAGACATTGGACGCGGCCCGGTTTAGAAACACCGTCAACTTCGCCAAACAGACCGGCATCCGCCACATCGACCTCTGGGGTGCTGAGTACTGGCTCTACCGTAAGGATGTCTTAAGAGACCCGAGCGTCTGGAACGAAGCAAAACAGCTATATAAAAACCCTCAAACGTACCCTGACTCTTGAGCTAGAGGCACTGCCGAACGTCGCTACGAGCCGTGTTGGTCGCCCAAGAAAGACTACTGTTGTATATATTGATATTTTTATGCTTTTGTGCTATAATTGGCCGAGTTTCATCGTTGAGATGACACAGGAGTTGTGACTCTGTCAGAACACCACGTATCGACTCCGCTGAAACCGCAATTTAACATATCGGATAACTTAGAAATAGTATCATCGAGGACACTAGATAGGCACTGAGGGCAGTGGCTGTTTGCTCTCCTCGATGATCATCGTGGAATCCCTGCAACCGCAAAGGAAAAACCCATGCAATCTCGCCTCGTCAAGCCGCCACGTTCGTGGCTGTTCGTCCTGATGTGCTCCTGGCTCAGCCTCGCTCTGGTCAGCGCGTTCATCGTGAATGTCGCCCACAGCAACACCGAGTCGGCGAGCACCACCCCGGTCGACGACCAGGTCGTCACGCTCAACGTCCCTCAGGACGCCCCCCTGGAGATGACCCAGACGCAGACCGTCAACGTCTCGATGGCAGCACTCCTCCAGAGCGCCGCCTTCGACCCGACGGGCTGCACCAAGCTCGAGCGTGGCCCCGGCGAGTTGATCCGGTACGGCAGGTACGTCATCAACACCGGAGCCTACCGGTGCTACCTGCCGAACAACAAGGTCATCGCCATCTGGTGCATCGACCCGCTGCGCTCGGCGTACGGTGCCACCGACGCCAAGTACATCACGCTGAGCTCGCTCGGCGGTACGACGGCCAGCTCCTGGCGGGCTGCCAGAGGTCTCGTCCGCTTCAGCTCCAACTTCGATGTGGGAGGCGTCTACGGCTCACTCACGCCCAACAACGCAGACCGTGCCGGTGCTGTCCGCTCCTACTTCCTCAAGCAGACGGGTCACCCCAAGCTGGCCAAGGCCATCTACGACTCGCTCGGCTCCGTGGGCAAGGCGTACTACACCAAGGTGCGGGACAACGCGATCAACTACTCGGGTCCCTACACGATCACCAAGAAGCTGCGTAAGGCCTCCATCTTCGGCCGCGCCACCTACTCGGTGACCATCACCTCCGCGCGCGGCAAGCCCGTGCCGGGGCTGACCGTCGCGTTCTCCAACACGGGTGCGACACCCTCCAAGGTGACGAAGCGCACCTACACCGCCGGCACGGCGACCGAGGCCTTCAGGCCGACGTCGTTCAACCGGGTCGTGCTCTACGCCACCATCAAGGGCCTGACGTCGAGCTACGTCAACGTCTACTGGCGGGGCGGCTACTGGGACACCAAGCAGCGGTTCATCGGCCCGCGCCCGATCAGCAAGAAGGTCGGCACGAGCTTCACGCCGGCGATCCCGGTCGTCAAGCTCCAGGCTGTCTGCCCGGGCTGCACCGACAAGGTCGTCATCCGGCTGGCCAAGGAGGTCTGCAACACAGGTCACGGCACGGCGTCCATGTACGTGGGAGTATGGGTCGACGGCACCGTGGTCCGGTGGTACCTGCTCAAGCCCGGCGAGTGCTTCTCGTCCGGCAAGGCGCTGGCCACTGCCCACGGCTTCGTCACCGCCTACCCAGCGGTGAAGTTCGTCTACGGCACTCGGACCGTCACCAAGGTCCTCAGCAACAAGGTCGTGCAGGACTGCCTGCCCTGGCCGGAGGAACAAGCTGGCTGGAGCCGGAACTGCACGGAGGCAACCATCACCCGGGAGCTTCCCGCGCAGGACTACCCGCAGCGTCTGGTTCTCGTCGTCGATGGTGTGACCCACACCTTCAAGGCGGCCGCCGGACAGCCGATCACGGCAACCATGGAGAAGCTGCCCTGCGCAGTGGACCACACGTGGGAGGCGCGGAGCTACGGCACGAACCGCCTGGGCAAGGAGACCGCCATGTGGCACGACTCGGGGACCCTCAACGGGACCTCCAGCTGACCCACACGGCACGACAGCGGGTGCTGTGACGACGACTCCCCCGGAGAACCTCGTCGCAGCACCCGCTGCTCCGCCCACGCAACCACCCACACCTAGTTATCCGATATGTTTTCCTTCCTATGCTTTGCCTCATCGCACAATGAGTCACGACACAGCGAGGAAAACAGCCGTAGCTTATACTAGTACTGTGATAGATCCTGACAAATTTGGGGTGAGTTTCAGTATCAAGCAGTGCCGGGGGTTCGGCGTGGACCCACGGCGGTGCCTGGATTGGCTACTGCGACAGGGCTGGCGGCGATTTCGACTGATGAGCTACTGGAACGAGCACGAGAAAGAACAGGGGACATACGACTTCAGCGAGCTCGACTGGCAAATCGCGAAGGTTGCGAAAAAAGGTGGCGTCATCAGTCTCTGCCTGGGGGTCAAACAGCCGCGCTGGCCAGAGTACCACTGGCCGGAGTGGGCGCTTAAGCTTTCCGATGAAGAGAAGTCTGCCGCCTTGTTTGCCTTCGTCGAGGCGGTCGTCGAGCGGTACAAAGACTAACCCAGCTATCATCAGCTGGCAGCTCGAGAACGAAGCCCTGCTCAAGGGCTTCGGCCGCAATATCCAGATAGACCGGCGACGCCTCCGAGCAGAGTACAGCCTAGTCAAACGGCTCGACCCATCACGGCCAATCATCATGAGCACGAGCAACGGCTGGGGCGTGCCCATCAGGTCACCTCGACCAGACAGAGTCGGCTTTTCGCTCTACACCGTCATGCACCAAAATGGCACATATACTAAGACCTTCCAGCGGCCGTGGCTCCACCAAATACGGGCGTGGCTTATTGAGAAATTATTGCGCAAACCGGTGAGCATCCACGAGCTACAGGCCGAACCATGGGGGCCGAAAGCTATCTGGCAGATGTCACCTGAGCAGCAAGCAGAATCTATGAGCCCGGAGCGCATCGAGCAAAACATCGCCTGGGCCAAACGCATCGGCCGCTACCCAATAGATTTTTGGGGTGCCGAATGGTGGTACTGGCGGTCGCTCCACACAACTGATCCCGTCCGCATCAATACGTGGCTTTAGTTATTTCCGTGGCCCGAGAGGAATTGTTCGATGTCAGCGATAAATCGCGTGGCGGCTGCTTTACCTATGGAGTCGGCAATAAGCTGCGCTTCGGCCTCGGCATCTGCTTTGTTCCATACGACATCCCAAAGCACTTTTCGAAGTGCTTTAGCATTTTCATCGGAAATCCGTTGTGGTTCGGTATCGAAGTCTTGTTCGGGATCGAGTGGCACTCTCAGCATTGTGCTATGATGCTCAGCGATAGTGTACGATCGAACTTCACGCAGAGAAGCATGCGAGATATTCATCGCCACTTCAAAAGCATCACCTCTCATCCGCTGCGCCAGACTTACAACATGCTGTGATCGTTTGCTTTTGCCTGCCAGGATAACCGTAGTAGGCGAGAACTCAATGCCTTCAGAAACGATGCGTAGACCAGCGTCTTCGCCGTGCAATTGAAACATAAGGTTCGCATCATGATAGAGATGCTCCTCTGGGCTCAATGGCTGACGTTCACTCATCTTTATATTATATAACGTTTTGTCAACTATTGTCAATCTTCTACCTCTGTTGTACAATGGTGCTCATGCCTAAGAAAGCAGCCCGTCGAGGGCACAAGAAGCATGCCGGCCAACCGAAGGCCATCCAGAACCGCCGTGCTCGCCATGACTATGAGCTCGGTGACTCATTAGTCGTGGGTCTGCAACTCACGGGTGGTGAGACCAAATCGCTTCGGATGGGCCATGGCCAACTCCGAGGCGCCTATGTGACCGTCAAAGACAACGAGCTCTATCTCCTCGGCGCAACTATCAATGGCACTGCCGGCGTCCCACTCGACGAAACGACACAGGTCCGCACACGCAAACTGCTCGCGAAACGCCGCGAGATAGACGCCCTTATCGAGGCAAAAACACAGGGTCGCACCATCGTCCCGCTCGACATTCTCACCCAGGGCCGCTACATCAAACTTCGCATCGCGATAGGTAAAGGTAAAAAGCGCTGGGACAAGCGCCAGTCGCTAAAACAGCGAGATGCTGGTCGCGATGTCAGCCGTGCAATCAAGCAACATATCTCCTAAGGCTTTACAGGGGAGTCGGGACAAGATATTATTACATCTGTATTTCCCCCGGGAGATAGGTACCTTTTATTTGAATCGCTCCGATAGCTGTTCCTTGGTTATATATGGGAAGAGCCATCGGAGCACCATATATTTCTTGATTCAATGCGATTCAGGGAAAGAGCAGCCCGACAAAATGACATAGTTCGATAGAGACATTTTGCCGTCGCGATGATAAACCGAGTGAAACAAGGTGTATATGCAGAGCCGAAAGAATACCCATTCGCGCGAAGCTATATAAGAACCTTTGGTTTGTCTCGAAATTAGTTAATCCGGAGTAGCTCAGTGGTAGAGCGAGGGACTGTTAATCCCCAGGTCGCTGGTTCGAATCCAGTCTCCGGAGCCAAGACAAGATATTTGAACAGAAGTCCAGTAAGTATTCACGCTGGACTTTTTGTTATAATAAAAATGCCTGGTTGCCCGTAAAACTATGGTCAGGCAAATAGCTGGATTATTATCGAACTATTTGCCCGGCCATAAGAACCAGCTTGTTCGCAAGGAAGGTTGGGTAACGGTATCCAGGTTCGTGACCTGTAAGCTGAGCCAAGCTGGAATAGACGAAGTCAGAACTGTACTTTCGGTTCTGACTTTTTGTATACCCAGACTAGAATTGAAACTGCTTTTTAGGGCTCCTAGTTTTTAGAAGGCGAACCAAATTTTGACTATAAGCTACTATTCTGGTATTGTATTTTGAATATGACTAGTGAAAGATTAATACTTACTGGATTTATGGGAATGGGTAAATCGACTGTTGGTCGAAAATCTGCAGAGAATCTCGGAGTACCATACAGCGATACGGACGACTGGATGGAGGCCAATGCGGGAATTGATATACCAGAACTAGTAAGAACTGACATGGGTAGGTTTCGGGAGCTAGAGGCAAGTACGCTTAAGACCATACTTGGTGAGAACCCTGGTGTTATCTCAACGGGCGGGGGTATAGTTAGCACTGAAGTCGGAAGAGAAGCACTTCTAGCTAGTAGCGTTCCAGTTCTATGGTTACGAGCACCTTTTGAAGTTGCTAGGGAGCGTGTTATGCGGGATACAGGTCGTGAAAGACCCTTATTCAGTGATGTCGACAAGGCTCGAACACTGTATGAGGATCGTATGGCATGGTACGAAGAAACGGCGAGCCATATTGTTGATGCGAATCAACCGCTCGAACTAGTTGTCGGCCATGTTGTTGAAATTGCTCGTTCTCAGGCATAAATCGTTCTTAATTACGGTTATAACTTCCTCTATTGTGGTGAGCCAAGCTGGAATAGACGAAGTCAGAACTGTGAAAACGGTTCTGACTTTTTGTTTGCCCAGAGTAGAATTGAAACTACCTGATTGCTGTCCCTTGTTATAATAAGTCGATGATTAGAGATTCTCATGAAGCATGACTATTACCGTGTTCACGAATGGACACCTGGGTTAAAGCAAATTGGTGACGAACTGGTCGCTAAGGTACATGACGTTGTACCTGAGCTAGAAGTCTTATTCATGGGAGCAGCTGCATTAGGTCTTCCTGGTAAGAATGATCTTGATCTAGACATTCTGTGCGACGGTCACGAAATAAAACATTACGCAGAAATTCTAGAACAGATATTTGGCACGCCTCAAGAACTGAACGATGAAATGGCCGCGTGGAGCTATATGCAGGGCGAAGTAGAGATCGATTGCATTCTGTCTGACCCAAAGCGATCAAATTCACATGTTCCAAAGCAAAAAAAAGTATTTGAAACCCTCCGCTCCAATTTGCAGCTTCGTGAACACTACAAGCAACTCAAGTATGAATGTGACGGATTGCCTTACGAGCAGTATGAAGCTAAAAAGAAAGCTTTCCTGCAGGAAATTGAAGCTCTGTAGCTTACATCGGTAAGAAGCCTGTCTGTAAATCCTGTTTTATTGCAGCTATAACTTGCTCTATTGTTGTGAGCCAAGCTGGAATAGACGAAGTCAGAACTGTTAATTCGGTTCTGACTTTTTGTATGCCCAGAATAGAATTGAAACTGACCAATTTTGCTATCATTACTACATGAGCAATTTTGAAAGTAAGCTAGTAGTATTACGTGGAAATTCTGGATCGGGTAAAAGTACCGTCGCAAAGGCACTACGTGATCAAGGAAAAACCAAGATTGCGATAGTTGAACAAGACTACTTACGTCGTTTTATTCTGAAAGAAAAGGAAAACGAGGGGGCTGATAACATTTCACTCATTCAGCAGACCGTTGAATTCGCTCTCAGTAGAGGATATAACGTAATTCTTGAAGGTATTTTGTATTTTCCACGATATGGTGAAATGCTAAAAAATCTTGTTGAACGATGCCCCAACAATTACTTCTACTACTTTGATGTGTCGTTTGACGAGACATTAAAGCGGCATACGACAAAACCAAACGCACACGAATTTGGTGAAAAAGAAATGCGAGAGTGGTACAAACCAAATCAGCATACTGGATTTGATTCCGAGAGGATCATTCCAGAATCATTTACGATTGATGATGCGGTTAATAAAATATTATCCGAAACAGATATTTAATAGCTAATTTATTACTAAATCATTCTTGATTACAGTTATAACGTTCTCTATCGTTGTGAGCCATGAAAAAAGACTTGTCATTTGGCAGGTCTTTTTTCATTGTTCGGGAGCTGGATTATACGAACGTTTCGGCGAAGAAGCGACGAGCGAAGCGAGGGAAGCGCTATCCAGTCTCCGGAGCCATATAAAAAGACTCGTCTTATGACGGGTCTTTTTGTATACCCCGCGGGGACTGGTTTTGGTTCAGCGACAGCACGAGCGAAGCTCGTGTGTAGTCGCTGGTTCGGCGAAGTGTAGCGGAGAAGCGCAAGCGCTATCCAGTCTCCGAGGCTAACTATTTGCATCCAGAGGTTCAGGATAGAAGAAGAGTCGTAAAGTAGCTCATCTTGTGGTATGCTAGTAGTAGCAAGTTACTCTAAACTTTATCCTTTGCATATTGTGTAGCCATAAAACGCTCATTCTATTCTCGGCTACAGCACATAGACCTATCTCGCGACTAATATCAGCTTATAGAAAGGCTACACAATTATGGCAACTAAACTTTTCGTGGGCAAACTATCGTTTGACACCACCGATGACTCATTACAAGCAGGCTTTGCGCCCTTCGGCACAGTCGTGAGCGCAACCGTCATCAAAGAGCGCGACACCGGCCGAAGTAAGGGCTTTGGTTTTGTCGAACTCGAAACACCAGAGCAAGCTCAAGCAGCTATCGATGCACTTGATGGCAAAGAGCTTGATGGACGCACCATCGTCGTCAACATAGCAAAACCGCGCGAGGACCGACCACAGGGCGGCGGCGCTAACTTCCGTGGTGGCTTCCAGCGCCGCTAGTAGCACTCGACGGTATGGCGACAGACACTGTACTCGGCACATCCGAACTCTTGTTCCGCTGTGCGCAACAAATGGGCTTACAGCCAACGCGATTATCACCGCGGGGGCTGTTTGCCGTGTCTATCGCCGGCCAGGAGAAATACGTCAGTTCATCGCAGAGCGCACTCAGCTCGCATCTTGGCTCGAGCCTGGCCAAAAACAAGTACGCCACCCGGCTCATCTTGGCTCGTCATGGCCATCCAAATATCCCATTTGCACGTCCCCAAACACTCAGTGACGCCACTGAGTTTCTGGCGGAGCACACCAAAATTATCGCAAAACCGATCCGTGGTGCAGGGAGCCGAGATATACATATCATCGATTCTGCGGCCCAGCTCAAGACCATCAAGCTCGAAAACGTTATCCTAGAGAAATATATCAGCGGGGTAGAGATGCGCTACCTCGTACTGAACGACGAGGTCATCGCCGTGCACCGTAGCGAATACGGTACCTCCGTGGCAGCCGATAGGGCACTGCAGCGGTTTTCGTACCCAGAGCACGAGTGGGATCAGTCCCTCGTGCAATCCTCACTCCACATCGCACGAGTACTCGGACTCAGCTTTGGTGCGATTGATTATATGGTGGATGAGTCGGGCAAAGCCTATGTCCTCGAAGCCAATAGCACGCCTGGGCTCAAATGGTTTCATGCGCCGACGGCAGGGCCACCAGTCGATGTAGCACGCATGTTCTTGCAAGCTCTCGTCGAAGACACACGCGCTTCCGCCTAGAGAATACAGTGGGGCACAAACATCAGTATTAGACCGAATTCTCCGTGCTACACTATTCGTATGGCTACAAAATCAGATTCTCAATACACCAAGCTTCGTAAGTGGAATATCTCGGCTGGGGTGCTGCATTTCGTGTCGATGGTCGCTGTACTCGTACTGTCGAACGATTTCTCGCTGCCTGTCACTGCGACGTATATGACCGGTCCTCCCGGCACGTCTTTCACCGACCCAATTGTGCTTTTCAATACTAACGTCAGCTACACCATCGCCGCATTCCTCGGCTTGTCAGCACTGTTCCATTTCCTTGTCGCATCCAACAAGTTTTTTCCACGCTACATTGAGGGCCTAAAACAAAGTCGCAACATCTTCCGCTGGGTCGAGTACTCACTCAGCTCGTCGATAATGATATTTGTCATCGCGCAGCTCAATGGCATCAGCGACTACGCGGCACTGCTCGCCATCTTTGGCGTCAATGTGTCGATGATACTGTTTGGTTGGCTCCAGGAGAAATACAACCAACCGGGGGATGGCCAGTGGTTACCATTCATCTTTGGTTGTATCGCCGGTATCATCCCGTGGGTTATCTTCACCACACAGCTATTGACGCCTGGTGGCCCGGCGGGCACCACGGCGCCTGGATTTGTCTACGCTATCGTCATATCACTCTTCCTCTTCTTCAACTCATTTGCGTTCGTGCAGTACAAGCAGTACCGGGCGAAAGGCAAGTGGGCAGACTACATTCGCGGCGAGAAAGCTTACATCGTCCTCAGTTTTACCGCCAAATCGTTGCTGGCCTGGCAAATCTTCGCCGCCACGCTTACAAGCTAGGGCCACGTTCTAACTGGTTGTTATATAATGTGAGCAATGGCAAAGACAACTCGCGCTGACGTTCACTACCAATTTCATCCCGATAATTTTGGGTGGGTAACCATATGATTGTCATCGTCTGCTCAGCATTAGTGAGACAAGGAGACAGTATCTTATTTGTGCAAGAAACCAAGCAGAGTGCACGGGGCAAATATGGTCTACCAGGCGGGAAGCTTGAGACAGGCGAAACGCTCGAGGAATGTGTCGTACGAGAGGTGAAAGAAGAAACCGGTCTGGATGTAGGAGTCGACTCATTACTCGCCGTCATCCATAAACCAAGCACGCATGAGGGCAACACTGTCATGAAGTATGTATTCAGCGCCTCACTATTGCCAGCCGGGAGCACAAAGGGAGAAATGGAGCCTCAGTGGCTACCCATAACGCGTGTCGAAGATTTAGACAACAAGGGTCTTATCCGCGGTAACGAAGTAGCCGAATTAGTCACTTCATACCTAGAAAACAAACTGCCGCCGCTGCCAATGCCTACAATAATTGACTGATTGTCTAATTTATATTATAGTTTATCGCATATGGGACTATTTATATCGGTACACGGCATCGATGGCACTGGCAAATCGACCGTCGTCAAAAATCTTCCAGGGATCCTGTCCCCAGAAATACATAGAGTAAGCGATTTTACTGCTATTGAACAGGTGTTGCACGATAATGGGTACTCGGCTGAGGGAGATAACGACCTCAGTAGAAGTGTGCACAAAAAAATAGCACAAACTGCCGTATTGCGAGGTTTATTGTCGGATGGGATTACAGTAGTAAAAGATAGGTGGGTTATAGACGTAGCAGCAAGCCACAGTTTTGATGGTGAAGACGTCAGTGATTGTTTGGACTCACGGATATATAAACCCGATATCGCAGTTCTTCTCACCTGCGCAGAAGATGAGCGCATACGCCGCATCGCACGGCGAGAAAACCCTACAGCAGATGACTTGATACCAAAACAACCCGGCACACGAGCACAATATTTTGAGGATTATCTCCGGATGAATCTTTCCAACTTCGCCCGACATATTATTACGCTCGACACCACACACATTTCACCACAAGAAAGCACGCATCAGATCGCAGAGGAGATACGCTCATGACCGCCGGGTTTGATAATGAAAGATACTACGAAGAGCAGGTTGGTGCCTTCGTGGCTCGAATCGTTCCTGACTCTCCGACTATCATAGAATTCGGAGGCAAGCCCTTCGGTGATTTTCACGCAAGTCGCGTGTTGCCTGGCTATGATCCTGACGTCAAAGCTGGCATCATACGGGATGTTCGCGACGAACTAGGGAAAAGCACTGTCGCTATGGCGGTACATGCCAAAGACATCCTCGCTGCGCCAAACGGGAGACGGCCTAAACGCCGCATCAGAGGCGATTACGGCATCCCGTACGATCAAGAAGTACTACGCATGACAGACGAAGCCAGGAATATACATGGCCTCAATCTGTCCGCACTCGCCATCACAGCTACTCCCTCCGCGATGAGCGCGGAAAATGCCGACTACGTCGATACCTACGTTTCCCGTCTGCAATCAGAATTCGACGTTGTTCGTGTATTACCCGAAATACCTGGCTATCCTAATCTCGGTGAGACGGCGCTCAATGCATTGACCGCACGTCAGCCCATAACTGAAGCTGATGAAAGCTTACTCATCGTGAGCCCTGGCGGGGGAAGCGGGAAGTTCTCTGTTGCTATATCTGAAATAGCTCATAAATTACAATGGAATGTGGCACCAAACTTTATTAAGTTCGAGACATTCCCAGTCTTTCATCTCGAACCTGAACATCCACTAAATCGTGCATTCTCTGCTGCTACGGCAGACCTCGGCAACCAACTCGTGAGGTTGCAGAGCGGAGACACGAACTATGACAAAGATGTTGGCAACTTTGCCTTGTTAAAATCTCTGCTTTCATACTTCCCCCAGTACACACCAATGGCGGAATTTACGCAGCCGACCGATATGGGAGTGAATGTCATAGAACGTGGGATTATCAACCCTGACATCGTAGCAGCAGCATGTAAGTCGGAGATTGAGCGTCGCATTAGACGATATGAGCAGGAAATACGTAGCGGTAGCGAAGTCCCAGAAACCCTCACCCTGACCCGTGGCTTACTGGCGTAAAGACCCTAGAGAACAATCTCTTTTGTACGCCTAGTACCGCACCAGTTGCTCCAAGCGTAAGCGGGGCATATACTAGCTACCATGAACACGAGCCGGCCGAAACGCGCTGCGAAACATGCGACAAGACGAGCAAGACAAACGGCTGCGAGCTCTGAGAGGCGAGTGCACCGTTACTGGGATAGGCTAAACTATACTGGCATTGTCTTTGGCATCGTATTTTTCTGTTTTTCTATGCTGCCCTCACTCTTGCCAAGACCATGGCTCTACCAGGGCATCATTAGTGGCGTAAGTTTGGCCGTTGGATATGGTATAGGCACCTTACTCAGCGCAAGTGTACGTTGGGCTATCAACGACGAACTACGCCTCCCTGAGCGCATCCGTATCTGGGCTTGGCGCATCCTTGCAGTACTCGGACCAATCGCCGTGTTTGCGTACTTCTACTTCGGCGCCGTATGGCAACAACAGGTCCGAGAGCTGGTAGGCGAGGAGCCGCTGACGCATCGCTACTACATCCGCACAGCTATATTGACTATCGTGCTAGCCGTCTGTCTGATTGGTCTGGCTAGGGCTATCCGCTGGGGAGTGGGCAAGCTCATCGTGCTTCTCGATGATTATCTGCCTCGTCGAGTCAGTATCGCCCTCGGCATCACGGTGGCGGTCGCGTTCAGCTGGTGGGTTCTGAGTGGCGTCTTTTATAACTTTTTCGTTACCAGTTCAAACCAAATATACGCCAGCAAAAATGACGAGACCCCACCGGATGCTATCCAACCACTCAGCCCAACCCACTCAGGTGGTCCAGGCTCATATGTACCCTGGCAAACGCTTGGCTATCAAGGTAAGGCATTTGTCGGCAGAGGACCCGACTCGCAAGCCATCAGCAATTTCACCGGACAGGCTGCTATGGATCCGGTCCGTGTCTATGTCGGCGTTGAAAGTGCCAAAACACCTGAAGATCGGGCATCATTAGCAGTGCGTGAGCTCAAACGTACCCATGCGTTTGACCGCAAAATACTCGTCCTGGCAACCCCAACAGGCACAGGCTGGCTCGAACCGCAGACCGTCGATAGCCTCGAGTACATGTACGGCGGTGATAGCGCCATCGTCGCCCAGCAATATTCCTATCTGCCGAGTTGGATATCGTTCCTCGTCGATAAGCAAAACGCGCGCGATGCCGGCAGAGCACTGTTTGACGCCGTCTATGCCGAGTGGGCCAAACAGCCGGTCGAGACACGGCCAAAACTCATCGCGTACGGGTTGAGTCTCGGATCTTTTGGTGGCCAGGCAGCCTACAGCGGGGTTAATGATATGCGTCGATCGCTAGATGGCGCGTTGTTTGTCGGTACGCCGAATGATACCGAACTCTGGCGGGCTATTACCGCCGGTCGCGACACAGGCTCTCCAGAATGGCAGCCCGTCTACCGACATGGTACCGCCGTTCGCTTCGCGGCGACAAATGACAACATCGCCGACAATACCAGTGGCTGGCAGGCTCCACGCATCCTCTACCTCCAGCATGCGTCTGACCCTGTGGTGTGGTTTGATTTCAGCCTGTTATTCCACAAGCCTGACTGGCTTCGCGAGACACGTGGCCCGGATGTATCCACACGCACAGTATGGTACCCAGTCGTGACCTTCATACAGGTAGCTACTGATCAGTTCTTTGGCACGACCGTGCCGAACGGACACGGACATAACTACGCCAATACCATCGTTGAGGCATGGCAAGCAGTTGCAGCACCAGAGAACTGGTCATCTGCAGATACCTCACGACTGCAGGCTATCATCGATACGTACGGTAACGAATAGCGAGCAAGGTAACTTTCGGGAGGGCCAAAAAAATATGGTCACCGGGTGAGTGTGACCATATTCGGTAGTAAGCCTAGGCTTTTAGTTCTGAGCCGTGGACCGTCAGTGCGTAAATGATAAGCACGTCAACGACCATGAGTGTGAGAGACCACAATGGATACGCATTCATGAAACTCATATTCGCGAGGAAACTCAAGGCTGCCAGCATCACACCGACAATGCGTGCCCACATCGCCCCTCGAAGTAGCTCAAGCCCTGCAAAAAATATGATGATGCCGAGTACAAGTGTCACCCAGCCCCATGTCTGGAAGTTGAATACCAACAAATGATTTGCGGTAACTACAAAGTAATTTTCTTTAAATATCGCCGTGAGACCGGCGATGCCATGGAATACCCCAAGAATCATCATCATGAGACTCGCGAAATACCCCCAACCAACCCAACCAGTCATTTCTGGTTCTTGTTGTGCCATACAACCTCCTTTATTCACCCGTTACACCCACAGTAATATCCTTTTCTGCACATTGCGCTGTGAGCAATATTACAAATAGAGCAGTTTCCTAACCCGTAGTAGTTGAAGAAGTCGTTTGCTGACAATTCAATCTTGAACAACTACACATAACTGGTAGCCGTTTGCGATACGATTCGTAAGCTAGATTACATGTATGAGCATCGTCTACTGGCGTATACTGAAGGGGTAACACAAGGGGGAGTTATGGCAAAAGAACATGTCAAATCGAGCGCCAGCCACGGTGGCAACGGCGCCTTATATTTCTTTGGGTGGGTAGGCTCACTCATTTATTTCATGCAGGCTGCAGTCGGTTTCGGCGCAGTCGTGACGGGCTTTTTAAAGTCACTCGTCTGGCCGGCATACGTCGTGTACAAATTGCTCGAGCAATTTTACGGCGTGGTAAATTAATCTGACAGGGGAGAAACCATGACAAACGAATACAAAAAGCAGCTCGTCGGCACTATCATCAGCTGGAGCCTCGGTTGGCTCGGCGCCGACCGGATGTACAAAGGCGAAGTAGGGCTCGGCATCCTCAAACTCATCACGTTCGGCGGATTTGGAGTTTGGTGGTTGATTGACGCCCTTATCTGGACATACGAGCTCGGCAAACTGGACTAGCGAGGCGTCCGGGAGGGGATGGAGCTATCTGGTAGCGCGCTGGCGCCACGTACGCCAGATTTTATATAGCGCCCATGCGACAAACGCGATACGGCGGATACGGGTCAACCAAAGCATACTTACTCCTTACTTAGGTACTCACGTGAGTATGCACTACTAGCGGCTTGTTTACTGTGAGGTGGTTCACGGAGTGGGTGCGATTGTCGGGCGTCAGTTGCTACAACCATACAAGCACGGTACGGGCGCTTGCATACCGGTTATTTTTATGCTAGAATTAGACTATTGTTCAAATGGTCCCGAAGTTGATTGGCAGATTACTAAGGCGTCATTCCGACAATTTATGTAATACACCCACTAATCGAAGGATCTTTTTTTATGGCATATCGCTATCGCACGACACGTGCAAATACTAATTCTAAACAAACACGCAGTTATGGCCCGTCACGTCGCTCAAGCGGCGGAGGCCACAAAAAGAAAGTCTCCACCATCGACCCACGTCGATTTGTGAAGGTTGCGACCAAGCAGGAACAGACACCGTACGTGCCGACACACACGTTCGCCGACTTTGCATTGCCGGCACTCATCCAGCAAAATATCACCGCGCTCGACTACGCCACACCATCTCCTATCCAGGACCAAGCCATCCCGGTCGGGCTAGCTGGCAAGGACATCATCGGTATCGCCGGCACTGGTACCGGTAAAACCGCTGCATTTATGCTGCCGATACTGTCGCGTCTCTTGGCTGACCGTAGCGCCCGCGCACTTATCGTTGCGCCAACCCGTGAGCTCGCGCAGCAGATTGACGCTGCCTGCCGCTCATTCGCCAAAGGCAGTGGCCTACACGGCGCCGTGCTCATCGGTGGCACCGGCATGGGTGCTCAGCTCCGCGACCTGCGCACCAAGCCACAGATCGTCATCGGCACCCCTGGTCGTATCCAGGACCATGTCACGCGTGGTACGCTCGATCTCAGCGAACGCAACCTCGTCGTGCTCGACGAAGTTGACCGCATGCTGGACATGGGCTTCATCAATGACGTCACCAAGATACTGAAAGCGACCGCGCCCGTACGACAGAGCTTCTTTTTCTCTGCGACCATGAGCGACACGGTGCGTTCCCTCATCAATACGTTCACGACTGAGCCACACACCGTATCTATCCAGGCCAGTTCAGCCAGCGAGAGCGTGCACCAAGATATCATTCGCTTCCGCGAGAAAAGCGACAAACTCGACAAGCTGCACGACCTGCTGATTTCGACAGACGTCACCAAAGTCATCATCTTTGATGAGACACAGCGTAGCGTCGAGCGCCTCAGCGAATCATTGCAGAACCGTGGTTTCTCAGCCGTCTCTATCCACGGTGGCAAATCACAAGGCCAGCGCCAACGCGCACTGGCTCAGTTCAAAGACAATACCGTCACCATCTTGGTCGCGACAGATGTCGCCGCCCGTGGTATCGACGTCGCTGACGTCACACACGTCGTCAACTACGCAACTCCTGTCGAGTACGAAGACTACATCCACCGCATCGGCCGCGCCGGTCGGGCAGGCCAGATAGGCTACGCCTACACCTTCGTCCCTGACAACCGATAAATCACTTCTCATCATGGGCTCGCTGAATGTGAGCCGCCGTACAGACTCTGGCTCCGGCGAGCGGTATATTTTGTGAGGTAAACGGAGGAAGCTATCATGCCATACCAATCTATCGACGACCTGCCCAAAAACGTAGCTGGCGTCCTACCCAAGCACGCCCAAGACATATTCAAAGAAGCCTACAACAGCGCCTGGCAGCAGTACAAAGATGCCGATGACAGACGCGGCGATGCCGACAGGGAAGAGACGAGCATGCGCGTCGCCTGGAGCGCCGTCAAACAGAGTTATGAAAAGGGCGATGACGGCAACTGGCACAAGAAATAGCTGCTAGTTGATATAGCTGCTGGCACGGTCCGACGATGAGCTCAGATGGCGCTGAATCTCGGCGATTTGTTTGTCGGGCTCCTCGATGTCATTCATGACAATCTCGTAATCGATCTTGGGGATGGTGAGCAATATATCGCCGTAGCCAAACATTTTGCCGAGCATACTCTGTCGCATCCGCAAGGAGATGATGGACTCGTAGCGATACACAGTCTGCGACGAGCCGAAACGGCCGCCCTTGGCGTGGACGACAAGCATATCCGGCCCTATCTCATAGCGTTTGACGCGCCAGTCGAGCCACAGTTTGAGCGAAGCAAACACGCCGACGATGAGAAAGAGCAGCCACGTCCAACCTATCAGCCGCGCACCGCCGCCTTCGGTCCAGCCGAGCAGCGTGCGGAATAGCCACGTGGCTAGCACGCCGACGGCGAGGGCAAACAGCACCAAGCCGATGATCTGCACGTATAGTCCGTACGGGCTACGCCTGATGAGCTCTTTGTCTTCCATATGCTCTCAGTATACCCCAAACGCACCGTAAGCAATCTGTACACTTCCATACAAAAATACGCGGGCAAATGCCCGCGTATTTTCGCGCTGTGCTATAGAAAGCTATCTAGCTTTTCTTCGCGTGAACTTTGTCTGCACCAGTGTCATCCATGTGGTTCACGTACGAAACACACTGACCTTGGTTCTTGAACGCTGGCTGGTGAAGCCCATCCAGCCATCGCTCTTACACTGGTCCTTGTTGTCAGGAGTGTTGTTGACAGTTACCACTGCTGTAGCAAGTGAACCTGCATCACGGTTTCCTGCGGCATCACGTGCAGCAAGCCATACCGTGTAGTTACCGTCGTCTACGCTAGTGCTATCGAACGTATAGAGCAGTTCATTGGTAAACGAACTCGTCTCAGCAACGGTACCAGGACCTGCTACAACATGCCCATCACTGTCTTTTACGACTAGGTAGTAGTGGTCTGGGTTGTCATCTGTTACAGTGCCGTAGATTGGGACATCGCCCTGGACAGTAGCACCGTCAGCGGGGCTGTTAATCGCTACGTCTGGAGCTTCAGTATCTGCTAGCAACAACATCTGTCATGAAGTCGCTCCAGTTCACTGAATAGTTCTGGCCAAGCGAACCGTAGAGTATGGTACAGGATGACTGCGCTACAAACTCTCCGAGCCAGTTAGCTACGCTTGAGCCCGAGTCGACACCGTTAACAATCGAAATAAACTTTGTCTGTCTGAGTTAAATTCAATAGCCACTCGTATTCCAGCCATACGATGTTTACAGGTAGAGACTATGATTTGTCCAAACGCCATTTTAGTCGTCGAAACTACGCCAGCCAGTATAGCCACTGCCATATCTCACCACTGGATACTGTGAACTCCATAATTGAAGGTACTGACAGGCGTGTTTACATTACCTTCATCTGCAATGAATTTATCTGCATGGCGTTGAGCCTAGTCAGGCACGTGTACATAGAGATCTGCCTTGAGCCGAATACTCGTCTTTTTAGGCCATCGGTAGTTGAATTCATATGTTGAGTATGTCCATGTTAGAACATTTGTGCGCGATTAAATAACCAACCGAAGCGCTGGTGCTCTGAGGTCTGTATTACTCACTCAGATTAAATGCAACTGTGTTATTTAAGCGTCTATGCTGCGTTGCCGAGCATGGAGACCATGGCGGCACCGCCAGAGCCGACCATCAGGACGCCTGCTGAGATTAGGAGCATCGCTCGGGTTTTTATTTTCTGGACGCCTTGTCCAAGGACATATCTATCGTAATGTAGCCTCATAGGGCGACTCCCTCCGTTTAGATGTCGTTAGTCTTCTCAGCATACACCCATATTTTTATGCTCCTTGTGCTAAACAGATAACATAATGGGGTTGACAAAATTCATAGTAAAAATTCTTACAGATTTTCTCTTAAATAAGGCATATTTTGCCCCTGAATCCGGAATTATCCGGTGCTAATCTCCGTGATAAGAGGGAAGTGTTGCGTAATTTATAGCATAAGCTTTACATTTGTGTTATTATATAGATATATGAGTAGTAGTGCTGAAGCGTTCGTACTAGCCGAACACATGTTTGCGACCCTGAGCGGTAAGCGGGACATCGATGATGCCCAGCTTCACAGTGCAGGCGTCACCAGACGGGCGGCATCACGTCACAACAAAGCTACTGTATCTGTCAATTACTTGACTGACGAGGGGGATGAAGTGACACAACACCTCATCAGTGCCACGCCTGAACTCTATGTCTTGACGACATTTGCGGGTGAGAAAGAGCTGGGACGAACAGCATTCTCGGCCGCTGCAGAGGCGACAGATGTTGACCGCACAGCAGTGCTCTTAGACAGCAACCTCATGCAAACCCTCATGCACATCGCTAGCGAAGAGCAGTGCACAGCTGAGCAGGAGGCATTTCAACCAGTCAAAAACACCGCCTGAGAGAAAGGCGGTGTTTTCGCTAAGAGTCTAGGAGGTACCTAGCTCTCGTGGCGCTTGCCGGCGTACTGGTGCATCTCACCGTCGCCATCACAGTCACCAGATGCCTGGCGCTCAGCCTGCATCTTGTCCCGGAACTGATCTTGGGTCATGCCAGCGTCGTCGCGGACCTGATCCATGGTCTTGGTCTGGAGCTGCGTGCGGAGCTGCTCAGCCGTTGTGCCCAGTACTTTAGCCTGGGTCTCGACAGTGTTGGTAGCGCCGTAGCGGTTGCCCTGACCATTTTGTGCCATCGAGGGGGTGCCAGTGCCGTTTGCCTGGCCGTGTTGATTCTGCATCGCCGAGACGCTCATCGTCCCGATACCAGCTACGCCAACGACGGCGAGCGTGGTGATGCCTGCTGCTACTAGTGTACGCATAGTGATCTCCTTTGCTTACGTGTACATGGGTAGTACAACGTTCGGCTCGAGATTATTTCACTCCGGTGGGCGGTGCATGCCGCGACCCTGAGGTGGCCCCTGACCGGACTGCTGCATCCTCGGCACGTGTTGCTGAGCATACGGCTGACCGACATTGAGTGACGCGAGCAGTACCGCCAGCAGCAGGGAAGCGGCGGCGAGCCCCAGGATTATCGTCGTCACACGATGTTTGTAGAACCGACCTTGCTGACGTACCAGCCAGACAGCTGCCGCGCCGAGCGCAACCGCCACGATAACGAGCCACCAGGGGAACTGCGCCAGCGAATCGCTCAGACGGGCACGCGCACCATACGCCATGCCCTCGGAGTTACTGATACGCACCCAGAAATAGGCGATGCTTGATACGTAGGCCAGGGCTGTACCAGCGGCGATAACTGTGGCAGCAACGAGCCCGCTCAGCAGGGTGTAGTATGTTCTCGAGCGCATCGTCACCTTGCCGTCGGCGATATCTCGCATGACTGCCCGCGCAATCGTATCTGTATCAGTTGACTTAGCCATGGTGTGCTCCTTTCTGCTCGCAGATACTGCGCAGCTTATCTTTCGCACGCTTGAGCCAGACACCGACCGTGGAGGTCGGTACATGCAGCACATCGCTGGCTTCGTCGTATTTCATCTGTTCAAAATAGACAAGCTGCACGACCTCACGATATTTCGGTTCAAGTTCTTTCAGACACTCCTGGACTTGGTCCCGGACGATACCGGCGTCGATTTTCTCGGCGAGGCCAGGATCGTAGGTAGCCTCGGGCACCGTTTCGATATCTGCACTCGAATGGTGTTTGCCGCGTTTGAGGGCATTCATCGTCTCGTTGTGCGCGATCCGGTATATCCAGGACGAAAACTTATAGGCTGGTTTATAGCTGCGCAGATTCTGGTACGTCTTGATAAACGTATCCTGCACAATGTCGGCCGCTGCCGCATCATCGTGTATAAGGTAGGTGACATACCGAGCAACTTGGCTTCGTAGCGCTGCCATGATATCGGCATATGCCGCCGTGTCACCGCCCGGTCACCCGGGCAACAATAGCGGCATCGTCTGCGTGCTGGTCTTGCATACTGTCTTTCATTATATCCCTATTGAGCGCAGCGAACCGGTGCTTCGCGCCGGCGGCGAAGTGGAACGAGTCTGAGAGAATAGCTTTTTTGTCCAGGTCCTATACATGGCGACTGAAGGCTCGCAAGTGGTTCTGTGACCCATGGAGTAGCGTTTCCATCATCGTGATGATGTCGCTGTCAGCAGGGTCGACGAGCTGGAGACTTGCCGTCAGGTCGGCGATATCTACTTCTTCGATAGTAACTCCTGCTTTGTACGCTTCGGTGAGATTTTGTGAGCCTTTTGCAACGAGCGTGTCATACATCTGCTGTAACTCCTGATTGACAAATACGCCGGCGATGTCACTACGTGGGTCGGTCAAGACCGCGGTCTTCAGCACAGCCGAGCACTAGACTTTGGTGCATGGTCTCGCTCCGCATGATATTACTGAAGGTACGTGCGCCGTAGAGCTCGTACATCTTCTGGTAGACATCGTGAGCAAGCTTTTCCTCCTCAATGAGGTAGAGCAGCCGATCGTCGACCGTCTGGGTGGCATTTGATTCGGTAGCACGAGCAACCGCCGTATCTATACGCTCCTGTGAGTCAGCAGGCAGTGTTTCTACCGCTTCGCTGTCGTAAGAGCCATTCTGTCCTTGAGCTCGTTGCGGTACTCTGTACGCGTGCTCTGACCCAGCACAAATGCCGCCGTCAGTACGCCCGCAGTCGCGAGTACAAGCACGATATATACCATGAGTTGTCTTGTTGAGACGCGTACCGGTTTTTTCATAAAGCTAGTCTCCGTTTGATTGATCTACATACGTAGTACAGCTGAAGATGCATTTTTATTTCATCAAAAAAGACCCCGTTTGGTGAAACGGGGTCTTTTGAGAGAGACGGGTAGTTTGAATGCTACTGGACCAACTGTGGTCGTTTCGGCGTGCTTCGCATCTGCGTTAGGGCAGTGCCAGGAAGCTCACGGAGCTTACCGACTGATGCGACTGCCGCGTCAAAGCGCACTTGTCGCTGGGTTCTCGCAAAGAGAACAGGTGCATAGCGCTCTACAGCCATCCATACTGCGCTTGCAACCATCACACCCAGCAGAGCGCCACCCAAGACTGGAGCCCAGTTGTAGGATTCATTCCAGAATGGGTAGCTCAGCTCGCTGTGAAACAGAAGGTCATAGAAAAACAGCACTCCTTGCACACCCACATACCAGAAACTCAGCGTAAAAATCCTTCTGAAATATTCGTATAGAGCGTACATGTTGCGAATCTCCTAGCCTAAACTCGGTGACCGCTAGTAAGCGAGCGGTAAATCCAGAGGAGGACCACCGCACCGAGTATAGCGACCACGATGCTGTACAGGTTAAAGCCATTGACGCCGGACTCGCCAAATAGCTGCATGATGAAACCACCGAGGAATGCGCCGATGATACCGACAACTATGTTTGCGAGTGCGCCTTGTTGTGCGTTGGTCCCGGCAATCATTGAGGCAATCCAGCCTACGAGTGCTCCGAAAATTATCCACATAATAATAGCCATGTTAGTAACTCCTTCTGCGATGTGGAAATCGCTATTGTTTAGGTTAGCTTTCGGTTTGCCCCCGCCTATGGGGCTTAGGGGTAGTTATTTAAGCGAGGCGGGGGCGATATAATGGTTTATTGAACATCTGAGTGATTCCTCCTTTAGCGTCTATCTGAGAAAAGTTCTGGGAACTTGTCTGCTTTACTATCAAGGAATGAGTCGATGCGGTTTTGCAGTTCTGGTTGTTTCATAGTGCATGTCTCCTTTGGTGAGGTTAAAAGTCATATGGGCGTAAAGTGAACTGGGGTGTCTCAAGTATGTGTAGCGCTGACATGGTTGCTTCGTCGGGTGAGTAGTGCGCTAGTTGTGAATGTTCGGCTAGTACACGCTCATAGTACGGAGTCTGCTAGCCCACAACTATGGAGCTCTTCACGAGCAAAACGTGAGGAGCCTAACAAAACTTTGCCGGTATATTCGGTATGATGATGCACATGTACTTGTTAAAACGACTCAAACCTTCTACAAAAAAAGACCTCACAACTGCGGCCGCGATAGTTGCTATCCTGGTCGCGGCTGTCGGGATGCTATCTACTTATATATTTGTTCATTCGGTCAAATCCCAAAATGATGATGATTATGTACGAATGCAGAATGACCAGTTGCACGACACCTCGACCTATATACACAATAAACTCGCCAACTACGGCCAGATACTGCTTGCAGGGGCGGCAGTCGTCAACGTACAAGGCGACACGAACCTCAGTGAGGCTGATTGGCAGAAATACGTTCAGACAACCCACGCAGTGAGCGCATTCCCGGAGCTATTGTCTATTGGCTACATTCAGCATGTGACTGCCGGGGCAAGTCGACGCGTTTACCCAGTCGATGCGCGCGCAGGGGAACCCGAACTTCACCATCTGGCCAGCAGGGTCGAGACCATCGTATGAAGTGTCTAAAATACGCCGCGCCAACTAGCGCAGTCAATAAAGGGCCACCGGCTACGATGTTGGGTCAGAGAAGGAGCGCAATGCGTCGATGAGCTATGCTCGTGATGTGGCGAACTTTGGGCTCTCGCCGCCACTGACACTCGGGAGAGATAACACCGGCTCAAAAAACCCTCCGCAAAGTGGCATCTTGTTTTACCCAATCTATGCAACTTCCGATGCTCCTCCATCTTCTGTTGCGGAGAGGCAGCAGCAGCTAAGAGGATACGTCTATGTGGCATTCCGTATCAAAGAAATGATGTTGAAGCGAAACGAGATACTGGATCGACGTGGTATATCATATACGCTCACAGACGTTACCGAGAAGCCGTCACAATATCTCTACTCATATACATCCCCCAGCAAGTCATCCGCAAGTACAGGCTCCGTCACCATGGACCTCCCCATAATGTCGCGCACCTGGCGCCTGACTATGACGATACCCGAACCGGCAGCGAGTAAACCATTTGGGCCAACGATACTGTTTGTCGCCGGGCTAGTGGGAAGCGCACTGCTCGGTTTGTTTGTGTTTATGTTGCTCAGGTGGCGCATCGGATACGTCAAAAACGAGTACGAGAAAGATATCGAGAACACCAAGGATGAGCTGCTCGCGCTCGCATCTCACCAGCTTCGTACCCCAGCAACAGGTGTGAAGCAATATCTCGGCATGTTGCTCGAGGGGATGTTCGGAGACATAGAGGAGGAGCAGCGCACACTCATATCTCGTGCCTACAAAGCGAACGACATGCAACTCGAAATCATCGATCAGTTACTCTATGTCGCCAAGGCAGATGCGGGACAGCTCATCGTCCGACGAGATAAGATTGAGCTGAAGTCTGTCCTGACTAGCATTGCCGATTCGCTGCGTGGTACAGCTGCACAGAAAAACATTACCCTGCGACTACTCATGCCGAAAAAGGTCACTGTCAAAGCCGATGAACGACTCGTCAGAATGATATTTGAAAATCTGTTAAGCAATGCGATAAAGTACTCCTACCCGAGCAAGACCGTCACAGTGAGATTACGTGAACAAGACCACAATGCGGTCATACGTATCAAAGACCAAGGCGTCGGCATCGACGCCGCCGACCACCCGAGGCTTTTCCAGAAATTTACCCGGGTCAATAACGAACTCAGCTCCGAAGTGGAGGGAAGTGGCCTCGGGCTTTACCTAGCGGCCAAATTGGCTGAAGCCCATGGAGGTAGCATAGTGGTCGACTCTAAGCTCAAGGTTGGCTCCACCTTCACCGTGAGACTGCCGCTGTCTGGAGCCGCTCATAGTGTTGTCCAGCTCACAGAAAATAAACGGACGAAAAAGTAGACTAATGCGTGATATGGCAGACAAGAACCCAAGAAAAATTCTGCTCGTCGAAGACAACGTCACCCTTAATGATGCGTTTTCGATGCTACTGGAAAAAAATGGCTACGAAGTAAAGAAAGCCCGCGATGGCCGCGAGGCATTGCATATCATTTCTGAGTACAAGCCAGACCTCATATTGCTTGACCTCCTTATGCCGGTCATGGACGGCAAAGAGTTTTTGCGCACATTCGAAAATACCGACCGTATCCCAGTCATCGTGCTCAGCAACCTCGATACAAAAGTAGAGGTCCAGGAAGTTATGAAGCTCGGAGCGAGCCACTACATGCTGAAGGCGTGGGCTTCACCAAAGGAGCTCACCCGCGTCATCGAAGACAGTCTCAAGAAAAAGACATTGGCACGAAGGTAATTATCCTTCGAGCAGGGCGAGCTCAAGCTCAGGGTTACTGTCCTCGCCAAGCATCGAAGTCAATCGTGGCAAATGGACGGTGTAGTGTTTGGCTTTCTCAATGATAATGTTTTTGTCACGTAACTGCGCCAGCTCGATGCTGACTGTCTCGCGGGACAGTGCGCACAGATTTGCAATGTCTTGCTGTGTTAACCGTACGTTAATCTTTATATAACTTTTGGCGGCTACCTGCACGCCGAAACGAATCGCAAGGTATCTGAAGGTATGTGCCAGCTTGTCGCTGGCAGATGTTTGGCCCAGCGCATTGACGTGGAGCAGTGCACCGATATAGCGTCGGCTATCGATGTCAGGGGTCTGTGGGTTAGCGGCTCGTTCCGCGCGGAATTCCTCGACAGAAGCATCTCGGATAGTCGCGTCAGTGAGGGCCTCGTAGTAGAACATCGTCGCCGGCGCTATCTCATACGCCGTCTCGATAGGGAAATAGTCACCCTCGCCGAGGATTGCCACGTTCATCTCACTCCCGGTCGGTAGGATAGTGTATACCCTGATAATCCCGCGTTCAATTATGTGCGTCACGTATGACGCCTCACCCTGGTAGTTGACTATTTGCTGCTTGCGTACCTCTTTTGTTCGAGCCATCGTACTATTGTACTAGTTATTATTTCTTACTACTACTGTTAATTATTATTCTCCTACTTTGCTTTTCTAAGAGCTGCGTATTATGCTAATGGTAACAATATAAATCTTATTTCTCCGCCGGAGGAACCAATGCAAGAAAGTCTACATGCGGCTCGAGTCCTGATGGGCGACAGTCTTGGCTTCCATATTATCTTCGTGCTGTTCGGGCTCACGCTGCCCATCCTTGTGGTGTGGTTCGAGTGGCTCGGTATACGCAAAAAAGACAAAAACTACACCGATACAGCTAAATTTTGGTCAAAAATCATGGCGTTGCTCGTTATCACGGGAGTTATTTCCGGTACGGTTGTCGCACTACAGATGTCTCTCATTTGGCCAGGGATACTGAAATTTGGAGGCGAAGTTATCGGTCTGCCATTCATGTTTGAGACGTATGCGTTCTTGGTCGAGGCGATATTCTTGGCGCTCTACATGACAACGTGGGGAAAGGTTTCGCCAATGTTGCACTGGTTTTTCGGCATTATGACTGCGCTGGGTGCAAACGCAAGCGCATTTGTGATTACCAGCGTAAATGCATGGATGAACAAGCCGACAGGCTTTGATCTGGTCGACGGAAAGTTCGAAAACGTCAACGTCGTCGGCGCGATGTTTTCGCAAACATCGTTCGTGCAGTTTATCCACTCGATGCCTGCCTATTATTTTGCTGCCTCAACTGCTGTCGTGGCACTCTATGCCGCGAAACTTCTCCGTAAAAAGTACAAAGAACGCAACTTGGCACGCTATAAATTTGACTGGGAGATCATACGTCGTTTAATGATATTCGCCACTATTATGCTGGTTGCACTGTTCATCACCGCGGATATTACTGGAAAATATCTCGCTGAGCACGAACCCAGCAAGCTTGCCGCGGTTGAGCTGACCTACAAGACAGAGTCTGGTGTGCCACTCATCGTCGGCGGCGTCGCAAGCGGTGACGATAGTATCAGCGGGCCGCATATCAAAATCCCGAATGGACTGAGCTTGCTGGCCGGTAATAGCCCTGATGCCGAAGTAATTGGCCTCGACCAGTTCCCGAAATCCGAACAGCCGCCACTGTATATTCACACGCTCTTTGATATCAAAATGACACTCATTACCTTCCTAGCTATCGCGTTTCCGGCCTATTTTGCGATGCGCAAATGGCGTCCAAACTGGCTCAAGCAATCATGGGCACTTGCTATTATGGCCGTTGCAGGCTGGTTCGGTATCGTACTCGTTGAACTGGGTTGGATGATAGCTGAGATAGGCCGTCAGCCATGGGCAGTCCGCGGGTACGTCAAGACCTGGCAAGCGCTTACTAACACGGATATTCATATTTTGGGCTGGCTATTCCCGCTTGCGTATGTCGCATTATTTACGGTTACGTTGCTCGCTTTACGAAAAATTATCCGTGACAATGCGTCGAAAGGAGACAAGTAAATGTGGTTGTTTTACATCCTCTTTTTGGTGCCACTACTAATCTTCGTCAGTGCATTTTTGTATGAAACCTGGCTGAGTTTTGTACGGCTGCGCAATCCAGCTAAAGGGCGGAGCAGCTACGTAACAGCGACATGGGAAACAACTCACACCTTATTGGTGTTCACGGTCGTCATGCTGCTGATGACGTTCACGCAAGCCCTCGATCAATTGGCAGCAGCGATATTTTGGCCAACTTTCATCGCAGCGGTGTTTCTGGGTCTGCGAGCAGTCGCGTACATCTATATATTCTACGTCCGCAAAACTACCGCTAAAGCCAACTGGATAGACTGGTTTTTTGCGTTTACGCATATCGGGGCAGCACTATTTTTAGTAATCACCGTATTAAAAGCATTGTGGTTTATCATCCAAGAAAATCCACCGGCCAACACGCAGTTTTTCCCACTCTTTGTACCAGGCTTAATACTAGTGCTCATACTGACGGCGCTTCCTCTCTTCTCAATTTACCGCACTAAATAAGCACAGGCGACTTGCGTGCAGTTGGACAGAGGTGTACTATGTTTAATGTAAATTGTTTACATTAAACAGCTTGGAGGGGTCATGCTCAACTATGTCAAAGAGCATCTGACATTTATCATCATTGTTGCTGTGCTCATCGGTGGGTTCAGTATGTTGCTTCAGGGCAGTACTGAGCAAACAAGCAGTCAAGCACGTACCGCGCGGAGCCCAGAACCGTCCGCCAATATGGAAAGTCCTATGAGCAAAGGGGACAAGGAAGCGACGGTATCCCTCATCCAATATTCTGATTTCTTGTGTCCTTCCTGCTCGTATTTCTCGACGCAGATAATGCCCACTATCGAGAAAGAATACATCGATACGGGAAAGGTTAAATTCGAATTTCGACCGATGGCGTTTATCGCACCTGGCTCAACCATAGCCGACGAGGGAGCAAACTGCGCGATTGACCAGGGCAAATTTTGGCAATACCACGATGCCACCTATAACTTTGTCTGGAATAGCGCGTTTAGTAAGGGTGTCGACCCGAAGACGACTACCATCTTGACAAGTGATGTCGTGAAACAAATCGCTGCTGCAGTCGGGCTTGATGAAGAGCCTTTCAACTCCTGCCTCGACAGCAGAAAATACACTCAAACAGTCGCCGATAACACTAAAGCGGCGAACGCCGCAGGTGTCACCAGCACCCCAACCATCATCGTGAACGGTAAAAAACTGAATGGGAATGTGTCACTTGAAGCGACCGAGGCGCTGATCAAGTCTCAGCTCTAACCATGTCAGATATCCCCGTAAAGCTCTCATTCCTAAGACTCAAGCTCATCCTGTCGGCTAAGACAGTCTGGTGGGTGCTGGGCCAATGGCGTTATGCACTCCTAGCTCTCGTCGTCGCATTGGCTTTCTTCGAGCTCATTTACTGGTTGTTCAACCTAAGCACGTTCACGACAGTGCTCACGAGTAGCGGCTTGTCCATGGGCGAGAAATTTCGCTTCGTCGTTGACCCACTTTTTTCACTCGGACAAACCAATGGCATGTACACCGCCATCCTCATGTTGTTGGTGTCTCTCGTCCAAGGAATCAATATTTCGGTGCTAACATACACCATCCGCCACCAACAGAAGCTCGATGCAGCTGCCGTAGGAGGTAGTTCATTCGTCGGGCTGCTCGCGATTATCGGGCTAGGTTGCCCCTCATGCGGGACGTCACTTTTGACCCCCATTATCGCAATCTTTGTTTCGGGTTCAGCCGTAGCCATATCTGAGTCGATCACCCGTATTTCCTTGCCAATAGCGCTTGCCGTTGGTTTGTACGGCCTATACGTCATAGGCTTAAAAGCTGCCGGAGCACGTGCGGCCAACAAATAGAACACACCAGTCTGCTTGCGAAAAAACGCTTACGCTTGCATACTTAGAGCAACATGGCTCATCAGATTAAGAAAAACTTGGGCGTCACGCATCACGGTGAAAAAACCGAGTTTCGCGTCTGGGCACCGTTCGCGAAATCAGTCGCTCTCGCAGGTACTGTCTGTTCTGACGGCGAGGTTGCTCTCAAGAGTGAGAACGATGGCTACTGGTCAACGACCCTCAAAAATGTCGAACCTGGCCAAAATTACATATATCTCATCACCACGTCCGACGGGCGGGTACTCACTCGCCAAGACCCTCGTGCTCGACAACTAATCACCTCAGCCAATGGGGCATCTGTCATCCCAGACACCGATTTCGACTGGGGAGATGATAAACCTCCCGTCATCCCATCCGATCAGCAGATAATATATGAGCTCCACATCGGTACGTTCAACCGACCCGACGCCTCCACGACAGGCACATTTGCCGATGCGATTGAGAAGCTTGACTATCTCGTTGGTCTCGGCATAAACACCATTGAACTGATGCCAGTTACCAGCATGACCTCGAGTTTTGGCTGGGGATATGCGCCGAACCATATTTATTCGGTTGAGAATGCGTACGGCGGACGGCATGGACTCATGACGTTCGTAAGAGAATGTCACACACGCGGTATCAATGTCGTCCTCGATGTCGTCTACAACCACTTCTCCTCTGATACAAACCTGTGGCAATTCGACGGCTGGAGTGAAAACGGCCGCGGTGGGATATATTTCTACAATGACGAGCGGGGTGATACACCGTGGGGAGGACGACCAGACTTCGGCAGGCCCGAAGTACAGCAATTCATCCTCGACAATGTTGCAATGTGGCTAGCCGAATACCACCTTGATGGCCTCCGTGTCGACTCAACTATCTATATGCGCAATACAGCCGGCGTCGACAACGACCCCGACCATGACATCCCAGCCGTCTGGCACCTCCTCGGAGATGTGACAGAGCTTGCACACAAAATTCGCCCGGATGCTCTTATGATCGCAGAGGATTGCGCCAACAGCCCCTATCTCACCAAGCCCGTGTCTGAGCTCGGCTGCGCGTTCGACGCCCAATGGGAGCTCGGCTTTCCGCACGCCCTGCGAGACGCTCTTGGGTTACGTGGTGCACCCACGCTCGCAGGAGTCAGGTACGAGTTAGAGCGCCAGTATAACGGCAATGCATTCGAAAAAATCATCTTCAGCGACTCGCACGATACGGCAGCAAACGGTTCTGTTCGACTTAACGAAGAAGCCGGCAAGCGAGACGCAGCAGACCTCTTCGCCCGCGAACGATCGTTGCTGGCAGATGCCATAACCTTGACCGCTCCTGGCATACCGATGCTGCTACAGGGGCAAGAGTTCATGCAAGAAGGCGCCTTCAATGACTGGAAGGAGTTGGAGTGGGATAAAGCTGAGAGCTATGCTGGCATCGTCACTGCACACCAACACCTCATCGAACTCAGACTCAACCGACACAACAACACTGCCGGCTTAAAAGGGCAGCACACTGCCATATTTCACCAGGACGATGATAATGCCGTGATGGGCTACCACCGTTGGGAGAACGGTGGCCCAGGAGATGACACGCTGATTATCGTTAACTTCGGCGACAAAGCCCACGACATCTACCATTTATCACTGCCAGTCGCAGGGAAGTGGACAGTACGCTTCAACAGCAGCTGGAAGGGCTATAGCCCTGATTTCCACGAAGTCCGCATCACCCATGCTAAGACAAACGGCCACGGTGTGGCTACGCTGAAACTCGCCCCGTACGGCGTCCTCGTCTTGTCCCAGGATTAATTGTCGCTACGTTCGCCTGTCTGGTAGAAGAATGAACACTTTTCATACTCATTTAGCTCTATGAGATAGCTACCAGCCCAATGGTATTGCTCTGTATCAATCGAGTAGTGTAGATCCCACCGTACAGCGTGTTTCATACCCTCACTCGCATACACCTCCGTCGTAATCTCAATGTCTGTCTGGCCCAAAATAGCTTGCCACTCCTGCCTCAGCTCGTCCTTGGAGCCAAGCCGCTGAAACGGCGTTTCCCAATATTCGACGTCGTCACTAAACAGCGCTAGCACTGCCTCAATATCATGTGACCCCCACTCTTTGACAAAGCGCTGTAACCAGTCACCAATCATCGCATGACCTCTAGACCCTCCAGCACAGGGGCATGGACCACGGCAGTTTCGTTTTCGACCTCATCCGTAGAAAAGAGCCCTATACCTACTTCGGGTTGTAATGTGTAAAGGGTTATATGGGTTGGCTGGGTCGGGAATTCTGACTTGAACCGTTCCCGCAAAAACTCAAATAGACCCTCGATCTCTGGCATATCAACCATGACGACAAGTGTTACCTTTTCGCCGCGGCGAACAAGGCGATACTCATCGGTCAGCGTAAAGTCGGTGAGGTCATGCTCGGATTGATACTCGAGGAATACTCGGACAAGCTCCGTTTCGTCGACATCCAGCATAGGAGCAAGTCGCTTCAGTGACATCAGTGAGACATGAAACTCGCTTTTACGCTGTAGCCGCAGCGCATCAACATCGATTCTGTCTGGGGTATTTGCAAGCTGAATATTGACAAGCGAAATATAGCCCGCGTCGTGGTTATGTCGCGATGTAATCATGGTAAATTTCATACACTGATTATTGCACAACAACCACGCATTGCGCAGAGCATACGAAGCAGTTTAATTTGTTTTGTAAGATAGATTACAAAAATTAACCAGTTTAGCCTAGAAATAACAGAGTATACAGACTATAGTGGGGGTATGGCGAGGAGTAAAGGGCGCATACTTATCGTTGAAGATGACACTGCTCTCAGTGATGCGTTCGGTTTGATCCTCGATCGACAGGGGTTTACGGTAGACAAGGCCTACAATGGTCGCGATGCCCTCGAAAAAATTCGTGCCAGCAAGCCCGACCTTATTCTACTTGATCTACTCATGCCTATTATGGACGGCAAGGCATTTTTGCAAGGGTTCAAAAACACCGATAACATTCCTGTCATCGTCCTGAGCAACCTAGATGAAAAGAGCGAGATACAGGAAGTACTCGACCTGGGAGCCAGTCGCTACATGCTGAAAGCCTGGGCATCCCCAAATGAACTCGTGAAACTTGTCGGCGAGACAATCCAACAAGACTAAACTTATAAACATAGCGCAATCAAAAAGACCGAGATCACCTCGGTCTTTTGTATGCCCGCCACGTGCTTGCTCGGGCGGCAGCCGTGCAGCCGTTGGTCAGGACGCTAGTTGGTGGCGGAAACGCCGGGCTCGCTTAGCCTGGATTTTCTCGGCCCGTAGAAGCCATTTCTCATCATATGCATCAACGTCGATTTCGGCCAAGTCGGCAACGTTGGTTGGTTTGGTGAGTATGCGTAATCGTTTCATGGTAGCGAGCTCCTTTTGACGATTAATTATTCTGCTCTGTGCGTCCCGCATGGATGATGAACGCGATACTCTTATGCTAAGCTACATGCCTGACAAAAAGCTGTGAAAATTCCTACCAGCCGTATATTCTATTTAGATGCACGGAAATGTCGTTGTATTTATTGCAGGCTCATGGTACGCTTAATCTCACTAGAAAGCTGCGATACAGAGCAGCGAACGGCATCCGTCGTTCGGGGCTCAGGTTCTAGAAAGTACATTAGGATTAATTGGTTAGAAGTAGAGGCGCAGCTAATCCCGGATTTCGGTATTACCTCGAGACTACCGGAAGAAGGGTTTACCATATAATGGCAACCAAACTATTTGTCGGCTCACTGCCTTGGTCAGTGGACGATGCACAGCTCGAAGAGCTCTTTAGTGAGTTCGGGCAAGTAACATCAGCTAAGGTCATCATCGACCGCGAGATGAACCGCAGCAAGGGCTTCGGTTTCGTCGAGTTTGACGATGACGAAGCAGCAAAAGCTGCCATCGACAAGCTGAACAACAGCGAGCTACAAGGTCGCACTATCGTCGTCAACGAAGCACGGCCACAAGAGCCACGCCCACCACGCCGAGAGTACGGCAACAACAACCGTTACTAGATTGTTGTGCTAGCCAAAAAACTGCCGCAGATGCGGCAGTTTTTTATTGGCGTAATTTTGCGCCTCACCCCTAGAGCTGGTACTATTAGCGTATCAACGAGAAAGGGAATTCATGAAACTTTGCATCCAGATACCATGCCTCAACGAAGAGGAAACGTTGCCTGATGTACTCAAAACCATCCCCAAAAAGATTGACGGCATTGATGAGATAGTCGTCGTTGTCATCGACGACGGTTCGACTGACAGGACGGTCGAGGTCGCCAAGCAGCTTGGCGTCAAACACTTTGTTCAGCATTCACACCGGGGTTTAGCATATTCATTCCAGGCGGGGCTTCTATACTGCCTCAAACAAGGTGCAGATATCATCGTCAACACCGATGGTGACAACCAATACCCGAGCGAAGACATCCCCCGCCTCATCGAGCCAGTGCTTGCCGGTCGGGTCGATATGGTTATCGCAGATCGACAAGTGCAGAAGATTGCTCATTTCTCTCCAGGCAAAAAGCTCTTCCAGAAGCTTGGCACCTGGACACTCAACCAAGCCGCGAAGACAAACCTCCCCGATGGCCCAAGTGGCTTCCGCGCCTACAGCCGTGATACCGCGCTTCGACTCAATGTCGTGACTGGTTTCAGCTACGCAATGGAGACGGTTATCCAGGCAGGGCAGAGCGGGATGTCCATCGAAAGTGTCAAGATAGAGGTAAACCCCAAGACCCGTGAATCTCGTCTCTTCAACTCGAGTGCCGAGCATGTGGTACGATCCGGCGCTGCCATCAGCCGCGCCTTTTTCATGTACCGGCCTTATACACTATTCTTGACGCTCGGCACTGTGCTACTCGTGCTAGGGTTATCCCATTCGGTCGTTTCCTGTGGGGCTATATCTCACATGATAGCAGCGGACATATCCAGTCGCTCATCTTTGGCATGACCCTCCTCGTCGGTGCAATTGTCAGTTACACGCTCGGTGTCATTGCTGATCTGATTCGTATCAATCGAATCATACTCGAGAAGAACCTCGAACTATCCCGTCGTACCTTCGTCGACGTCGAAAGCGAATAGCTATCGAATCACTACAGGCCAGAGTGCACTTCGCACCACACGACTGGTCGGCACAGCGTAGTCCCAGTACCACGTATCGCTGGATCGTATGATAAACGGGGCCGCGCCACCGCCGTAGAAAGTTAATAGGAGTAGCACCGAGGCAGTTATCACCACAGCGCGTGAGCTTGCCCGTAGATATCGAAGAGTTCTTGGGAGTGCGAGGTACGCAAGCGCACCAAAAATGGGCAAGAGCTGCAGGATATAGCGGCCATGTATCCAACGGGTACTCCAGTTGCGCGGTAATCTCCAAGATTTTGCCAAAATAATGCGGCGACATACACGCCCGCCACGAGTAGTAGTAACTGTGCGCCAGGGCCACGTCTGAGCAGACCGGTGAGGCCAACCACAATCATGCAGATTGTACTTATCGCAATGACGTAGCCTGTCACATATGAGACAGGCAATGGTTTACCTCCAGGATAACCGATCTCACGCGGCCCAACAGTAAAATAAAGCTCCCTCATCATCTGGGTAGACCAGTTGAATGGATATTTGAGTAGCTTTTGTGTCGTAATGTCCCGGTAAAAACCGTGGTCGATGTAGTTTTGATTGCGACCGTACGGATCGTAGTCACGACACACGTCGAGTGACAGGACGGCACTACAATCTGGCAGCGGTGAACTATACTGTGCCGTGTTGACACCGTAACGCTGCACGAAGAAGACGGTGCTGAGCAGCAGTAAACCTACGGCCATCAGTGCCGGTCCAGTGGAAATCTGCTTTCGCCAGTCAAAAAGTTGCCCCCGCAGATCAAGCCGACTTTTCTTTGTTTCGAGGACAATCAGAGCGATGATGTAGCCCCCAATCGCAAGGGCCATTGGCAGAAAGGCATATTTGATTTGTGCTGCCAGTGCCAGGAGTGCAAGGACGAGTGCCACCTGTGAAACAGGCAATCGATGCCCCACACGTATAGTCTGCACGAGTCTCACACTCGTCAAAAGTACTAGCCCACTCATCGTGAAAAATAGTGTGTCATAGGTGAGTTGGCCAGCAAGCCAAGGAGTCACAGGCAGTAGCATTACCATCGCTAGGATAAAGTTCGTGGCTGCGCTAGAAACACCGACTTTCCTGAGCAGTCTGTGGTAGATGATAAACCCAACCGTAACGATTATCACGTCTATTAGTCTCAGGGTGATGATTTGTGCCATCTGGCTATCGGTTAGTAGTTCGATGATACGGTAGGGGAAACTCATCATATAATGAAACAGGTATGAAGCGTCCGTGGTCACTGCACCAAGCTCTGCCGGCCCGGGTGGTTGTCGTACAAGCCATGGCAACCATACCTTGCTGTACGCCTGTATGATGCCGAAGTGATAATACTCATCAAAAGCCATTGAGTATAAACCCGTTATAGCAATGTACGACGCCTGCAGAACGAATAACCCCAGGCTAATTCGCCAAAACCAACGCGAGCCTATTAACACCGGTAATCGCATTGAAACCATCTCAAACCATCTACGTATACGCATAGCTTACTGGTAGTATACCCGATGATGCAGAGTGAGCGAACTCAGTCGGGCCTTATGCTATGCTAATAGCAAGATGTCGAAGACGCTATTGAAACGTATCGCTGTCATTGTCGTGGTAGGACTGACATTTGTACTATTTGTACACTATTTCGCAACTCACCCAGAATACTGGCAACAGCTTAAAACGGTTAGCCCTTGGGTGATTGTATGGGTTATTGTACTGAACGCCCTTATGGTTGGCGTCTTAACCCTTATCAGTGACACAACCATCCGGATGTGCGGCAAAGCGATGAGGCCAATGGAAAACTTTTTGCTAACCTCTTACTCATCACTCGCAAACTTTTTTGGCCCGCTGCAGAGTGGCCCCGGAGTCCGCGCGGTCTATTTGAAAAGTCGCCACCAGGTACGACTCCGGGACTACACACTTGCCAGTCTTATTGCACTAGGACTCTTTGCGGCGTATAGTGCGCTGTTTCTCCTTGTAGGCATGCGGCCTTGGTGGGAAACAACCCTCGCCATGATAGCTGTTGGGTGCGTAAGCTACGTTGTCATCAGGTATTTCCGCAAGAAAGACAAGCAACCAAACGAATCACAATTTAGGCTTACAAGCTCATTGCTATCGCGAATCTTGCTATTTACATTCATCCAAGTCGTCATTACGGTGGCGTGGTATTTTGTGGAGCTGCGCGCCGTTAACCCCAGCATCAGTTTAGCCCAGGCAATGTCCTACGCGGGTGCCGCCAATTTTTCTCTGTTTGTCTCCTTCACACCAGACGCCGTTGGTATTCGCGAGACATTTTTACTCTTTTCGCAGAATATCCATCACGTCTCAACGCAAGACATCATTGCGGCAAACGTCATAGATCGCATCAGCTATGCTATCTTCCTGGTACTATTGTTCATCCTCACGCTAAGCCTACATGCCAAAGACCGGCTCAAGCTGGCAAAGATTCAATCAGAGGCCGAATCTGACGAGCCAACGAAGCAGTAGAGAATTGCTTCTCATATAGTTCCCGCCCGGCTTGAGCAATTCGTACCAGTTCATCATCGTGCGCCACCGCCCACCGTATCTGCTCCGCCAGTGCAGCAGCATCGGCTTGAGGTACCAGAAGTGCGTCTTGTTTATCAGTGAATACTTCATCCGTAGCCAACCCAGCCCCAACTACTGTTGCGACACCGCACGCCAAGCTTTGATACGTCTTGCCGGTAATCACATGGTCCGCCTGGCGGGTACCGCCAAATGGCCCGCCGAGCGACAGCTGGGAGCTGCGCATGATATCTGGGAGCTCTTCGAATGGCACCCACGAGCGATAGTCAATGTTTGCTCCTTTTTTTCGCGCTGACACAACGGCTTGTTTCATCACAGCCTTCCCACCGATTAAGACAAATTCTACCTCATCATGTTGCAGCATAACTGCTGTTTCCAGCACCGTTGCTATGCCATGCAGAGGCTGCATGTCTGTCGAGTAGTAAAATACTCGAAACGGCACAGCTTTCGTGCTCTCTTGGGCGTAAATATGGTCTCGTCAGCACCAACCGGCAGCGCAAGATATTTACTCAAATTGATGTGCGAGGTACGAGCACTAAAATCTGCGTGCGCATGTGTGTCGGCCAGCACAAAGTCGCAGCGTCGCATAGAATAAGGTAGAGAGGCTGAGCCAGACGAACAATTGCTTTACGTATAAACTTCTTGAGTGATTTGCGGTACGGCTCAGTTAGAGCATAGGACGGCGGCACAAATTCATCGAACCACACTGGTGTTTTGCCGGCGAGTAGCAGGACAAAGGGGAGTAGTTCTTGCCCACGAAATGTTAACAGCAACGCATCGAGCTGTTGCTGCCGGCGTAACTTCCAGAGCAACCATAACACCTGGGGGTAACGCAGTATACCCGTACTTGAATTTTTTATTTCGTGAACAACAACATCGGGCTGCAAGCGAAATGCAGCTCGCAGTGTGCGGGAGCGAATATAGTCGGGATCATGATAACAAGTAATGATGGCGATGTGCTTTTTCATATCCACATAGTACGTGACCCTCTACCACTAGGCAAACAAACCGACTTCGGTGCTACAATAAAACCACTCATGTCTATTATCGACATTCTCATACTTATTTTTGCCCTTAGCTCGCTATACGAGGGTACCAGATAGGCTTCATCCGACAAGCGTTTTCTACTGTAGGCTTTGTAGCGGGCCTATTCATCGGCTCAGCACTCGGGAACCTCTTAGCTAGTTTTGCAGGCAGCCAGAACATGGCGTCGTTCATCGGCGTGAGCAGCCTGTTGCTGGTCAGTTTTGGCTTAATGACTATCGGTGAAATTATAGGTTTGCGGCTGAAGCAGCGTTGGCAGGCTGAAACTGCGCAGCAAATCGATGGGGTATTCGGCGTGGGCATGTCCCTCGCCACCCTCGTGGTAGCACTGTGGCTGGCTGCCGGCCTATTACTCCTTGCTCCGACTGGGCCAATCCAGCAGGTCGCACAGGAATCACGTATCATAACCGCCATCAATAAGCACATGCCCCCGGTGAACCGATTCCTGAGCTCACTCAACAAACTGATTGACCCGAATGCATTCCCACAGGTCTTTAGTGGCAAAGAACCGCTCCCTGGCTCTAGTGCAACCTTGCCACCAGACAGTGCTTTTGCCAAGATATTATCGCAAAGCAAGGCTTCAGTTGTAAAAATAGAGGGCCTCGGTTGTGGCGGTATCGTCGATGGGTCAGGATTTGTCGCAGCAAAGGGCAGGGTTGTCACAAACGCGCACGTGGTTGCAGGGGTAAAAAACCCAAAGGTGATTGACGGTGACGGCACACATAATGCCCGGGTTGTTTATTTCGACACCAAAAACGATATCGCATTCCTAGTTGCCGACGACATTCGTGTCCCACCACTAGGTATTTCAACCAACGCCCTTACTGCCGGTAGTGGCGTCCTCGTCGAGGGCTACCCAGAAGGCGGCGCGTTTGCAGCTCAAACTGCCGTTATTCTCGACCGATTCACTGCCATTGGTCGAGACATTTATGGCCAATCCATCACGAAACGAGATATCTATTCGGTACAAGCGCATATCGTGCAGGGCAACTCTGGGGGGCCGGTGATAAACGAACGTGGTGAAGTGGTAGGCATTGTGTTTGCCACCTCTACCTCATACAATAATGTCGGATATGCACTCACGACTGCGCAGGTTGGCGATCAACTCACTCACATCAGCGACTATGGTCAAACGACCTCAACGGGGCAGTGCAGCAACTACTAAGCAGGAGGTTCACCTTGGCGAGCAAAAAAACTGACGATACAACACAAGTAGCTAAGCAGGCGGGTACGATACGTCGTGTATTGCCGTGGCTCCTCATCGTCTGTGGAGCTGTAGGTCTGATTGCTTCTCTCGCCCTCACCTTCGACAAAATGCAGTTATTGCAACACCCGCAGATGCAGTTCAACTGCGACTTAAACCCTGTTATCAATTGCGGATCGGTCATGGAAAGTGACCAGGCGAATGTGTTTGGGTTCATGAACCCCATTATCGGGCTGGTCGGCTTCCCAGTCGTTATCACAACTGGTGTCATCATGCTGGCCGGCGCCAAGCTGAAACGATGGTACTGGCTCAGCATGGAAGTTGGGCTGACGCTCGGCGTACTATTTGCGTACTGGCTACTGTTTGAGAGCATATTTAGTATCGGAGCATTGTGCCCGTGGTGTCTGACAACCGACGTGGCCATTACCACAGCTTGGTGGTATCTCACACTCTACTTAGTACAAGAGGGCCATCTGAGCTTACCGAAACAGTTCCGGCGTATCAGTTCTTTCGCTCAGCGGCACCACGCCGACATACTTGTGGGGTGGTTCCTACTCATCGTTGCACTCGTACTCCAGCATTTCTGGTACTACTGGAAAACTGTTTTGTAGGCTAGCTTACAAGTACTGTTGCTCGACATGGCCTTGGTTGATGCCATTGGTCAAATTGGTAAAACCTAGCTGTCTCAGGTAGTTCATGCTCGCCTGCGACCTTGCACCCGAACGACAATACAGCACTAACTCGGTGTCTTTTGGTACCTCATCAAGCACCTTAGCTCCTGCCATAAGGGCAGCTGGAGGTAGATTAATTGCCCCCTCGACGTGACCGGTGGCGTATTCATAAGGCTCCCGCACGTCGATAATAATTCGTCGCCCCATAAGTGCCGGCTCCTCCACACTCGCACTGTCATCAGTACTCCGTTTTCGATGTCTTCTGCTCATAATTATATATTAATGTAAACCATTTACATTAGCAAGTAGTTTCTGTACAATAGAGACTATGGAAACCGTAGAGCACAAAGCGAGGCAAACAAAATATTGTCTCCAGATCGAAGCAATTGTCCGCGCACATGGGCACATGTCGAATGCGCAGATCCTGCTGGAGCTACAGAGTAGTTTATCCCGACGTGAGTGCTACGACAGTGCATCGAGCCACCGCACGCCTCGCGGGACGAGGTGAGCTTGGTATCGCGCCTGTCGATATGGCAGGGGCAATGCGTTACGACGCAAATACAAACCCCACGACCACTTTATGTGCTCCCACTGTGGGATGTTGCGTGATGTCGACATCGCTGATCAAGTCACACCACTCCTCGAAAACGCTATCGAAGGCTGTAGTATTTCTGGCCGAATTACCATCAGCGGTACCTGCAAACAATGTAAAGAAAAGGGGTTGGCATGAAAAAAGGACTAGGTATAGCAGCCGTCGTAGTTACACTGATCGTAGGAGGTTTCTTCGCCTCAGCAGTCCAATGGCTCTGACAGCGGCACTTCAAGCGAGACGAAAGCCGTGAGCACATTTAGTGATGTACAAGCATCGCTTGATGGCGGAGGCCAGCTGCTCGATGTACGTACCCCCGAGGAATACAGTACTGGATACGTGCAGGGGGCAACGAACTTGCCATTGCAGGATATCCAAAACGGAACCATGCCCGGGAGTAACAAGGATCAAGTGATTTTTGTGTACTGCAGTAGCGGGAACCGTTCATCACAGGCGACTGCCTTACTGAAAGAAGCTGGGTTCACCAATGTGACTGATCTCGGTGCCATCACCCATGTCGAAGATATTGGCGGCAACATCGTCGCTGGTCCATAAATGCGAAGTAGTTAAGGAGTATCATTATGAAAATTACTATCTACAGCACAACGACCTGCCCATACTGTGTCATGCTCAAGCGCTGGCTTGATGACAAGGGCGTTGCATATACAGATTACCTGGTGGACAGAAACCCAGTCGCAGCACAAACTATGGTCCACTTGAGTGGCCAGATGGGCGTGCCATTCAGCACTATCGAGCACGATGATGGCTCGATGGAGAAGATTCTCGGGTTTGACCGCCCTCGTTTCGAAACCGCACTCACTGCCGCAAACTAGTAGCGAATCTATCTGCTGGAGAGGCATGTCGTGATTGCCCCGACATGCCTCTGTTTTTATGTGTGGTTCTGCTACAATATGAGATAAGCTAACCATAAGCAGTATGAAACCAAAACCCCGTAAACCGCTCAACGAAGAGCAAGCCGCCGTCAAATCCGTCGCCAAACCGAAATTCGACACCGACGAACTCCTCCTGAAGGGGGCAGAGATTCCTGCCGTCGCTCTCGACCGTACAATCGAGGCAGGTAATAAGATAGCCCAGGCAGTCCCTAATAGCAAAAGCATAAAGACTGCGCGCATCGGCGTAAAGAAAGCAAAAGATTATTGGCACGCCCTTGGCCCAGGGCTCACAACTGGCGCAAGCGACGATGACCCGTCTGGTATCGCGACGTACAGCCAAGCTGGTGCAGCACACGGGTTTAACTTTTTATGGCTGAGTATCTGGACATTCCCGCTCATGAGCACCGTGCAGGAAATGTGTGCCCGCATCGGCATGGTGACGGGCAGGGGGTTGGCGGGGAATATCCGTATATACTACTCACGTCGTCTGCTACGCTATACGACGTTACTACTCTTTGCCGCGAATGCATTTAACATCGGGGCGGACCTTGGTGCCATGGCAAAGGCCGTGCAGCTGCTTGCACCCGGACTGAAATTCTGGTGGCTGGTCGTCGGGTTTACACTGTTGAGCGTACTGCTGCAGGTGCTCCTGCCATACGCCAAATATGCACGATACCTGAAATGGCTCGCGTTGGTACTGTTTAGCTATGTCATCTCTGCGCTGCTAGCCAAAATTGACTGGGGGCAGGCCCTACATGCAACTATCTTCCCAGAGATAACATGGGATAAAAACACATTGCTGCTTATCAGCGCTATCCTCGGTACAACTATCTCTCCATACCTGTTTTTCTGGCAGACGAGCCAAGAAGTAGAGGAAGAAATCCAAGACGGCAAAACAACATTGCGGCTACGACAGAGCGCAACAGCACCAGAGCAAATCAAACGTATGCGTGTCGATGTCTGGAGTGGCATGTTCCTGAGTAATGTCGTCATGTTTTTCATCATCGCCGCGAGCGGCTGGGTATTGTTCCCGCACGGCATCACGGAAATAACGAGCGCCGCCCAGGCCGCCGAAGCGCTTCGCCCATTTGCTGGCGACGCGACGTACTTCCTTTTTGCTATTGGTATCATCGGCACCGGCATGCTCGCCATCCCCGTGCTCGCCGGTAGTAGTAGTTACGCCGTGTCAGAAAGCCTGCGCTGGAAGGGTGGCATGCACCGCACACTTCGCCAAGCTCACGCGTTTTACGGTGTCATCATCATCTCTATGCTCGTTGGGCTCGGGCTGAACTTCGTCGGGATTGATCCTATCAAAGCTCTGATATACTCAGCCGCCGCCAATGGCATCGTTGCGCCATTTGTATTGTTCTTTATCGTCAAGCTCAGCAGCAACAAAAAGGTCATGGGGCACTGGGTCAACCGACGCTCAACGACCGTCGTAGGCTGGTTTACGACCGCCGCAATGTCACTTGCGGGTATCGCAGCGCTCTGGTCTATGCTATAAGATTGTAATATTTTCTAATTTGTGGTATTGTATTTACATTCGTACCCCGTACCCCTACCCAAGGAGGCGTCATGCTTGACACCCACGTGTACGAAGTTCTTCCTGGTGAAGTGCTGTTCCGCCGCAGTGGCAACGGCACGCGAGGCTTCATGCGCTGCACCGTCGTGCGCACTCGTGCTCGAGCAATGAAGTTCGCTGACATCTACCGAGTCGATGTATCGCTACTCGTCACCGGCAGCCAGACCCTGGAGTTCGACGACTGGTTCGACGACTGGACCGTGCAGGATGACATGGGTCGTTCTCGTGACATGCAGTCTGGCCGCCCCATCGACGTCGCCATCCCCACCGACATGTTCGACAAGCTCGTTCGCACCGGTGACTACAGCTCACAGCACATGATCCAGATCGAGGCGAGCGATCGCTACGCACCGTTCGGTGCACCGCTCGTCGCTGTTCGCATCGGAGACCGCTGGGTCGAGCCCCGACCGACGTTCGACATGAGTCACAAGCTCTCTGAGCAGGCGCTCCCAAGACGTCGTCGCTAAGGAGGCGTCAACACACAGCAGAACAGCACCACAGTACCAGGAAGAAGAACCCGACCCCACAAGTGACGCATTAGCGTCTGCTGCGTAAGCAGAGTGGTAGTAGGGTTCTTTTTCTTTTCTGTTGATTTTATTCGTGGCGGAGGGCTTCGATGGGGTCTTTGCGAGCTGCCTTGAAGGCGGGCATCGAACCAAATATAACTCCGGTGATGATGGCCGCCACCGGCGCAAGTACCACCACTTGCCAGACGATGACTGGCTCAAGATTGGTGTACAGCTTCAGCAACCCGATACCTACTAACGACAACACGATACCGACAATAGCCCCAACGAAACTCAGCACAAAGGCTTCAGCTACAAACTGGTTCATTATCTGCCGATGGGTTGCGCCGATAGCTTTACGCAAGCCGATCTCGTGGATGCGCTCAGTCACATTCACGAGCATAACATTCATAATACCGACGCCTCCTACGATGAATGCAACGATAGCGACGCCTACGGTCATGAGTGTCAGGAGCTCGAGTGTATCGCCAGAGGCGGACGCGTCGACGCCGCCGCCGTTAACAGTGACGTCATTAGCGCCGCCGTGCGCGATGACCAGCTTGTCTTTCATGGTCGTCGAGACAGCGGTGATGTTTTCGCCCGGCACGACTTTCGCGAGGATTTCATACAGACTTGGTGCTGAGCCGAGTAGCCCCTCGACCGTGTCGTACGGCATAAATATAGCGTCGTTGAAGTTTGCCTCAAGTGAGAACGGAGGGGCGTCAAACTCTTTGAATATGCCCGAGACAATAAACTGTTGCCCACGGAAGCTCAGCGTTTGACCAAGCGGGACGTTATCCTGGAAGAGCTGGTGAGCGATACGCGTTCCCAGTACAACAGTGGGCAGGGAGGTATTGTCGTCGAAAAAGCCGCCGTACTGAATCGGCTGAGAAATAATGTCGGCGAAAGAGTTATTAGTCGCAATAACAAGCGGGCTCTGCACGTCGAAATCACCACGCACGCTGCCACTGACTGCACTCATCATGGTCACCGATTCAACGCCTTTAGTTTTCGCTACAACCTCGATATCTTTCTTGCTGAGCATACTATTTGCGCCCGTCGGGACACTGGACCCACCGAGTAGGTTTGCGCCAGAGCCACCGGGCTTTACGGTAATCACATTTTTCCCATAGCGCAGGTCTTGAGCCTGAATCTGCTCTTTGACACCTTGCGTGATACCAACCACGATGATTGCAGCCATCACTCCGATGACAATCCCCAGCATCGTCATAGCGCTGCGGGCTTTGGTGGTAGCGAGCGAGGCAATAGCGAGTTTCAGATTGCCTTTCCGTAGCGTACTCATCAGCTGTCACCCCCTGGTTTACGCTTCGATTTGCCGCGTTTGGCGTACTTTCGAGCTTTGCGCTTTGGCTTTGGGGCGCTCTCTTCTATAATTTCGCGTGCACTCATGAGCACCGAGACACCCGCAATGTCCTCTTCCTCATCACTTCGACGACGGCCAAATAGCGCCTTGGGCGCAAAGTCATCAATCTGTCCAAGTTGCGACAAGTTATCTTTCACTATCGCACCGTCTTGCATGTATACGACGCGCGTTGCGTAGCGGGTCAACTCGGGGTTGTGTGTCACGAATATGACCGTGTTGCCGGCTTTATGAATCTCGCTGAGCAGCTCCATGACGAGACGTGAGCTTTCAGTATCGAGGTTACCCGTCGGCTCATCGGCAATGATAATCTCCGGGTTGTTGACCAGTGCTCGTGCGATGGCGACGCACTGCGTTTGGCCTCCTGAGAGCTGTTTAGGATAGTAGTAGGTTCGATCGTGCATGCCGACACGCTCCAACATGGCCCGAGCTGTATCATGACGCTTTCGGACGGAGACACCCTTGTAGAGCAGGGGTAGGGCGACATTATCGAGCGCCGTGAGGCGAGTCAGGAGGTTAAACGACTGGAAGATGAAACCGACCTTGTCGCGTCGGATACGAGCGCGCCGGGAGGCATGCATGCGGCTGACTTTGCGACCATTCAGCACGTATTCTCCGTGAGTCGGATGGTCGAGCAGGCCAATCATATTCATGAGCGTACTTTTGCCACTGCCGCTCGGGCCCATCACTGCGATGCATTCGCCTTGTTCAATAGTAAGGTTAACCTCGTCGAGTGCTACGCTTGTAGCATCGCCGAAGCCGTACAGTTTGCTGACGTCCTTAAGCTCAATGAGAGACATATCTGCTTCTAGTGTACGACGTGTCGGTACAGGGGTGCAACTACTTATGGCACAATTTTTAGGTTTTTTTGACAATAGCAAGCGCCAAACACCCAGCCTAGCCACGCCACCACCCCATCCGCTATACTATGCCTGCACCCAAAAGGGAAAAGAGCAGCCCGACAAAATGTATTTCATTTTGCCGGCGCGATGAGATAAACCGTAGGTTTGTCTCGTGCAGCCGAGGAGAGGTGGCCGAGTGGTTTAAGGCGCACGCCTGGAAAGTGTGTTGGGTCGCAAGGCTCTCGCAGGTTCGAATCCTGTCCTCTCCGCCAATTTAAAACGACCTGCCAAACGCAGGTCGTTTTTTATATCCCAGTCGAATCTAGCGGATAGTCGTGCCGACTGGCTCACCAGCGGCAGCGCGAGCGATGTTGCCATCAGTCAGGAGGTCACAAACAATGATGGCTTTGCGATCTTCGAGCGCCATGCCGAGCGCAGCTTTATCCATGACGAGGACATCCGGGTTAGAGAGTGCGTCGTCGTACGACAGTGTGTCGTATTTCTTAGCATCATCATGTTTCATCGGGTCTTTGTCATACACACCGTCTACCTTAGTCGTTTTAATAATGGCATCACACTTCAACTCTAGGGCAAGGTTTACTGCGGCAGTATCAGTCGTGACGAACGGTCGTCCAGTCCCACCGCCGATGACAATAACTCGCTGCTTATCGAGATGGCTGAGCGCTCTCCGGTACGTATATGGGTCGATAATCTGAGCAACATCAACATTACTGAGTGCCCGCGTCGGCAAGCCAGCATCATTAAAGACATCTGCGAGTGCGACCGCATTCATGATAGTCGCGAGCATGCCGATATTGTGCGCCGTCACATCGACGATACCATCGCCTGCGAGCTGCGCACCACGCGCATAGTTCCCGCCACCAACGATGATAGCAACCTGTGTCCCAGCCTCTACGGCTGGTTTAATCTGCTCAGCTATCCATGCCGCTCGCTCTGCGTCGAAGCCGCTGTCTTTATCACCTTGCAGCTGTTCACCTGATAGTTTCAATAGAATTCGTGTATACATACCTACAGCATACCACCCTGCGAAAAAGGCGGGGATTGCAAGCTACTTTTCGTCGTTTCACGACTCATCAGTACGACTATGTGTTCGTAGAAGTAGGTGTGGTAGCCGTGAGGAAGATCGCTGGACGCGACCCAATCACTCAGGCTCCCACACGGGAGATTGATGGTATCTCCCAACCATTGAACTGTACGTTGAGAACACCCCTTTCTAGAAGAACGCTCCGCCAGCCTTCGGGCGACCCAGTCGGTGACCAGGACGCATTTCGGAGATGAAGGCCTTGATCCCACCCGAACCCGACACGAAGTCATCGTCCCACAGCTCCATGTAGGTGGTGCTGCGAGCGAAGAGCGACGGGTTCGAGCTGTTCAGCACGACGGTGTGCAGGACAACGTCCTTGCCAACAGCCGCGTAAACGGACTCGGCACTGATGTGGTCTTCACCGTCGGTGATGAGCAGCAGCTCGGGGGACATGTCCTTGTTGGCTCGGGCACGAACATCTGCTGCACCCTTGTGAAGCGCCTCCTCGATGTTGGTACCCCAGTTGAGTTCCTCAGACCAGTCCGTCATCTCCTTGAGCAGTGCCCGCTTGGCGGCAGGTGTCTTGGCCTTGTGGAGCCGACCGACCGAGCTCGCGAAGAGCCGATATAGGTACTCCGACCCATCGTCGATGTGACGCCCGATGACCGCCGCCGCGAGGGCGAGAGCCATACTGACCTTCGGCCCACCCATGCTGGGCGACACGTCAATCAGCAGCTCCAGGAGTTGTGCCTGTTGCTCGTCGGCGACTTCGACATTATCGGTCCACTCCTTGACCCGGGGAACCTCAATCTCTTGCCACTCCAGACGGGTTTGGACCTCAGGCTTGCCTGGGACCTCCTCCATCTGTTGTACGAAGCGCAGATCGCCCGTAGCAATCCGCCGGCGTAGCAACGCGCGCGGCTGCGCGAGATCACGACGCCGTACCCGGCGGATGTCACCGATGGAGCGGAGTGGACGAAGCTCGGTCTCTGTGCCCGGGTACCGAACCGGCACCAAACCACGCGGCTTGGGCGGCCCAGTATGCTGCACGGGGACCTTAATCCTCTTGCGCTCGATGGTGACCTCACGGCGCTTGACAGGCACCGTCTTGGTGGGTTGGTTCTTGCCGTTGCCCGTGATGTTGACGATGTCGAAGGCAGGTACTTCCATGGCGTTGATAGCCTTTAGGTACCGCTCCACGAGCCGTGGGTCAATCAGGAAGTCGGAGTAGCGACTCGTGCTGCTACCCCCCATCAGGCCAACCAACTGCTGAAGCTGCTGCTCCGCCAGCTGGTCTTTCCGAGGGGTGATGTCCTCACGGGTCTCCATGTCGATGATCCGACCATTGCCATCCGTCAGGCGTGCCCAGGCTTGCTCGGCTCGTCCACGATCATTGAATGACCCCTTCTGGTCGCCGTCCTCACTGAGTACGACGTACCGTCCGTTGTCGTCCGGTTCAGGCGTGACATCGTTGCCGGTAGCCCGGTCGATGATCTTGCCTTGAGACGAGGTCTGTTCCTTCCAGTCTTGGAGAGCATCAGCGAGACTGTCGCTTTCGCTTACCTGGGAGCCGGAGGCGTCTTGTACCTCGTAGCGCGGTCCATCCTGGGCGTTGCCGTCCGGGGTGGGCTGTGGCAGGCTGGGCTGCTGCGACGACGTTTGGCGTTGGGGCCGCGTGGACCACAACGAACGCCACCACCGCACAATCCGCTGCGACAGCGTTTCAAACGAGTCGCTCATTACCAACCTTTCTCGAGATCGAAGCCAACGGGACGCGGGTCACTCAGGTGACGAACCTCGTCCTGCAGCATGCTGATGGCCAGGTCCAGCAGAGGGTGTTTGGTGCCGACCAGCTTGGACCAGGTCGACTGCGACTTCAGTGAGGCCAACGTGTAGCGCACACCGAAGACCTCGAACGTCACCGTGTCGACCACGTGACGCTCGTTCTTGAGCTGCGCGACTTCCTCGGCGAGGACGCCGAGCGCCTCGAGCTTCTCGAGCTGCTTCCTGTTCATGCCGAGGAGGTCCTTGCAGACCTGGGTCCAGATGAGCTCGTCACCCGACTCGTCACCGATGATGGCGAGCCCGTAGATGAGGGCCTGCTGGTCCTCCTGAGTGACGTAGTCACGGTCCTCGAGCACGGCCGCAGCGCGACTGAAGTCGAACAGCTTCACCATGGTGCGCGGCGAGATGTCGGGGACATCCACGTCGAGCATGGTGGGGTCGTCGACTGCGTTGGGGTTCTCCAGCTTCCACTGGGCGAAGGCCTGTTCGGTCCTGCGCCGCTGGAACTCCTTGACGAGCATGATGTGCAGCAGGCGCATGCCCTTGCTGATGATGACGCCGCCGTCCTCCTCGGACCGAGCGACCTTGTCAGCCAGCTTGGACAACTCCTCGTAGTCGATGGGCTCGAGATCCACCGACTTGCCCGAGTAGGTCAGGTAGGTGTCGCTCACCCGCATCGAGTCGGCGAGCCCGTCGATCCCTTGGATGACGGCCTTGCACATGAACCGGTCGAAGATGGCCTCACGCGCCTCGTTGAGCCGCATGAAGTTGGTCGTCGCGATGATGGTGTGCAAGGGGGACTTGACGGTGCCCATGTCCTTGGTGTGGAACTCCCGCTCGTGCATGACGTTCAGGAGGGACCTCAGGACCTCGTCGGGCGCGTCGAAGAACTCGTCGAGATAGGCGAACACGCAGTCCACGATGCCGCCTTTGAGGTTGTAGACCTCACGTCCGTCCTTCAACAGGTCGTCGGCGATGATGTTGCCGAAGATGGAGTCCTTGGACATGTCCCGCGTGAGCTGGGTGATGAACACCGGAGCTCCGGCGAAGATGTCGAAGATGGACTTGGCGATCTGGGTCTTGGCGCGGCCCGGCTTGCTGTAGAGCAACACGTGCTCGCGAGCGATCAGAGCGAACAGGATCTGCGTGAGAACCCGCTCGTAACCGGGGAAGGTCTGTGACAGTTGGCTGAACCGCTGCCGGATGTCCTGGGCGTAGCTAGGCATTGCAATTCTCCTTCGAGAGCGTTCTTGCCGAATTGGGAACGTGCAAAGTACCACACCATTGCTGGCTGGCACTTTTCTGTACAGCGATTCTCTCTGGTGAGAGCCTCTCAGTTTGTAGACTCATTCCAGGTAAACCCAGAGAGACAAACTTATCTATATTATAGCATAATTTATTGTTTATTACTAGTACTCGTGCACACCTTATTCTCCCTGTTGAGGGTATCTGCGCTATACTAGCACTATGAAGCTATACAGTTGGAATGTGAATGGGATTCGGGCAGTGCTCACGAAAGGCGCGCTGCAGGAGTTAATCGACAAACACGACCCGGACGTGTTGTGTCTACAGGAGACCAAAGCTGAGCGGGGGCAGTTTGAGCTCGATCTGCCACAGTACGAGGAGCATTTCTTCAGCGCGGTCAAAAAGGGCTATAGTGGCACTGCGATTTTCAGTAGGCAAAAGGCACTTCAGTACGTCGATGGATTCCCAGAGGATATTATCAAAAAGTTTAATGTCACCGGCGACACGTACGGAGATCCGAATGCAGAGGGCAGGGTAATCGCCGCCGAATTTGCTGACTACTGGTTGGTCACTGCGTATACGCCAAATAGTAAGGGTGATCTCTCACGGCTGAGCCTCCGGCACGATCACTGGGACCCGGCGATGATTGCCTACCTAAAGCAGTTCGAGCAGTCGAAACCGGTCCTCTACTGCGGCGACATGAATGTCGCTCACAAGGAAATAGACCTGGCGAATCCAAAAGCCAATGTCGGTAAGCACGGCTTTACCGACGAAGAGCGCGAGCGCTTCCAAGACTTCCTCGACGCCGGCTTCGTCGACACATTCCGTACGGCATATCCAGATAAAACTGACGCCTACACCTGGTGGACTCACTGGGCTAACGCCCGCGCCCGCAATGTCGGCTGGCGCATAGACTACTGGCTGGCTCGCAAGGCGTTGCCGCCAAAGTGAAAAACCCACAAATCCATCCTGACGTCATGGGCTCCGACCACTGCCCAGTATCCATAGAGCTCTAAAGGTACTCGTAAGCTTCCCGGGTGGTCACATGGATATCTGGGATAACCCAAAACCATACGTCAATCTGTTACAATCAATGTATGGATAGAGACCTGGAGCTTCTGTACGAATTAGGCGCACTGCGCCACATGCCACGCCAGTGGCAGCGGTTTCACATGGCCAATGTCGCGAACAATGCCGAGCACATGTTCCGTGTCATCTGGATTGCACTCACCATCGCAAAACGCGAGGGCAAGGATGTAGATACCGAAAAAATAGTCAAAATTGCCATGGCACACGATGTGGCAGAGAGCCGCACCGGCGACGTCGATTATCTATCTCGTCAGTATGTCGACCGACACGAAGACAAAGCACTGGCTGACATGTTCGAAGACACATCGCTGGGCGAAGAGTTCATAGCATTGCTCAAGGAATACGAGGAGCGCAAAACGCTCGAGGCGCGTATCGTCAAAGACGCTGATAATCTGGATGTCGACATGGAGCTGCGTGAGCAATCTGCTACAGGGATTAAGCTTGCCGGCGAAGACTCATGGACCAATATGCGCAAACACGTTGGCGAAACCAAACTGTTTACAGCGGCCGCCAGAGAGATGCACAAGGCAATTTGGCTCTCAAACCCACACGATTGGCACATGCAGTCCAAAGGCAACCGCATGAATAGCGGCGACTGGAAAAAGAAATGAATCCTGACAGCCACACCATCGCCGAACACATGCTCGATGTCGGGCACGGGCACACGCTATACGTGCATGATTGGGGCAACAAATCAGCAAAACATCCGATTATTTTCCTGCACGGCGGTCCTGGCGGCAATACCAAGGACAAACACAAGACGCCATTTGACCCCCTCACTCAGCGGGTTGTGTTCTTTGACCAACGCGGAGGGGGCAAAAGCCTACCCAACGGGCGCTGGCACCACAACACCACCGAGGAGCTTGCTGGCGACATCACTAAAATCGCAGATTATCTGAAAATCAACATGTTCATCCTCACCGGCGCTTCATGGGGTAGCACCCTCGCGCTGTACTACGCCATCCAAGAACCAACGCGCGTAGAGGCGCTCGTCATCAGCGGCGTACTCACGGGCGCACAAAATGAGATTGACTGGGTAGATAAGGGAATGTTTCAGGCGCATTTTCCAGAGGCGTGGGAACAGTACCAAGCCACTGTGCCAGCTGAGCACCGTGCAGACCCCAGTGCATTTCACTTTGAACAGGCAATGGGTAACGACGTAGAAGCGGCAAAAGCATCTGCGCTCGCATATTCGACACTCGAAGGCAGTGCTATCTCACTCGATGATAATGTGATACCAACCAACATTGATGATTTCGACCCGGCAGGAATATTGATAGAGATGCGTTATCTCGCTAACCGCTGCTTCATGCCCAATGGATATATTCTTGATAGCACAGACAAAATAACCATGCCGGTATATATTGTGCAGGGCAGATACGACATGATATGCCCGCCCAAAACTGCCTACACCTTACACAAACTATTACCAAATAGCTCACTCACCTGGGTTGTCTCTGGGCACAAATCCGAGCACGAAACGGTGACCGCGCAGCGACTTATTTACAGACAATTGACCACTGGCTTATAGTCCATTGGCGACTAGCGTATACTGGATATCATGATCTCGGAGGAGACAGAGGAGCGGTTGCGGCAGCTACTGGCCGAACAACCGACGTACAAGCCCGCACCGAAGGTGCTGCAGCAGGTGGCGGATGCGCACGTCATTTGTTTCGTGGGGGCCACCTGCATGGGCAAAACGACTGTCATGCAGCAACTCATCACGCAAGATAGCCGCTTCGGCGAATTTATCGTGTTTACCTCGCGGGAGCCTCGACCAGGAGATAACAAAGAGCGCTATACGTACTATGGGCACAGCGATGCTGGGCTCGCTCCACTCTTAGAGCGTATCGAGAATCACGAGGTGTTGCAGTACAACATCAACCCCTTCAGCTTGCTTATCTATGGCAGTGAAGGGGACGGATATCCTTACGACTACAACGTCGGTGATGTCTTCGCCAGCTCCATCGATGGCTTTCGCCAGCTTGGGTATGGTAGCGTACAAGTCCTCTCTATTGCCACCGTGCCAGAGCATTGGCTGGAGCGCTTTGATGCCCGCTTCCCGCTTGGAGACAAAGGCAGGGATGCGCGTCGACTGGAGGCTATCCACAGTCTCGAGTGGTCACTCGCGCAAACGAACCCAGACCATGCATGGGTCATTAACCGGGACCATGAGCTCGACAACGCCGTCAGCATGGCCAAGCGTGCTATCGACGGCCGGGCCACTCACCAAGCAGAGGCACGAGAACTCGCCGAAGCATGTCTCAGGACCATCAAAGGGCTTTCGGCGTGAACGCCCCTCGTTTTGCGGTGTTCGACATTGATGGCACATTGATACGATGGCAGTTGTACCATGCCGTGACGCATGAGCTTGGCAAACGAGGCCACCTGCCTAAAGGCTCCCTCGACCGGCTGCACGAGAGCCGGATGGTCTGGAAAAACCGCAACAGTCAGGACGCCTACCACCAATACGAAGCAGCGGTGGTGGACGTGTTCCAAACCGCGCTCAGCGGAATTTCAGCAGAGGCATACGACCAGGCGGTCACAGAGGTTTTTGGGCAGTACAAAGACCAAGTCTACACATATACGCGCAATCTCATCACTTCACTCAAATCAGATGGTTACCTCTTATTTGCAATTTCTGGTTCACCACAAGAATTGCTCGATAAACTCGCCGCTCACTATGGCTTCGACGACGTTGTCGGTCCACGCTATGAACGAAGTGGCGAAGCATTTAGCGGCAATGTCGAACTTGCGCATACCCGCAAAGGCCAGATACTAAAGGAACTGGTCGAGAAACACCATGCAACATGGCAGGGTAGTATCGCTGTCGGCGACAGCCCGAGCGATATCGCGATGCTCGAACTCGTCGAGCATCCCATCGCATTTAACCCAACAAAAGATTTATATGAGTTAGCAAAAGAAAAGAGCTGGAAGATAGTCGTCGAGCGCAAGAACGTTGTCTACGAACTGTAGTTCTGCGTGTGAGACGCTTCAGCACCAGCGCCGGGAGAGCCAACTAACCCAAAGGCCGTTTTTAGCCCCTCGATACCCAGCACTGCCGTATCCGTGTATAGCTCCGGCTCTGCGCTGTGTCGGTTGCCGGACGCATCGACAAGCACACCCGTTTCGTCAGGGTGCGGCGTAAGCCACTCGAAGTCAATGGCGAGGGTTTCGCCTGGTGTTTGAATTGTCATATTGCCTAAATTATAGCATAATTAATAGATATGGCGCAAGACTACTGGCACCGACAAACAGATAAACCTCTCTACCCAGACTTGCTTTGGGCACGACCAGAGACAAAAGGTACGGCTGGCAAATTGCTCATCATCGGTGGCCATGCGCAGAGTTTCGCCGCACCTGCCGATGCATATGCGAGCGCGACCAAAGCAGGCATTGGTGTCGTCAGAGTTATGCTGCCGAGCAGTCTGGAGCGAATGGTGGGGAAGCTCTTCCCTGAAGCTGATTTTGCACCGAGTAACCCGAGTGGTGGGTTCGCGACGAGCACGCTGGCCGAGCTGCTCGATGCAGCTCGTTGGTCGGATGGTGTTGTGCTAGCAGGAGATTTGGGGCGCAACAGCGAAACAGCCGCAATGTTGGAACAGTTTATAGAAAAATACACTGGGCAGCTTACCATCACAAAAGACGCGGCTGATTATTTCTGCTCCCAACCTAACTCGATACAAGCCAGACCAGATACGTTACTGGTCATCAGTATGGGCCAACTTCAGAAGCTCGGGCTCTCCCTGAAACTGCCATACGCCTTCACTAGTGACCTGGGACTCGTCCAACTCGTCGAGCTCCTACACGACCTCACAACCGCCCATCAATCCCTGTCAGTCATAACGCATCATCAGCAACACAAGATTGTCGCGGTACACGGGCAGGTTGGGACACACAAAGACGCCAACGACGGAGTCTGGCGCGTCAAAACGGCAGCAGGTGCTGCCACCTGGTGGCTGCAGAACCCGACCAAAACATTCGAGGCATGTGTAACCAGTATCATTGAGTAATATTGCATTTTGTGTTATAATATAATTATATGTCTGTTCTAGAAGGTAATTTCGGGGCTTATAATGACCGTGCGTTCGGTCGCCTCGCAACCAATGACGCGGTGCATGCAAAGTATGGCCTGAGTACTATCCAGCGACGAGTACAGGGTACCTTGGCGGAGCAGGGTCTTGCGGTAGAGCTCATTTCTCCTGCGGTGCGTTTACTACCGAAGGCCGTCATGACGTCAATTCGGCAGGCGCTCTGGGCGCGAACACAAGAGAAACGTTTCATAACGAGCGCCGTCACGGAGCTCGTCGTCCTTAAAGCACTCGATTTTGAAACGCCCTCGCGCCTGGCAGCGGGAGTCACTGAAGGCAATACGGCAAAAATCGATGGCCGCGTCATGTTGGGGTTTGCCGTGGAGTCACCCGAGCTTGATGCGGAATTTGAACGAATCCGAAACGTCATCCTACACCCCATGGGTATTGTCGGTGATCTGCCTCAGTTTTTGCCACTCGCGATGGTCGGCGACACTGCACGCGTGCCCGCTAGACGAGCACTCGATGACACAATCAGCACCTTGAGTTCAGCTAATCTTGAGGTGGTGCTGGGTGACAGTGATTTTTTCGACCCTGACGATGGGTTATAATCAATGGATAATGCCAACACCAAAACATCGACGGAATAACGCCCTCGTAGATATGTGGAGCTTTGTCCATCTCGCCACGGGCGCAGGGCTCGTCCTACTTATGACTGGCATCAGCCCGCTACTCATATGGCTCGTCATGCTCGCGTGGGAGCCATTCGAGATTTTTATCCTGTCGCCGTTGCTCGGCAAATTTGGCATCATATTTGGCTACGAAAGCCTCCGCAATTCACTCTCCGACATCGCCTTCAACACTCTCGGTATATTCGTAGGCGTGATGATATCAGTTTCCGTTGCCTAATCAACAGATAGTTTTGAGAAGACGAATAAATCTACCACGCCCCGGGGTGTTACGACTTCTCCCGCAGATACACCGCCAAGCTCTAGAAAACGACGTTTGACATGCCCATTCGTATTCCAAGTGGCGGTTACCGGGCACGCGTCTAATGCACGGATACGAGACATACGATACTTAAGGAGCGCAGTCCAAATGCCTCGGCCTGAGAGCGTTGGCTCAACAAATGCGCCACCCATTTCGATGAGCGGGCTCAGATCGCCGTGTAGCGCTTGTCGCCAATTTGCTTCATGCGCTGGGTTTGATCGTTCTATAAGGGCGTGGCCAACGATTTGTCCCGCTTCGACCGCGACGAAGCGCTCAATCGCATCCCGTTGGTATAATGTGACGCCCAGCGTCTCAGGCGGTGTATACGCTGGGTTCGGTAAACCTGTTGCATGCTGCGAACGCTCCAGCAAGCTAATAATTTCACCAGCATCAGACAAACTAGCGCTTCGTATCAGCATGACTCTAGTATACAAAAACCTCTCGCTTGAGAGGTTAAAGAGTTCCATTGGTGGGCGAGGAGGGAATCGAACCCTCAATCCGTAAGGAACACGATTTTGAGTCGTGCGCGTATACCAATTCCGCCACTCGCCCTGGTGATGAACAATGCTCATGGATTACCCATGGCTATCAGAGGTACAGTGTACTATACTTATGTAAGAAACGCGAGTGGGCGAGTATCTCTTCCGCTAGGCGCTACAATCCGTTATGAAGACTGTAAATCCGCTGACCGATCCAGAAGCAGCCAACCGCCAAAAAGCGGTCGAGCTGGCACGCTCAAAGATGTCGCAGGCATACGGCGAAGAGCCAAATGCCGTGGCTGCCATGGCAGATGCCGAGCAGGACAAGATGCCGAGCAGACACCAGCAATTCATGAAAGAACTGAGCGATTCGGGTATGAGCCTCGCAGATATCCAGACTGCCTGGCACAAATATTACCTAGGCTTGTCCGAACCTGAGCGTAAAGAGGTTTGGGCAGAATTCTACGATAGCAGCCAGCATACTCCTTATCAGAAACTATTTCAGAAACATGTCCCGGTTGCGAGCCGAAAACGACTCGAAAACGAGAGTGTTAACCCGCTTACCGCCTCGCCCAATGGGGTGACCGTTGGAGCGGTCGAACCAATGCCCCCAGCAATACCACACCAGCCAAAGCGCGTCGGCAAACTCAGTACCACCATAGCCAAAAGCCCGCCAGCGCTGAAATTTAAACGCAGCAAAACAGGACAGGTTACCTCGAGAATCGGCCGCACCGTTAGTGCCAATGGCAACCTCAAGCTCAAACATCACCTGCAGTCACTGATGTTTGGACTTGGCATGGGGCTGTTGGTAGTTATCGTACTTTTGTTTGGGTTTTTCAATGAATATTTCATCGCGCCCTTCATCCAGCCGAGCCGTAAAGTTACTGCTGCTCCTGTCATTGTGAGCAACCTCAGCTCAACTGAGGCGGCAACACCAACGGTGATTGTCCCGAAGATTAACATCCAGATACCGGTCGATTTTAATCTTCCGAGTACCCAGGAAAAAGACGTGCAAAATGCACTTGCCAACGGTGCCATACATTATCCAAGTACCGTATTGCCAGGACAAAACGGCAATGCGGCGTTTTTCGGGCACAGTAGCTCAAATATTTTCAATAACGGGAAATACAAGTTCGCCTTTGTGCTCCTCCACGAACTAACTACGGGTGATGTGTTCTACATAACGTATAACGGCAAGGTCTATGCCTACCAGGTGTTCGCCCGTGAAATCGTCCCTCCAACCCAAGTCAGCGTCCTCAATGACACAAAGGGCAAGCAGGCAACCGCCGTGCTCATCACATGCGATCCACCTGGCTTTAGCACTAACCGTCTTGTTGTCTGGGGCGAACAGATTAGCCCGAGCATCGCAACCAACACTACCGCAACACCTACTGCACAATCTGACCCAGAAAGCATCACTAGCAACGGCCCAACACTCTGGACGAGAATCTGGCGCTCACTTTCAGGGCAGAACTAAACGCGACTACTTAACTAGATACGGGGTCGTCGTCAGTTGCCAAGCCGCAGCAGACTGGACTGGTGTGTAGCCAAAGTGGCTGTCCCTGGAGAACATCGGTGCTAGCATTGGAGATGCGGCCTGCAAGACTCGTGTATTGTAATTGTCAAACTCAGTGACGATCAGTTTGCCATCACTGATGTAGGTCAGCCGGTGACCATCCATCCAGCGCACGTGTGTTTGGGGGGCATCGAGCTTATGTGGCAATGAATACACAAAGGTTTGCACATTCTCCGCATCATAGACTGCTACACTCTGCGCATTTTCGGCTAATATAAATCGTGCATTGGCTGAAAAGGCCACATAGGTCGGTTGCTTGACCCGGAGGAATCGCCACGCTGGTGGAGCGGTCGTCGCACTACTATTGCGCGTTTGGGGGTCCTTATAGATGTAGACGCCGTCTTCATCGCTTGAGCCCGCAACAACATACCAGTTAGCGTTAAACTCGGCAATGTCTAGCAAATACGTCAGCTTGCGCGTTATCTGCAAATTGTCTGAGCACAATCGTGCGATCACCTTGTTGGAGGACAACACTGACTTCACCAGGCGTCTGGGTACCCCCTGGTGGCGTATCAGTGACGTACAGCACCGTGTTGTCAGCATACGTTTTGAACGCTCTCACATTTGCAACCTGGACATCAAGTGGCCCGCTGGCACTAAAAGAACGTAGTAGCTTAGTCTGGGAGTTGTAGGCATAAAACTCGTCAGGCTTCTGGTCGAACAGACTAAGTATCTCTGTTGGTTGGAGGGTAAGCGAAGTCGTTAAGTTCTGGCTGCCGTCTAGCTTGGCTCGGTCAAACATGATGTATTCGCTCCCAGCCCCCTGAGCCGTTTTGTAGTCATGTTTGAGCAATGCATGACGATTATCACTAGACCACTCCGCGACAGTCCAGTTCTGCGGGCCTGTGCTCGCCGTGTAGATACTGGCTGGCAGCACTATATCACTGACAACAGGATTCGCTGGGTCCTTCAGATCATACATATGCAGCGTACCTGGCTCGGCCTGGTTCATCCACACAATCCAGCGCTTATCTGGGCTCTGGGTCATGAAGTATGGTTGCGTCTTCAACACTTGCAGCGTATTGGTTGTCAGGTTAGTCGGGAAGAGAATCGGGTAATCGAAGCGTTGCACATCACCACCACGGACCGTGACTGGATGCTGCCATGGGGTGTAGCCCTTGAGGGCGAGGTTGACTATGTAGGTACCACTCTTGAGGTTTAGTTTAGCTCCAGTTTGGGCCTTGGTCTCAGTGCCGTTTAGCGATATCGTGGCGCCGCTCGGTTGGCTCGACACAAATACCAACCCATTTTGTGCGACAGCTCCATTACGGTTCACCGAATAACCATAGGACCAGTACAGTAAAATGAGGCTGGCGAACCCGATTGCTAGTGCTATCAGAGCATAACCAACAAACAGCGTAAGCCGAGTTCGGCGCTCCTTTGCGGGGTCTAGAAAATCCATAGCACCTACTAGTATACCGCACCGAGTATTTACAGTGGTATAGTCGCTTTGCATCCCGCTTGCGTTTACCGCTGTTTGACGGTATGATGGGATATAAGAAGCAACAGACGTGATACAAAGAGTCAGAAAAAGGGTCAAACATAAGGGTCAAACATGAAAAACGCAACGGTTGAACTAAATGGCAAGACCTACGACGCCGTGACTGGCGCTATGGTCGAAGACGTCAAACGACCAGAGCCCCTCCACAAATCAAATGCTCCTGCAACTCAGGCTCGGACTCACGCCGCTACCGCGCCCTCGACTCCAAAGCAAAAGCCTGTTGACCAGGAACTCACCCACAAGAAAACAGAGACGGTAACGCGTAAGCGCCCCCACAATATCGCCTCTCATGCACAACGCAGTAGACAACCTTCTCAAACGCTCATGCGACGCGCAGTCAAGAAACCGGCCCACGGCCTTAAGAAATCCCTCAACGTCCAAACTCCGCTTGTCAAGCAAGCCGACAGAATACTCGTGAAAAAGGTGAGCGTCAACACGGTCAGCCCCAGCAGACTACAACGTGCAAAACACATCGAGAAACACGAGCAGGTAAAACACTACGCACATTCATATTCTCACCCCGCAGTTTCAAACAGCGCATCTGCCAGTCCGTATGGCACCTGACGACCCAAAGCCACAAGAGGAGATTGCTGCGCCGGCACCAAAGCCATCCAACGACCCTGTAGACATATTTGAAAAGGCAGTCGCCAACGCCAACCACTATGTCGATGCACATGCCCGACATCAATCCTACAAACGAAAAGCTCGTCTACATATTGCGAGCATGACTGCAGGTGTCTCCGCTATCTTATTGCTAGCAGGGTTTGGCGCCTACCAGAGTTTGCCTGGTTTACAACTGAGTATTGCCGGCGTTCGTGCTGGGGTAGCTACGGCCGCACCCGATTTCGCAGCCAGCGGGTTCGCATATAGCGGCGTCAGCGCACACGACGGCAAGCGCATTATCGGCCTCAGCAATAGCCAGGGGCAATACCAGCTCATCCAACAGTCGACCAATTGGAGCGACCAAGACATGATCAAAGAAGTCTCCTCGGTGAGCGCAAATGGCGATCCGAACTACTCGACTCTACAAGCTGGCGATGAGAAAGTCTACCGACTCTCTAATACCCACGCAACATGGGTGAAACACGGCGTCTGGTACCAGGTGACAGGCGATCAAGCCCTCTCCGACAACCAGCTCACTTCACTTGTCAAAAATAGCTAAGCAATCCTATTTCACAACACACCAACACCACGAGAATTTGATACTCTAGAATTATATGAGTGGAGAAGTGCAAGAAAAATGTGCGGTTGTCGGCGTGTCTATGGAGGCCCCCGATGGACACGCAGCATCCTTTGTACGACCTGTTCTCGCTGGGCTCCAGCACCGAGGACGTGATGCCACCGGTATCGCATCGGGTGGCACGAGTGAACAGCTCAACGAATACCGAAACCGAGGCTCGGTAGAGGGGGTGTTGACACAACCAAAAGTTGATGCGCTTATTGGGCAGGTAGCTGTCGGTCACAATAGGTATTCGACAAACGGTAAAAATGGAAACCCGATGGCCCATCTGCAACCATTTGTAAACCCGTTCTTACGCCTTGCGACAGGTCATAATGGCAACTTACCGACCACCACTGCGCTGGAGTATGACCTGAGTGGCGCAGGCGTTAATCTAGAGCACTACAACGACTCGGAGAAGATGGGTATTGCGCTCGGAGATAGGTTACAACGGTTACGCCAGCCACTGCCTGATGCTTTCGCGGGACTATTTGAACGCATCAGTGGCGCGTTTTCCTTCGTGGCGATGCACGACGATCTGCTGATTGCTGCCCGCGATCAACACGGCATCCGACCCCTGGAACTCGGCTCGTTTGATGGTGGTGCAGTCGTTGCGTCAGAAACATCTGGGCTAAAAGACATTGATGCCGACCATCTGCGATCAGTACAACCAGGCGAGATGGTGGTGATTAAAGACGGAGAAATTGTAGAGGAGCGACAGCTGGCTGAGTCGATGCCTCATTTTGACATGTTTGAATACGTCTACTTTGCTCGTCCTGATAGCGTGCTAAATGGCGAGCTTGTATACAATGTGCGCTACCGGCTCGGGGAGGAACTGGCAAGGTTTCATCCCCCACAGACAGATGCCAATAACACCGTGATCGTCCCTGTACCAGAGACATCGTACCCGATGGCAGATGGCTATGCGACGGCGACCGGTCTCCCAATACAGCATGCAATATATAAAAACCAGCTCGTCACACGATCTTTCATGATGAAAACACAGTCTGAGCGTGATCTTGCGGTGCGGGCTAAGCACAACCCAATGCCAGTTCTGGGAGGAAAAGACGTCATCTTGATGGATGACTCCATCGTCCGACTCACGACAATCCCGGTCGTGGTCGAACAGGTGCGCGCCATGGGTGCACGTACAGTGTCCGTCTTGCTTGGCTCTTCGCCGGTGCGTTTCCCGGATTTTTATGGTATCAATATGCCTGAACAATCGAAGCTTGCTGCGGCCGTCATGACCATCGAAGAAATGCGGAAACAGATTGGTTGCGACCACCTTGGGTATCTCCCTGTCAGCGCGATGGTTCGCGCTTCGGGCCTTCCGGCTGAGAACCTCAACCTGTCTCCGTTCAATGGTGAATATCCGATAGACATTGGGTTACACAGCAGAGACATCAAGAAGCCAGTTGACACTACCTATATGGATTGACCGTTTCGTGAGACCCTGTTCTATTAACAGAGATAATCTTATATACTTATCTCTATGAAGACTGTCCGGACGCGTTTCGCACCATCTCCAACCGGGTTTCTGCATGTCGGCGGCATACGCACGGCACTATTTGCATACCTGACCGCACGCCAGGCAAACGGGCAATTTGTACTACGGCTCGAGGACACTGACAAAGTGCGCGAGGTCGAAGGCTCAGCTGAGCATCTTGTGGCTTGCCTAAAAACGCTCGGGCTCCAGTACGACGAAGGCCCTGATATCGGCGGTGACTATGGCCCGTATATCCAGTCACAGCGGCTCGATAGTTACCGGAAGTGGGCTCAGCAACTTATTGACTCAGGGCGCGCCTACGCCGACCCATACAGTCCAGCCGAGGTTCAAGCCTTCCGCGAGGAAGCTCAGAAGGCTAAACAGCCGTTTTTGTACCGCACCCATCGACCAGAAAACCCGCCGGCCTGGGACGGCACGACGCCACTTAGATTTAAGAGTGACCCGAAGTCATACCAGTGGCATGACGAAGTTATGGGTGATCTTTCAACAGGACCAGAAGTCATCGATGATTTTATCCTGATGAAGTCTGACGGCTACCCAACCTACAACTTCGCGCACATCGTCGATGACTCCGAGATGGAGATAACCCACGTCATACGCGGGCAGGAATTTGTCAGCAGCATGCCAAACTACCTAAACTTGTATGAAGCCCTCGGCGTAGAGCGGCCTACTTTCGCCACGATGCCACATATCATGAATGAGCAGGGCAATAAAAAACTTGGCAAGCGCGACGGCGCAAAAGACGTCCTCGACTACATTCGCGACGGCTACCTGCCCGAGGCACTCGTCAGCTTCATCGCAACGCTTGGCTGGAATGACGGCACTACCCAAGAAGTATTTACCATGGATGAACTCATCGAGAAGTTTAGCTTGAGTAGGGTAGGGCGCAGTGGCGCTCGGTTTGATGAGAAGCGTCTCCTCTGGGTCAACGGCCATTTCATCCGTGAGCTATCACTCGACGAGCTATACAAACGAGTCGAGTACTTCTGGCCGGAAGTAGCTAAAAAGGCCGATGAATCCTATAAGCGGCAGGTCCTCACGCTTGCGCAGGAGCGACTCAAAACACTCAGAGATCTGCCAGCACTGACGAGTTATTTCTTTGCAGAACCAGCGCGCGACGAGTCGCTCATCAGCGAGAACAAGCAACTCAAGAAACTCAGTAGCGAAGAGGTCAAGACGCTCATCGCGGCCGCCCACGATGCACTCGCCGCAGTAGATGACTGGACGCCGGAGGCCATCCAGGACGCCCTCAACGCATTACTCGAGACAACCGGCCAGAAGCCTGGCGTACTTTTTAGCCTCATCCGAATCTACACTACCTGGGCACCGTTTAGCCCACAGCTCAACGACACCCTTGCACTCCTCGGCCAAGATACGACGTTACAACGCCTCGCCAACCAATAGACAACCACGCGCAAACTCACATTGACGGTCGTTTTTGTGTTGACGTTGACTCTATCTCTTTATTATAACATATTCTGTCAATTATTTCTATCGGCTAGACCGCTTTCTGCCCACGCCTCGAATAGACCATGTCTTCAGCGGATAGCAGACGAAGCATCGCTGAGCCGGGGCTCCCGTTTGGCTCCATGACAAACCGAGGGCCGAAGAATAACTTCAGCTCTCCGATAGCAGCAGTCGCATCTGCAAATTCCGGCTTTTTGCCAAAGCGCACACCAACTGCATGGATTGCAGCGCCAAGCATCACGCCATGTTTGTTCGCGCGTACCAGTCGGAGGAATTCGGCGGCCGTAGGAGAAAGGTGCTCCTCAACGCTTTTGGTACGAGCAGACTCAGGCAGCAAAATTCGTTCGTAGCCGCGTTCTCCCTGCGTAATACGTCCGACATACTCCGGCGTACTCGCCATAATATCAAGTGTGTTTTGAGCTAATACCTGAGAAACCTTCAGGTCATCATCAGGAAATAACCTCAATAAATCTTCGTTTGTTACTTCCTTGTTGACATTGGCCTCCATAAACTCGACTAGCCGCACTCCTTTTTTGCCGTATGATGCTACCAGCATTTCTTGGTCCGCCTGGGTGCGAAGAAAACGTTTAGGAATGGTGGAACCGTTTTGAGGGGCAGGCGACGACGCTACCCGTCTCCTTGGTGCTGGTGTGGGAGCTGGCTGGCGCGCTGGCATTAAGCGCGGGGTAGGCGGGGCTGGCTCTGATGCAACTCCTGTATTAGATTGCGGAGTCTTGTCGCGTTGCGCTAAAAAATCCTCGACTTCACCTCGCTCTTCTTCGGTCAGTATCCCCCTAATACCCACGTATCGGTAGTACATTTCACCTACTTTTCGTGGGGTCGAGAAGAAGCCGCCACTTCGTCCAAACCGATGCTCAAGATCCGTGAGAGCTCGATTGAGTGGGTTAATGTCGATAGTTCTGCCGGTCTTTTCAGCAAGCTTCTGGCGTAACAGCTCGAAATCAATCTCACCCTGCGGTCGTTCCAATAGCAGTTCAAATGTGTCTTTGGCTAGACCATGAATATACTGTGGCTGATTTGCCAGGTAATACGTACGCTTACCGTTCTCATCTTCGGTGTATCCAACACCAGTACTTGTTAGGGGCATAAATTGCTCGGGCAATGTTTCGTCACCGACGGCCTTTTGAAACGCTAGCACCACTTGGCTACCCAGCTCTTCGTCAGCCGCATCAGCTTCGACGTCAGGCTCAGGCGTTTCTTCATAAATACCAGCCGTATCAGCAGGGATGTCAACGGATGGCTCAGCCTCCGGGGAGAGGTGTTGCTCAACGGCTTCAGCAGACGCGTCATCAGCTGCTTCTGGCTCTGCAGGCACAGCTGTCGTCAAATCGGTTTCACTCGTCGATGGAAGTGCTGCCTGAAGCTCACGCGCAGCCTCAACTAAAGCATCTGGATTGACAGGTTCAACCGGTTCAGGTGTCGTTTGGTCGACCTCACTTAGTGCATAGTCAGTAAATACGTATTCGATACGTCTCTTTGGTCGTTGTACGGGCTGTATCTTTCCGGCAAATAGAGGGTCTCGTTCGAGTTTATTCAGTGCATTTTTTATGCGCATGCCCATTGCACCTTCTGCGATATCCCCGAGCACTTCATCTTCATCAAGCATCAGCTCTTGTACATCACTACGATAGAACGAGCCCTTTTGCGCGAGGTATAGGGCAAGCCTACGAGCCCTCAAGACAGCCTTTCGTTGATTGGGTGGATATGCATTAATAGTAAAGTCATCAGATAGTAATGACTCGCTTGGCTCAGCCAAAATCTCTGTCTCGCTGGTCTCGTTGGCATCACCGGTGGATGCTTCTGGATGCGAATCTACAGAATCATCGCTTCCAATTGTCTCCGTTTGATCTGTTGAAGGGAGTTCGGCAGTTACTGCTTTCGGCAGTGCGGAAGCGTAGTCAGGAAACGCCGTCTTCACATTATCTGCGTGTAGCGTGTATGCTCGCGTCGTTGTGTCGCCTGATTTCTCAAGAAACCTTTGTAGACCCTGTCGTTTTATGGCATTTCGAGTTCTGTCCCAAATCGACTTGGCTGCCGCTTCGTCGGCATTTTCTCCAGGCAGCAGCAACACTTTCGAATCAATAATATCTTGCGGGCTAACTGGCTCAGGCTGTGTTTCGAGGAAGTCAAACAGTCGTATGATACGCAGTTTGGATTTGCCGAATAACTTTACACTACCGTCACGAGAATTTACTATCATTTCTCCCAGCGAAGGACTTCTCGTGTCTTGTTCGGAACTGGCTGGGGCTGCTTCTGGGTGAGGAAGCGTCTCTTCAGGGACACTCACACCTCGCGATAAGCTGATCGGGCTGCTTGCCTGATGTATCTCTGTGGCAACCGCAGTGCTCCCGGCTAGCTGAACTGCTTCTGTTACATCGGGCTGTACTTCGGCTGCAAGCTCGCGTGATTCGCCAGCAATCTCTGCCGGGTCTAGGCCAGCGACTGTTAGCAGGTGCCCGGCCATTTTGCCTGCGGCATGGAGCGTGACAAGTTGTTCGCGAAGGGGAAGGGCCCCAGCAGCACGTGCTAGCTCGTGGATAGAGTCAGCCGCCTCGCGTACGATACGCTCAATATTTGGTGTGCTATCTGTATTCATTGGATGATTCCGCTGATTGTTTTGAGTGTACTGAATGACTTATAGCGGCGCAAGCATAAGCGGACGTCTTTTTCTGTCACTTCTGCTACAATATGCTTATGATTGATGATTTTCGTGGGCCTGGTTCGGCTGCACGGAGAAAACCAAAAACAATAGATCCCCTGGAGCGCACCCAGAAGCCGCTGCCAGATTTTGAGACGGCTAACGCCCAGCACGAAGACGTCAAGGCCGCCATCCACGGCGACGTTATTGAGCCAGCCAAGCCAACCTACGCGTTTTCTGCTAGCGACACCCTCCCGACGCCGCCTCCAGAGACAGAGGAACCCGCGCAACACCAGTGGCAAGCCCCGCTCAGTGAGACAAAAGCAGCAGACGAACCGGAGCAGGCAACAGTGCAGCCAGATAACGCAGCATTTATGAAATGGCGCTGGACGCTCGGCAAAAAACAGAGCATCATCCTCGGCGTAGCGGCTCTATTACTCATCGGTGGCGGTGCGGCAGCGGCAGTGCTGAGTCAACCCGGCGACATGGGCGGCACCTACAAAAGTATCCAACCGACTTACACACCTCCTATCACCACCGTACCGAGTAACCTCACAGGTCTTCCGGTAGAACCAGCGGTCAATCAGCGACCCGTCACCGGTGTCATGATAGAAAACAGCAAGGACGCACGCCCACAAAGTGGGCTCGATAGCGCCGGAGTCGTCTTCGAGGCAATCGCCGAAGGTGGCATTACTCGCTTCCTCGCACTATTCCAAGACACCACCCCAGACTACATCGGTCCCGTCAGAAGTGTCCGGCCATATTACCTCCAGTGGTGCCTCGGCTTTGACTGTGCCATCGCGCATGTCGGTGGCAGCCCCCAGGCGCTGCAAAATATCAAGCAGTGGGGCGTGAAAGATCTCGACCAGTTCTTCAATTCGGGAGCGTATCACCGCGTCAACAGCCGGTATGCACCGCACAATATGTACACCAGCATGGCGAAACTCAACCAGGTCGAGGCAAGTAAGGGCTTTAGCACCGCTACATACACGTCGCTGACACGTAAAAAAGATGCTGCGAGTACGACACCCAACGCTAGTAGCATCGACTTTGCAATCTCAAGTCCGCTCTACAATGCTCACTTCGACTATGACGCAAAGACAAACAGTTATGCTCGTAGCGAAGGTGGCGCGCCACATATGACGGTGACGAGCGGCGGTCACGAAGTACAAATCAAACCAAAAGTCGTCGTAGCACTAGTCATGCAGTATGGTTTCGAGGCGGATGGCCATCACAGCAAATATAATGTCGTTGGTTCTGGCCAAGCCTATGTCTTCCAGGATGGTACCGTGACCCCAGCATCCTGGGCGAAGTCAGACAGCAAATCACCAATTACTCTCACTGGCAGCGATGGCAAACCAGTTGCACTCAACGCTGGTCAGACATGGTTTAGTGCCGTTTCAGCTGCAAATCTCGTCAAATATAAGTAGCCACCAAAGAATATGGACTTTTTCACCCGCTTTCATCGACAGCTCAGCCGCACCATTACACTGATGCTCGTCCTTGGCTTAGCTGTGGTCCTCGGTATTTATTGGGCGCTGCAATACGTACTCGAGCGCGATTTGCTATTTGCAGTCATGGGCATCGCAGGGCTCATCTTCGTCTTTATCATGGCTCGTGCTCTCACCAGGCTAGCGACCGAACCAATGAAGCATGTGTGGGACGCTGTGCAACACGTCTCCCCTCAGGGCGGCGACAAGCCAGCGCCCGAGCTCGAAAAGGTGCGGCTAGGCAGGGAACTGGTATCAAATCTCGCCAATAGCGTATACCAACTTGCCAGTGTCGCAGACAGCAGCAAGTCGGAAGAGAAAAAGCAAGCTCAGGACATCCACGCGAATTTCGTCGCGAACGCATTGCCGCTACCGCTGATTGTCCTGGATAAAGAAGAAACTATCGTCTACGTGAACGAAACCGCCGCCAAATACTTTGACTTGCCCCAAGACGAATTATCGGGCAAAAACCTCTACACGGCGCTTGATTTGTCGTTCAGCAGCGAGTCGACATTCACTTCATGGCTCAAAGAGACAAAGCCAAAGGCAGTCACTGCCGATGGTCACTGGGACCGCGTGCGTATCGGCCTGCCAGGGCAGAAAGACACCAAAATCTTCGACCTCGCCGCTCACTATAACAAAGCAAACCCGATGGGCTACGAGACCATGCTGGTGCTCTTTGATCATACCGAGGTCTATAGCCAGGACGACCAGGCCATGAGCTTCGTCGCGCTAGCTGTACACGAGCTCCGTACACCACTGACGCTGTTACGAGGATATATCGAGGTATTTGATGAAGAACTCGGTCCATCACTCACCCCCGAGCTCAAAGGCTTTATGCAGAAAATGGACGCCTCGGCACTACAGCTCAGCGCATTTGTTGATAACATCCTAAACGTCGCCAAGATAGAAGACAACCAGCTCACACTCAGCCTCCATGAAGAGAAGTGGCCAGAACTGCTCCAGAGCGTTATCAACGACGTCAGTTTGCGCGCCAAAGTACGTGACATCACCATCAAGACAAATATCGCCAGCGATCTCCCGACGGTTGGCGTCGACCGCTACAGCATCTACGAAGTTGTCGCCAACCTCCTCGATAACGCCATCAAATACTCGCGCGGTACTAAAGAAATCTATGTCACCGCCAATCTCAATGACAATGGGCTAGTCGAGACGAGTGTGAAAGACTTCGGGCTTGGTATCGACGGCAGCATCTTGCCGCATATTTTTGATAAATTCTACCGAAATCACCGTAACCGCGCGCAAATCGGCGGCACTGGCCTCGGTCTGTACCTGAGTCACGCCATCGTCCAGGCACATGGTGGCCAGATATCGGTCCGCAGTAAGGTGGACGAGGGGAGTACCTTTACGTTTACCGTGTTGCCGTTTGCCAAACTTGCAGAGTCCGGCAAAACGGGTGATACTAGTGACGTAACGCGGAGTGCGCACGGCTGGATTAAAAATCACTCGCTGTACCGCGACTAAGGATAGACTATGAACCAAGATACAACACAACCCCCCGAACCAAAGCTCAAGAAAGTTCTCTGCATCGAGGACGAACATTTTATTAGTGAGCTCTATGCTCGTGCGCTGACAAACGCCGGCTACGAGGTCGATGTCCAGCTCGATGGCCAACAAGGCCTGGCCGTAGCGCAGAGTGACAAATACGACATCGTCCTACTCGATCTCATGGTGCCGAACATCACCGGTATCGAAGTGCTCCGCACCTTGCGTGACCCCAAAAAGACACCGAAGTTCCACGGCAAGATTATCATCACGACTAATCTCGAACAGCGCGACGACGTCCGTGCCGACATCGAGCACCAGGCCGACGGCTACCTCGTCAAAGCCGAGATAACTCCGCGTCAACTCGTCGAGTTCCTCAACCGCCTCGGGTAAAATAACTCCACTGACTTGTAGCCGAAACTACACTATGCAAGCCGCTAAGCACGAGCGTATAGTAGAGCATAGCCACGTGAGGACTTGGCTGTTTTACCATCCATTTACTTCACGGACTACTACATAGGTCGCATACTCCGGTCCCTGCGTAACCTTCATTACACAATATAGGGTTCCTTATCTCCAGCCGAGACGCGTAACGGTCGCTCGCTGACAGGCACCTCCACTCTTACCCTAAAGAGACCAAATCCGTTGCCGAAAGACTAACTAGTACTTCGGCTTTTTGTCGTTAAAAACCAAAGAGGGGCTCACCCCTCTGACGTACCCTCGAAATACATTCGACCATACGTCACTCCCCCTAAAGCTCGGCTGCCGCCTCGTATACCACAAATGTAAGCCCGTAGATGAGCTTTCGCGACAATACAACTACCCGTAATGAAGGAGACCTACTATGACTCACGCTATTAACCAAGAAGTACAAGTAAACGCGTTTTATTTCACCGGCCGCGACATGCGGAGCTTCCCACGCCAAATCGAGTACCACGGCCAGGCTGTCACGTTTGCGAGCGGGCTACGCTATCTCGTGCGCCGCGGCGCAGAGGCAGTCCGCGTCTTCGACATGAGCGCAGACGACGGCCAAACCTACCGCTTGCGTCAGGATGGTGACCGCTGGACGCTACTGGCAGCGCGCACTGCGGAGGCTGCCGTATGACGTACTACCTAACTGAAGACGTTGAGCAAATTAAACGCTATTTTCCTGGCGCGAAGGCCATCGCCCTCCACACCCCCTTCGATCTGACGGAGCGACCACACCGCATCAGCGCTGACAGCTTCCGCCCAGATATGGCCGATCCAGACTGGCCCGGAGGAGCACTGCAATGGATCCACTAAACCTCCTCGACGAAACAGCGCTCGACACAGGCACCGAAATCGCCACACACAAAGGCTTCCCAAACGCTGCCGCTGAGCGGGGCAAGGCGCCACTCAGCCTCGACCGTCTTCTCATCAAACACCCGACGAGTACGTACTTTTTCCGGGTCCGTGGGCACCACTGGCACCGGTTGGGCGTATTCGACGGCGATACCGCCATCGTGGACCGCTCACTGACACCCAAGCAGGGCAGTATGGTCATCTGGTGGGATGAGGCCGGTAGTCTCTATATCAGCCGCTGGCAACCAGGCACCACCGAACGCATCTGGGGTGTGGTCACCAGCGTAGTGCACCAGTACTAGCTATGTTTGCACTCATCGACTCCAATAACTTCTTCGTCAGCTGTGAACGACTATTTCGCCCCGATCTCGAAGGTAGACCGGTCGTCGTCCTCAGCAGCAACGACGGCTGTGCCGTCTCGCGCAGCAACGAAGCCAAGGCGCTCGGCATACCGATGGGCGCCCCAGTTTTTAAGTACCGTGAGCTATTTGAGCGCGAGGGTGTCGTGAGTTTCAGCGCCAACTTCGAACTGTACGGCGACATCAGCGAGCGCATCTCAGCGATGCTGACCAGTATCACGCCGCGCATCGAACTCTACAGCGTAGACGAGTCATTCCTCGACCTATCCGCCCTAGCCATCGATGACTACGATGCATGGGGGAGACAAGTTAGAGCACGCGTGTTGCAGAATATCGGCATCCCCGTCAGTATCGGCATCGCTCCCAGCAAAACACTCTGCAAGGTCGCTGGCGACCGCGCCAAGAAACAACCCGAGCTAGCCGGCGCCTTGTGGCTCGACCCAGCCACACGGTCCGATGTCACGCAAAGGGCACTCATCAAGACGCCCGTACAGGACGTGTGGGGCGTCGGCTGGCGACTCGGGCCGCGACTACGCGCTGAGGGTGTACTGACCGCTCACGACCTCGCTGGCATGCGTCCACGCCGCGCGCAGCAACTCATGGGCATCCATGGTCGCCACATGGTGTATGAACTGAGCGGTACCAGCTGCTTGCCACTCCAAAGCCGTACCAAACCGCAGCAGTTCATCAGCCGCGGGCGGCAATTTGGTGCAGACACGAGCAATTTCGAGACTATCGAAGCAGCAGTCGCCACACTGACGAGCAGAGCAACCCGAGAGCTACGCCGAGAAGGGCAGCGCTGTGGCCACGCCGCAGTCATCCTGCGTACCAACCGGTTCAAGCCCGGCTATGCCCACCTCTATCGACCAGCGTCTTTCGAAGCGCCGACCGCCGATGCTGGAACGATTGCTAGCCGCCTCATCGACGCTCTCACTGAGATATTTAACCCCCACCTGCAATACCACCGCGCCGAAGTATTCTTGGCTGATTTGACCCCGGCCGCAACCCTCCAACTCGACGTGTTCGGCGCCATTAATCACGCCGAGATAGCACGCGAGCAGCGCCGCACTGATACTATCGATGCCATCAACACCAAACTCGGCTACACGCGGCTCCGCTACGCCGCTGAAACACTTAGTGACACCTGGCGCCCACGAAGTAAGCTACTCAGCCCGCGCTACACGAGCAGCTGGGACGAACTCCCTGAGGCAGGCACTCAATGAATTCTAAGCGGCCAGTGCTTGTTGTCCTAGGTGGTGTTGAGCGATTGCGATGAGATTATCCGGGCCATCTCGCCCTGGCAATACATCACCTCGATTATCATAAACAAATGCGCCTTCGGATGTATCGAGGCACCCAGGGTACTCGACACCTTCGTACGTCCCCCCGATGCAGACCGCAGCGAGACCATGTATTTCTTCGTCAGATAGGGGCGGTTGAAGCTCAACGTATTCGTCAGAGACACCATTGCGCGGCGCAATGCCCGCCGGGAGAGGACGCGGCATCCTACCAATGCCGACCGCCCAATCAATGAAAGCAGGCGAGAGCGCGAGAGGTGCCCCAGCCACCTCTGCGTTCACGCCGACAATCGTTGTGGGGTGACCGGACCAATCAGTTGCTTCATGAATTCGTACACGTGCTGCTGCCATTGTGTTGTCCTTTGTTTAGCTGTCTGTATCCGTCGCGAGAGGCGAAAACAATAGCTTTATCGTACACCTCTACGACAGAGAGGCAACGCAAACTGGCAACAATTTTTTGACACCATTTGGCAATATCAGCTGTTTCCTATATTCTTTCATCATGAACCCTACCTTTAGGTTTGAGGAAATCGGTCTAGACAATCGTGACAAACGTGTCTATGAGGCGCTGCTCGCACACCCGCAGAGCAGTTTGCGAAGCATAGCAGCAGAAACGGGCATAAATCGTGGCTCGGTCTATGAGTCTATAAAAAGTCTGGTAGAGCAGGGGCTCGTTGGCACCATCGAAGTCGGCAAACAACGCCGCTACAGTGCCTCAGACCCCACAGCCATTATCGAATTATTGAAAGAGCGACAGCAGCAAGCACACGAGGCTGAGCAAGTAGCCGCACAGTATATCCAATCTCTCGCACGCAACGAGCGGGAGACCAAAGACGTGAGCTCATTCGCCACCTATTACGAAGATCACGAGGGAGTTGCCGCCATCCTGAGAGATGTTATCGCAACATGCAAAGACACACCTCGACATCACTATCGGGTGATTTCGACAAAACGAGTGCGAGATTTTATGTACCACAATTTTCGTAACTTTACGCAGCGGCGCATCGCAGCAGGCATATCTGTCGATGTCATCGCCGTCGGCAAGGGCGGCACCAACGACGACCTCAGCGAGCGGCGCTGGCTAGAAGCCACGCGCGGCGAAGCACCCAACTGTTACACCATCATCTTTGGACACAAAACTGCCTTCATCTCACTGGACGAGTCAAATGTCCTATCTGGTATCGTCATCGACAACGCAGGTGTCGCCCAACTACAAAAAGAACTCTTCGACCGGCTATGGCAGACCCTGTAGCAGCACTCCTCGCGAAGCATCAACTCATATCTGACCAGGTCAGCAAGGAGCAAGTTGCCACGATTTTGCACGAGCTGTCCCACGTCGTCGAGCATGGCATCGACGGGACAGTCGTCGAGTTTGGCTGCTACATCGGTACGACAAGTCTATTTGTCCGGCGAGTACTGGACGAGTTAGACCCCGAGCGACCATTCCATGTTTATGATTCATTTGAGGGTTTGCCGGCAAAATCCACCGAAGACAGCTCCGGAGCAGGCGAGCAATTTGTCGCCGGTAAGCTCGCGGTTAGTAAGAAACAGTTCCTGCGTGAGTTTCAAAAGGCCAGGCTCAAACCTCCAGTGGTCCATAAGGGCTGGTTCAGCCAATTGACCGATGTCGACGTACCAGATAAGATCGCTTTCGCATTCCTAGACGGCGACTTCTACGAGAGTATCCGTGACTCACTCGCTCTCGTAGCACCCAGGATGAGCCAGGGCGGTACCATTATCATCGATGATTACGCGAGAGAAGCCCTGCCCGGCGCAGCCAAGGCCGCCCATGAGAAGTTTTCCACCGAAGACATTACGGTCGTGCATAACCTCGGAGTTATCCACCTATGAGAATCCGTCTCGTTACGATAGGAAAGCCGAAGCTGGCCTATGCCCAAGCAGGTTGGAATGAATATATGTCACGATTGCAACGATTTCACCAGGTACAGGTGACACAGCTCGCCGATAAACATGCCTACGACGCAGGCAAAATTATGGCCGAGATGAAAGGGCTGCACCGTAGTCGCGCTTGAAATAACTGGCAAAAACTTCAGCAGTGAGGGGCTAGCCGATTTCCTCAAAAAACGCGAATTGGACGGACGGCCGCTCTGCTTCATCATCGGCGGGCCAGAAGGCTTACCCGAGGAGTGAGAAGTGCTGCAGACTACCAGTGGTCTCTCGGGGGCCTCACCCTCCCACATGACCTTGCCATGGTCGTGACACTCGAGGCCTTGTATCGTGCCAGCACCATCAACGCCGGCCTACCATATCACAAATAACCTCTTTCGCCGTCTACGGCTCATCAGTACGACTGGTATTCATTCGTAGAGAGGGTTGAGCGGAGGAGTAAGCGGTGAGTTGTTGCGTTGTGACGCAGTTCACTGTGCTCCTCCGCAGGAGTTGTGTCGAGGTATATCTCCCAAAAAACCTCATCATGTCGGCTCAACCATACTTCACTCGTTCACGAGACTGTCGCAGTGGAACTGCAGACCGTTCGCTGTGAACGTTGGAGGGTTGGTGCCGAGGCAGATCTTGCCGACAGGCAACTGTGAGGGGGGCAAACCCGTGCCCGTGTAAGACACGAAGTGTACCGACCGGTACTTGCTGCCCTCCGGAATCGAAGTCGTCTGGCTGGTGACCGAGAACGTGCAGGAGTCCGGGTAGTAGTAGACCATGGCCTCGCCAGAGACGAGCTGCAGGAGCGTACGGCCATCGGGACCGATTGCCCATGTGTTGTCGCTGATGTAGCGACGCTGGACGGCCTGGTCGTCGCTTGAGCGCGACCGGTTGTCACATTCGTACGGGACGACCGGGGCTTCTTGCACCGCCTGGATAGCTGGGTTGAAAGGACAGCCGGGGCCGCCATTCAACATGCATTCACGTGATTGTGCGGGCTTGAGAACGAAGCTGGTGGTAGGCGGAGCCTGCAACCAAACAATCGTCACGAGCCCCAAAATCAGGGCTGCAATAGCAAGCTGAGTCTTGAGACGCATTTTCCCTCCAAGGGGAGTGGGAGCCGACAATGTGCGTCCGAGGATAATATCCAAGAACAGTTATATATTTTAGCATAAGCGTAATGATTTGTCAATATACTATCCACTTTCTAGCCCTAGACTAACAGGGGCGGGTATGGTACTATACTGTGGCTAAACGGCCCCTTCGTCTAGTGGTCCAGGATATCTGGTTCTCATCCAGAAGATCGCGGGTTCGAATCCCGCAGGGGTCACCATGAAAGATGCTCATCCAACGGATGGGCTTTTTTCATGGTTACTCTCGCAGAGAGTGGACCCGCGAAGCGGGGGCGGCGTAGCCGAAGGCGGAGAAGCGAAACGAAGTGGAGCGCTATCCCGCAGGGGTCACCATATTTTTACAGAGGTGATTTTCACCAACCCAAGTGTATTTTGGAAACAACAGATGAGAGATTCTGTTGTTTTTTATTCCGCTACTGCTTGCTAATAGTCTCCTTGGGCTGAGATAATATGCCCATTATGGCAAAAGAATCTTTAATACTAACTGGCTTCATGGGAATGGGAAAATCGACGGTCGGTCCAAAAGCAGCCGAAAAACTTGGCGTCGGTTATTACGATACTGACGACTGGATGGAAACTGAATTGGGCATAGATATTCCTGAGTTAGTAAAAGGTGATATGGCTCGGTTTCGTAAAGTTGAAGCAGCTACACTCGGCTCTATTCTAGGTGGCAGGGAGGGTGTCATTTCAACAGGCGGTGGAATAGTTAGTACTGAAGTGGGAAGGGCTGCCTTGCTCGGCTCACTCGTGCCTGTTGTCTGGCTTAGAGCACCCTTTGAAGTTGCAGAAGAAAGGGTTCGAGCAGATCTGGGTAGAGAGCGACCACTATTTGCTGATGTAGATAGTGCTAGAAAACTCTTTGAAGATAGACAGGGATGGTATGAAGAAACAGCTACTCATACAGTTGATGCATCACAACCAGTTGAACTAGTTGCCGACAGTATAGTTTCCATTCTACGTCCGTAGTAACTCACGAGTTTTTACTACAGACTCAGAAGATAAAACAGCGTGCCATTTAATAAGTTCCGTACGGATACGGTTCCAATTCGATATACGATATCTCACCATGAAAGATGCTCATCCAACGGATGGGCTTTTTTCATGGTTACTCTCGCAGAGAGTGGACCCGCGAAGCGGGGGCGGCGTAGCCGAAGGCGGAGAAGCGAAACGAAGTGGAGCGCTATCCCGCAGGGGTCACCAAAGAAAGGCACTCATCGAAAGATGGGTGTTTTTCTTTGGTCATTCTCGCTGAATGGAACCCGCGAAGCGGGGGCGGCGCAGCGAGCTCCGCGAGCGAAGAAGCGACGAGCCGAAGGCGAGGGAAGCGCTATCCCGCCGGGGTTTCTCTTTCATTGACAAATACATCATACGGTGTCACAGTTACAAGATGATTGTTACAAAAGACTCACTCAAAGAAATCCGCACGCAACATGCAAATGAAAAAATCGTCCTGACAAGCGGTACATTTGACCTGCTTCACGTCGGCCACCTGCGCTACCTCGAAGCAGTGAAGGCTCTGGGTGACGTCGTAGTGGTGATGCTAAGTGGCGACAATAGGGTCAAAGCGAGAAAAGGTCCCAGACGACCTATCATCTCCGAGCAAGACCGTGCCGCGCTCGTTGATGCCCTAAACGTCGTCGACTATGTCTTCATAGACCCGTCTACCAGTGCACCGGATACAATAGACCCAGTTCATGCGGAAATTGTGACAGAGCTTGAACCCGACGTGTACGCGACAGATGGACCCGACCCGCGCTTCTGGGACATCATGGATGAGTCAAAACTCGTCGTACTGCCGCGTGCTAAAACCGAAGGGCATGGCTCTACTTCAGCGATAATCGACTATATCGCTCGGCTATAGACCTCCATTTACTAACCGACGCAATGAGGCGCCATTCTTCAGTTGCCAAAACAGGGGCAAAACAGATACTATATACGTAAGCAATTATGCAAGATTTGGTACTAATCGTCGGTGGGGTCGTTGTGGTGCTTGTGCTCGGCGTGGTGGGCGTAATCGCCATGAAACGACGCGGGAAGAGCACCCCGACAGACAAATCAGGCCTTGCCAGCAAGCTGGCGGACGAAAAGGCCAAATCCGAGATTATCCTCAAGGCAATCGATGACGGTATGGTGCTCATCGATGGCAAGGGCATCATCCGCCACTTCAATGACGCGGCTGGCGAAATCATTGGTTGGAAGCCTCAAGATGCGCTCGGACTCGACTGGAAGTCAGTCTTCCGTTTCGTCGATAACAAAGGGCAAAACATCGCCGACAGTGACATTCCATTCAACAAAGTCTCGGCGACCGGCCAAACGTTCCGTGATAGTTCGACCAGCATCGTCACCAAGACCAACAATCAAATTGCCACCAGTTTCAGCGTATCGCCACTACTCGATGAAAAGAAACAAGTCACTGGCATGGTCGGCATCTTCCGCGATGTCAGCGTCGAGCGACAGCAGGAAAACCAACGGGCCGAATTCATCAGTACCGCCAGTCACGAGATGCGCACACCGGTTGCAGCCATCGAGGGGTACCTTAGTCTGGCACTAAACGACAAGGTCGCAACCATCGACAACCGCGCCCGAGACTATCTGGAAAAAGCGCATTCCAGTACCCAGCACCTCGGCCAACTATTCCAAGATCTCCTCACGAGCGCCAAAGCCGAGGACGGTCGTCTCACGAGTCACCCGAAGGTCGTTGAGATGGGGGCGTTTGTCGAGCAGCTCGCAGGTGACCTCAAATTTGCCGCCGAGAAAAAGAAACTATTCTCCGAGTTCGTGTTCGGCAATAGCGAAATCCGCGATACGAGCATGAACAAATCAGTTGAAGGCAACAAAGTACTCAAGCCTCTCTACTACGTACTGGCAGACCCGGACCGCATGCGTGAGGTCATCACCAACCTGTTCGACAATGCCTGCAAATACACAGACCAGGGCAAAGTCACCCTGGGTCTAACGGGCAACAACGATGTCGTGCAACTCTATGTCCGTGACACTGGCGCAGGGATTCCGCCAGAGGACATCTCACACCTGTTTCAGAAGTTCTACCGAGTGGATAACAGCGCCACTCGTACCATCGGCGGTACTGGGCTCGGCCTATTTATCTGCCGTAAAATTGTCGAGCTCTACAAGGGCAAGATCTGGGTGGAAAGTGAGATTAACAAAGGCAGTACGTTCTACATAAACTTGCCGAGACTGACAACTCAGAAAGCCGAGGAACTCCAGGCTCAAGAATCGGCCACCCCTGTTTCACCGCAATCCCAAGCACCGTCCCAAACGGTGACGCCACAGGTATAAATCAGAAGCATAAGCATGTTATACTACCCACATATAACCAATAACACCTAACAAGGACACTCGGCGTGGCAAAACTACTACTGGTCGAAGACGACAACAACCTACGTGAAATTTACCAAGCCCGCTTGACGGCAGAAGGCTACGACATCGTGGCAGCCCAAGACGGCGAAGAGGCTCTTTCTGTTGCCAAGCAAGAGAAGCCAGATCTCATCATCTCCGACGTCATGATGCCACGTATCAGTGGGTTCGAGATGCTCGACATTCTCCGCAATACCGACGAGCTGAAAAACGTCAAAGTCATCATGCTGACTGCACTTGGACAAGCCGAGGACCGTGGTCGAGCCGACAACCTTGGAGCAGACAAGTACCTCGTGAAGTCGCAAGTGACACTTGAGGATATCGTTTCCGCAGCCAAAGACCTGCTCAGTGGCGACGGAGCACCAGCAGCCGCCCCAAGTGAGACGCCTGATACCTCACCAGCGGTAGAGCCAACGAGCACCGACCCAACGCCAGCACCTGCTGAACCAACTGCAACTCCAGCACCCGCAGCAGAGCCAGAGCCAGAGCCTGCAAGCTCCGAAACAGCTGCGCCAGAAGAAACCGAAACCCCGCCAGCGCCTGCGGCGACACCGGCACCTGACACACCAGCTGAGCCTGCTCTTCAAACTTCAAGCCCCGAATCCACAACTCCGGAGACTCCAGAACCGGCTGCAACTCCCAATACCGACGCCCCGGCAACAGAGCCAGAGCCAAACCCGGTCCAAGCTCCGCCCGCAGCCCCAGCTCCTGCCCAAGATAACGCAGCCGCAACGCAGCCAGCAGCAGACACTTCAGCAACTGATGATTCCGCCCAGACAACTGAGCCAGAAACGACCGCACCAGCAGTAGTCGCAACCCCAAGTGTAACCGAGCCAGTCACCTCGCCAGACCCACAAACGGCCGCACCGGAAACAGCTGCTACGCAGCCAGTAGCTGAGACTAGTCCAGCGCCCGTGGCTCCAGCAGCTGAAACCCCAGAACCTGCAACACCCTCGGAGCCAGCCGCACCGGCAAGCAGTACTGAACTACCCTCAGGTGCACAAGATTTGGAGTCAGAAGAAGCTGCCGTCCAAGCTCAGATAGACTCTTTTGTGCCAGAGGACGATACCGACTCCGAAACCGGCGAGACTGTACCCAGCACAAGCGAAACAGCTCCCGCCGAACCTGCCGCAACACTCCCAACACCAGAGGATACAACGACAGCTGTAGCACCTGCAGCCGACACGGCAACGACGTCCAGCACAGAAGCTCCTACTGCCGTTGAGCAGCCAGCCGATACACCGGAACCGGTTGCCGACCCGGCTACCGAAACTGGTCCGGCTGCCGCTAACGACGAGTTACTAAAACAAGCGGTCGAAGACCTCTCGCAGCCAGAGGCGGCCATACCGGCTCCCGCTGAAGCAGCTCCTGCGTCTGAGACACCAGCGGTAGATGCTGCCCCGCAGCAAACAGAGTCGGGTTCTGACTCAGCCGAGGAGAGCGAGGCCGCACCAGCCCCCGAAAAAGACGACGATAACGTAACCGTCACCGGCAAGAAAGTCATTAAGCCACTCAGCGACTCTACCAAGGGGCCAAACCTCGAAGAGCTCCTTGCAAAAGAAGAGGCCAAAGCTGCTGATGCTCCAATCGAGCCAACTCCAGTCATTAACGGCGAAGAGAAGAAGCCCGAGCCGCCATCAGAATTCGACCCCAACAAAATCGCACTCTAGTGCCGACAGTGATACCATAGCTGCGTGAGAATCAATAAATTCATCGCCAGTACGACTGATCTCAGCCGACGTGCTGCCGATGCGGCAATTGCCGCCGGCAGAGTTTCGGTCAATGGCGACGTACCCGAGACAGGCTACAGCGTCGGCGAGCACGATGTCGTCTTGCTGGATGGTCAACGCCTCGAGCTGCGACAAAAGCATACGACTATCATGCTCAACAAACCAGTTGGCTATGTCTGCTCTCGGCAAGGGCAGGGCAGTGAGACGATTTTCGAGCTGCTGCCCCCCGAATATCAGCACCTCCAGCCAGTCGGGCGACTCGACAAGAACTCTTCGGGATTACTGCTGCTCACCGATGACGGGACACTCGCTCACGAGCTAACTCATCCGAGCAGGCAAAAGATAAAAGTCTACGAAGTTGTGCTGGATAAACCGCTCCAGCCCCTCCATCACCAGATGATATGCGACACCGGCATCACGCTTGAAGACGGCCTCAGCAAGCTCCAAATCACCCAGCTAGAGCGGGGCAACACAGAGTATGAGGTCCGTATGCATGAGGGCCGCAACCGACAAATCCGCCGCACCTTTGCCGCGCTCGGCTATACGGTCAACAAGCTCCACCGCACCCATTTCGGTCAGTACACACTTACGGATGTACAAAAACCCGGAGAGTACCAAACAGTAGTTTCTGATTAATCTTGCTCCGTAGCAGCAGATTTAATCTACGGTGTACGAGGCAGTATCTGTATACTCACCGGCTGCAGGCATGTTATCAATATCGGGTTGGGGCAGCACCCCGGTGACCCGAACGACGGCGCCAACCACAGCATCAAGCTTTGAGGACCCTGGCAGCGACTCAGGGAGCAGGTGGATGGCATTAAGTGCTGCTGTTCGACGATCTGTTAGTGCCGGCGCAGGGCGCAATGTATCTTCACCGGCTGATCTAAGTTCTGGACGTGCATCTATCATACTTTCCGTTATACGCCCGAATTTGCAAAATTTCAATACGTATTGTCTTAACATTTTTAACTACCTCTGTTATAATGGAAGACAAATGAGCAAGAAATTACCGATCGTTGCCATCGTCGGACGTGCCAATGTGGGCAAGTCTAGTCTGTTTAATGCCATCCTCGACCGCCGCGAGGCCATCGTTGCCCGAGAGGCAGGCACGACGCGCGACAGCATCGCCGCCAAAGCCGAGTGGCAGGAGAGTCAATTTTGGCTCGTCGACACCGCCGGCATGAAGACTGCCGAGGATGACTTCGAGTTCACCATCCAGGAGCAAATCACACAGGCCACCGATAGCGCGGATGTCATCTGGGTAGTTGTCGAGGCAAACGTGCCAATCACCGAGGAGGACCGGAGGGTGGCCAAGATGGCACTCAAGAGCGGCAAGCGTACTGTCCTCGTTATCAATAAAGTTGACCGCGCCCGTGGCCAAGATCTAGCAGGTTTCAACCGTCTCGGCATCAAAGCCATTTTCCCGACAAGCACCACCCAGACGCGTGGTATCTCAGACTTACTCGATGACCTCGTCACCAATATCCCCAAAGTCACCGTCCCCGACACCGATAGCGTACGAATTGCGCTGCTTGGCAGGCCAAACGTCGGCAAGAGTGCGCTTTTTAACACATTGGCCAAGAAACAGCAGGCAATAGTCGCTGACCGAGCCGGTACCACACGTGATGTTAACAGAGCATCTGTCCGCTACGAAGGGCGAGATCTCGAGATAATGGACACCGCCGGCATTCGCCGAAGCGGTAAAATCGGCGTTGGTATCGAGCATTTCAGCGTCATACGTACCCTTGCTGCTATCGAGCAATCCGACATTTGCTTATTACTCATGGACGTCAATGAGCTCAACACCGGTCTCGACCAGAAAATCGCCGGCATGATAGAGGAAGCAGGCAAGGGCCTCATACTCGTCGTCAGCAAGTGGGACAGTGTCGAGGGCAAAGACGCCTTTACCCGCGATGCACTCGCTCCGCAAATTGCACACACATTCGATTTCGTCCCTTGGGCTCCGCTCATCTTCACCAGTAGTGTCACAGGGCAAAACGTCACCAAGATATTTGACCTCGTACTACAAATAGATGCCAACCGTGGTACCCGCATCCCGACTCGTACGCTAAATAGTTGGCTCGGCATGGTCATCGCCAAACACCCGCCAGCCGGGCTCAAAAATCGCGCTCCCAAACTCAACTACATGGTTCAGGAGGACGACAACCCGACGCCCGCCTTCAAAATTTTCGGTGCGCACACCAAGTTTCTCCACTGGAGTTATAAGCGTTTCATGGAGCGTGAACTCCGTGCCAAGTTTAACTTCGAGGGCACTGCTGTACAGCTCTGGTTCATCGAGAAAGAAGGCCGGCACAAACACGGCAATAGCCCGACCAAACCAGAGCGCACCACCACCCAGCGTAAAATCATCAAGAACAAGAAGCGAACTGGTAAACTATAGAGCATGGCACTCTTTCAGCGACGTCCCGAATACGGTAGCAACATCCGTTTCACTACCTTTGGCATGAACAAAACACTACTCATCGTGGGCCTCGGTAACCCAGGTGAGGAGTATGAGGGCACACGGCATAATATCGGTTTTGCGTGTCTCGACGCATTTGCTGCCAAAAACGAGTTCGATCCGTGGACCAATAAAACCGATTTCAAAGCCGCCATCACCAGCAAGAACTTCGATCAGACCAGAGTCATCCTGTGCAAACCACAGACCTTCATGAACCTCAGCGGTGAGGCCGTGCAGGCAATCGCACATTTTTATAAAGTCCCGCATAGCGATATTATCGTCGTACACGACGAGATTGACGTGGAGTTTGGACAGGTTCGCATGCGCATGGGTGGCAGTAGTGCAGGGCACAACGGCGTCAAATCGGTCACCAAACACATCGGCGAGGACTATGGCCGCGTGCGCATCGGCATCGGCCCAAAGAGCCCAGAGCAGATGGATTCAGCCGACTTCGTCCTGCAGAAATTCTCCAAAGAGCAGCAGGCAGACACCCCGAAGCTTATCAGGGAAGTCAACGCCGCACTCAGTGAGTACGCCTACGGCTCACCGCTATCAGCCGAAACCCGCAGTTTTTTATGATAGGTTCTTCGCTTCTTGCGAAAGTATCAGCGTGAGGTGCTCTTCTGGGCACAGCGAATATATACGGGTCGCAAATCCCATGAGCTGACCAGCTCGCGCACGCTTTTCTTGTCCGCGTGTAATTGCTTCTGGCGCGTCACTTTGTCCTAGCTGGACACCGGCTGCGTCTAGGACACCTGCCGTGTGCTCAAAAATGGATGCTGTTTCCATAGCCTCAGTTACCGTTATCGATGCAGGCTGTGAAAATGCCTCATGGTCGTCGCCGTCTTCGAAAATAATGGTTTCGCCGTCTCGTCTCATAATCTCATTCTACTCTATGAGTCAACATAAAAAGGTCGCCGATAGGGTGAGATATCCCGGTGGTATATCACAAGGGAAAAGTTCCGGTGCAAACTCGTTTGCACCTGCGAACTTCTGGGGTCGCTGAAAGCGACTGGGGACCCAAATCTAGCCTTAAACATAAAAGACCTGCAGAGGGGGTGGGCACCGCTGCAGGTCTTTTATGGAGACCAACCGAGGTTGATCTCCCTCCACCCTTCAACCCACCCGCAGATAGTGAAACATCGGAACACCTATGAAATCTACGGCGCCGTGTCTCTTTGCTCCTTGAGGAGTAAAGAATCGTTCAGACTCACTTGCTTTTCTGGGGTCCTCATGTGCCGCCAACGGCGACAGGTGAGGGTCCTAGTTAAAGGGGTTAGTTTGTTTTAGAACGTTCGACTACCGGAGTAATCGACGCCAAAAGAAGAAAAGTGGAGGGTAACAACTGTTCTATATCGGTCATGCGTAGTCGCACGGCCTCAAGTGGCACGCTCTAAAACAATCTAACAAAATGTTAGAATTGGGGGATATAAGGTGCTAAAGTGACCATATAAGTCACTTACGATTTGTAATTTTAGCAAAAAAGTGTCTTTATGTCAATACTTTTTAATGGTTTTGTATGAAAGTAAAAAAGGTTTCGCTCAATGATTCCGACTACCCGGCACCGCTGAGGCAGATTGCCGCACCACCGAAACAACTGTACTATCTCGGCGCGGAACCCGGTACGTGGACCGCTCGTCCCCGAGTTGCGATAGTGGGGAGCAGGGGAGTGACTCCCTATGGTCGTGCCGTCACCGAGCGTTTCGCGAGCCAGCTCGCCGCACGGGGCATCACCATCGTCAGCGGTTTAGCACTGGGTGTCGATACGGTGGCACACCGGGCAGCGCTCGAGGCAGGGGGCGCGCACATCGCCGTGCTTGCCAATGGACTCGACAAAATATATCCGGCGAGTAATACAGAGCTGGCACGACGTCTCCTGGCACATGGCGGCAGCATCATAAGTGAATACCCGGAAACAACGCCCAGTTTCAAACAAAATTTCGTCGCCCGCAATCGTATCGTCGCGGGGCTGGCAGATGCGCTACTCATCACCGAGGCGAGCGAGCGGAGCGGCACCCTGCACACCGCACGCTTCGCGTTGGAGCAGGGTAGAGACGTCCTGGTAGTGCCAGGTAACATCAACAGCCCACAGTCGGTGGGGTGCAATAACCTCATCAAATCAGGAGCTCAGCCCGTCACTTCAGTCGACGATATACTGATGGCACTTGGAGCAGACAATCTCATCGAAACAGCCACGGTTCACCGGGGTGATACCCCCGAGGAACAGTCGGTGCTCGATATGCTTTATACCGGCGTCTCTGATGGCCATGCGCTGCTACAAGGATCGGGTCTCCCGACCGATACCTTCACGCAGACGCTCACCATGCTCGAGCTCAGTGGCAAAATCCACCCACTCGGTAATAACCATTGGGCATCCAGATAATTAGACTGTGGGCCCAGCGACTGCTGCAACGAGGTGTTACCGATGAGCATGGCGAACCATGCTGCAAACCTTCAACGGCAACGTACGCCTTCAGGTACTTCTGCGCCTGTCTCAGCGAGCAAACCATGTCACTCGGAGGTGGCCTCGAGCACGCGAGACCGCTGATGTGCAGGCTACGAGGGATTGCTGCGCTTGGGAATATTCGTTCCCCATTTCCCATGAATAATATGTTCCTTCCTTAAGGCAACTCGATAGAATCTGAATTGTCGATAAAGATTAATTTATTTGGGAGACTTAGTCTATTCTTCTCCTGATGCCAGTGAAATTTCTGTAATTTAGCTTACAGTTTTTACATTCTGAACCATACCTGAGAGGTATTGTCCAACACTTGCATGCTACACTGGACACATGAAGCTACTGATTTGGGTTGGCTTACTATAGGTGGGCTCCTAGGCAGCTGGCTCGGGTCACTCCTCGACAATGGCAACTTCTTGGGTATATGGGGGATATTGCTTGGTACCGTCGGGAGTCTGCTGGGTATCTGGGTAGGGTACAAGGTAGCACAAAATTACCTCTAGCACTTGCGCTCCGCAATTATTTCCTGTAGGCTTCCCCCTTGTGTCAAATAATTCGCAACGTATACTTATATAAACATGGCTAAAAACCTCGTCATCGTTGAGTCCCCGGCAAAGGCTAAGACAATCGAGCAATACCTCGGGAAGGATTTCCAGGTACTTTCGAGTGTTGGCCATATTCGTAGCATCGCCAAAAAGACCAAGGACGGTACTCCACCGATAGATATACAGCACGGCTTCGCTACAACATTCGAGATAGACCCAGAGAAGAAGCAAGTTATTGCCGAGCTGAAAAAAGGCGTCAAAGCCGCTAGCACCGTCTGGCTGGCAACCGATGAAGACCGCGAAGGGGAGGCTATCGCCTGGCACCTCTGTGAAGTGCTCGGCCTCGACCCCGCCAAGACCAACCGCATTGTCTTTCACGAGATAACCAAGCCCGCCATCGAGGAGGCTATCAAACAGCCCCGAACCGTCGATATGCGGCTCGTACAGGCCCAGCAGGCCCGCCAAATCCTTGACCGTATCGTAGGTTTTGAGTTGAGCCCTGTGGTGTGGCAGAAAGTCCCTGGCGGCAAGAGTGCTGGCCGCGTTCAGAGCCCGGCCGTACGTCTCCTCGTCGAACGCGAACGCGAGATAGCAGCGTTTGAGAGCTCATTCCAGTTCAAAGTGACCGCTGTGTTTACGGTGGGCAAAGAAACATTGCAAGCTGAGCTGCCACAGCGATTTGATACTGAGACAGAAGCGCAGCAGTTCCTCACAACTCTTCTTAACGCCACCTTTACCGTCTCAGATGTTTCGAAGACTCCCGGGACTCGCAATCCATCCGCACCGTTTACCACCAGTACGTTGCAGCAAGAGGCGAACTCCAAGCTCGGCTTCGGCTCACGCGCCACTATGACCGCAGCGCAGAAGCTCTACCAATCAGGTAAGATAACCTACATGCGAACCGACTCGTTCAACCTCAGCAAGCAGGCTGTGGCCGCTGCCGCGGATTACATAACGAAGGAATACGGCGAATCATACGTCCAGGTACGCACCTACAAGACAAAATCAGCCAGCGCCCAGGAAGCGCATGAAGCTATCCGTCCAACGAATGCCGCTCTCGAAGTGGCGAGCAGTGACTCTTATGATCAAAAGCTGTACGACCTTATCCGTCGGCGCACGCTCGCGAGCCAGATGGCCTCTGCCAAGCTCGAGAAGACAACCGTCACAATCAGTATCGACGGCGCAAACATTGCCGAGAAGCTCGTCTTTGAAGCCAAGGGCGAAGTTGTCGTCTTCGATGGGTTCATGAAGGTCTACGGGCGTAGTGGGGAAGATTCGATTCTGCCGGCAGTTAGTACCGGCGACGCACTTGAACTCGCATCTGCAAAGGCACGCCAGATCTTCGCTCGACCGCCCGCTCGATACACCGAGGGCAGCCTCGTCAAGAAACTCGAAGAGCTTGGCATTGGTCGCCCGAGCACCTATTCAACCATTATCGGTACCGTCCAAGCCCGCGGCTATGCCGAGAAAGGTGATAGCGAAGGCGAGCCCCGTGACGTCACCGAGCTTACTCTGCAGGACGGTGCCGTGAGCAAAGCAATCGTGCAGGAAAACACCGGTGCAAATAAAGGCAAGCTTGTGCCGACATCAAGTGGACAGCTGATCGCTGACTTCCTAACGCAGCATTTTGATCCAATCGTTGACTACGGCTTTACGGCCAGCGTCGAAGAGCACTTTGACGATATCGCCGAAGACAAGCTGGAGCGAAACGAAATGCTTACCGACTTCTACAAGCCGTTTCACAAGCTGATCGAAGAGTCTGGCTCTATTGACCGCAGTGAAGTCGCCCAGGCCCGCGAAATCGGTACCGACCCCAAGAGCGGTAAACCTATCTTCGCCCGCTTCGGACGCTTTGGGCCACTCCTCCAGCTCGGCGCGGCAGAGGATAAGAGCGAGAAACCAACCTTCGCTGCCATGCCAAAAGGTGTCTCGGTCGAGAATGTCACGCTAGAGCAAGCACTCAAGGCTTTTGAGCTACCGCGTCTTGTCGGCCAGACAGAGGACGGGCAAGACATCAAGGCAAACATCGGCCGCTTCGGTCCCTATATCGTGGTCGGGAAGCTCTTCGTCAGCATCAAACCGCACGACCCACATGACATCGATCTCAAGACCGCTCGTGAGTTGTACGCCGCCAAGCTCAAAGCCGAGGCAGAGAAGCTCATCCAGGACTTTGGGGATGGCCTGCGCGTCCTCAATGGCCGCTGGGGCCCCTATGTCTCAGATGGCAAGACCAATGCTCGTATCGATAAGAAAACAGACCCAAAGAGCCTTAGCGAAGCTGACGCACGCAAACTTCTGGCCGAGGCACCAGCCAAAAAGGGCAAAGCTCGCCGTCGCACGACAAAGCGGAGCAAATAGGTAGTAGATTTATCCACAATTTTGCCCCTAGGCAAGTTGTTATCTAATGACTTTTTACAACATAGACTAAACATAAGCGTCTATTTTGTGCTACAATAGGTTCACCAACGCACATTATCAGCTGACGCGCAAAAACGTGGGATTATGAGTATTTTTGTTGACTTAAAGATATAAAAGTTATATAGTAGAGGATAATTATGACTGAAACACCAGCCGTACTAAACACCGAAGAGATCGCTCAAGACATCTTGAACAGTATTGAGCGTGAGCGTGAGCGTGAAATCATCGCTCGCCGCTACGGCTTGTTTGATCGTAAAGAAACCCTCGAACAGATCGGGGAACTCCTCGGTATCACCCGCGAACGCGTCCGCCAGCTCGAAAAGTCCGTCATGACGAAGCTTCGCACCTCTAGGGGTCAGCTTGCCTCACATCGCTGAGGTCGAGCAAACGCTCTTAATGGCTCTCGGCGAGGTAGGGGACACCGCTCGTGTCACCGCTCTATCAGAGAAGCTTACCGCTGAAAACTCTCGCACCGACCAATCACGCATCGCATTTCTGACTGAACTTTGCCCTCAAGTCAGCGTCATCGGCGAAGACGACAACTTCTACCAGGCAGCAGGGACGGGGAAGGTCCACGCCACTGATCAGGTCAAGAAAGAAGTAGCCAGCGTCGTTGAAGCCATCAAGAAGGCCGGCAAACCGGTCGAGAACAAAGACTTGGCGAAACTCACCAGCATGAAAGACCAGGCGTATGCAATGGCACTCGCGAGCATCTCAAAGAAACTTGCCACACTCAATGGCCGCTGGGGTCTCGTCAAATGGCCGACCGTCAACCCAAAGAACATTCGTGACAAAATCTATGTCATTCTGAGCGAAAACAAGAAGCAAATGCACTTCAACGAAATCGCCGAAGCGATCAAGGAAAGTGACTTCAAGCGCAAGGACGTGACAACTCAGGCCATCCACAACGAGCTCATCAAAGACAAGCGCTTTGTCCTCATCGGCCGTGGTATCTACGCGCTGAAAGAGTGGGGCTACGACAAGGGAACAGTCGCAGACGTCATCGCTGACGTCCTCAAAGAGGCAGGGGAGCCCCTGCACCGCGACGAAATCGTCAAACGCGTCCTGAAGAGCCGTTTCGTCAAAGAGACGACTATCCTCCTGAACCTCCAGAGCAAGGCACAGTTCAAGCGCGTCGCTAAAGCCACATACGAACTCGCCGAATAGGACACAGGCCCGTATGGCCACCTTAGCTCGTCACCCAGATTTCGACGTCCCTGTCCTGAGCAGTGAAACTTCTGTAGCTTGGACGGGGGCTGAAATTCGACAGTTCGCCATGTCTACACCGGTAGGAGAGACATTTGTGCGACGAGCGTTTCTTTCCCCATTGGGGTATGACTTTGATAACTTAAAACGAGTCCTGCGAGTCGCCAGAGATGCTATAGATCGGACCTGTGACCTATTTGAAGCTGGGCACATCCCCTATAGCTTTGCTCTATACGATGGGCTACCGCCAGGAAATACGCTCCCAGAGTATGACTCGTCTAGCCACAACCTTATACCAAGCGGTTTTTCTCTGGTAGCAGTGACAGCACGTGTCCCAGGAAGACCAATTGGTAAAGAAGAAAGCATCGCTGCTACTATTAAAAACGCTATCCAGCTGCATTATAAAGAACTCCTCAGAGCGCGGCCCGAGACTCATAGAAGTCTCAACCCGGTGTTTTACATGTCAGATATTCGTCTCGACTCATTCATGGTAGAAGACAACTCAAATGCCGTGCTATTGGTTGATATAGAACCTCGTCTGCGGGTTGTATAAAAGACGTGAACGTTTTGCGAACATTTGGTGTGTGTTTAGGCATGTTCGCTTTAAGTGAACAATATACGAACAGAATAGTATAAAGTTATTATTAGCTGAATCGGGCATTGCTTTACATTTTGCGTAGAGTAACTAGAAGAGCGGGCGAATGTAAAACGCGCGCGTGAAATGTGTGGGCGGGGCAACAAAAATCCGGACGGAGCCAGGTGCAGAGCAGGACCAAACGAGACATAGTTTATATGTCGCACAATGTATATTTTGCGACGTGGTTATACGGTAAATAGTTGATTACTGATACCCCCCTAACGGGGGAGTTTTCCTATATTTGGAGTGGTCTTACGCATTTTGTTCGTACTACTCTACACGGCTTCTATGCATACATAATCACGTCGTTGTCTTGGTATGCATAGATACTCTCAGCAGTTTCAGTGTGATGTATGTCGCAATTTGCTCTAGTGTTTGCATTTTCATTCAAACGCTAGTTTGGTATTGTAAATTTTGACTTTTCCACAACCTTTGCGTGAAAACATTTGCTTTTTCACGATTTTGAATTTTTTATAACCCTTTCCCCTGTTTACCCCACCTGCTCTGTTATATTTGACATTGCCCTACTTTGCATGCAATATATGTTTTTTCTCGCACCTATCCATAATTTATAACCGAACATTTTACGAACGCTAGGAGGGTAGCAACAGGGGCAGTATGCCTTAGTATGGCCGCTATTTACTTATAGTACGCCTTGCCAGGGACTCTAACATCTATGTAGCTTGCGGGAGTCTTCCCGCCGAGCTGCTTAATGACAGCAACTGCTGCACCACTCTGCTCTTTCGCATTCTCCTCGAGGTTAAACTTCACGATGTATGGCTGGCCCGCTACACGCACATCCAACTCATAGGGCGCTCCCTGTGGCAGCATGAGCGATTCTACAGTGATCCCAGCCTGTGTCAGCTGGTAATTGACCGTGGTTGCAAACTCGACCGTGCTTATAGGGAGAAACGGTGTATCAGGCTCTGGGCGCACCCCAGTCAAATCGAGCAGTCGCGGGAGACCTGCGGCTTCTGAGCTCGTGAGGTCGCCCTCAAACGCATAGCCCGTCGAGCTCAGCAGATAGCTGCCTGAGGCCGTCTCTAGGCGCATGACAGCATGCGCAGGCGCAATGTATATAACAGGGCGATTGCCGACTATCGGCACAGTGACGACCACACTCTCGAGTTCGGGGAATGTCGTTTTCATTTCTTTGGCGATTCCTTCGGTATCAAGTGTAATTTTTGATCGATTCAGGACACTACCTCCGAGCAACGCATTTGCTTTGTCCGCGTACGCTTGTTCGGATGTTTTCGCGTAGTTCGGTGTCTGGCCACTGAGCACAATCCTGCTCGACGGAGTGATAACGAGAAGCTTTATGAGACATACACCGGCTATCACGAGGCAGACAAGCAGTACACTGTAGCGTAGCAATCCGATGGCCCGCCGTGGAGTTTGTGACGTCGAGGCGCTCCGTGGCGGTGGCATACCGCGACGATCTTCTACCCGACGTGCAGTTGCAGCCGGCGATGAATAATAGGAAAATGCCTGCCTAGTGTCTGGAGAAGCGGCTTGTCGCACTCTGCCTTGCTGTGATTTCTGTTTGCGGAACCTCATCAGCCTTCAGCCTTACTCCCCTGTTGCAAAATGACGAGCGCGAGCTCTTTCGCGGCATCTGGGTGAGCAATGGTCGCGAGCACTTGACCAAGTGTACGTCGTTTGGATTCATCGCGGAGCAGCGGCTCGAGCGTCCGTCCAAGCCGTTCTGGCTGCTCGATTTGATCCTCATTAAGTACTTCGACCGCGTGTCGCTTCTGAAGCGCCGCACTATTCTTCACATTCCATGAAAGTTGCTTGGAGGGGACGAGCAGGCAGGCCTTGGCCTGAGCAGCAAACTCAGCGAGATTTGTGGCGCCACCTCTGGCGACCACAACATCGGCGGCGGCACTATAGGCGTACAAATTATCGACGAACCCGAGCACCCAGACTCGTTCGCGGGCCGCACCGAGTTGCTGGTCATCATACGCTTTCGTCGTCTCGGCTTCGAGCCTGCGGCCAGCGATGTGTACTATCAAGAGATCCGAGAATGTCCCCAGTAGGTACCGGCTATTTGCTACGGCCGCTTCATTCAATGCCTTCGCGCCGTTCCCCCCTCCCGTCACAAGCAATATATGCCCGTACGCCTCAACTCCCAGCTGAGCCCGAAACTTGTCACGCTCTCGCCCTGTAACCGTCTGATATTCAGCAGCAATTGGGACGCCGACCGAGACGGTCTTGTCTATCGGATACGGGTAGTCTTCTACCGCTAATGCTACTGCGTGCTGTGCCGCCCATCGTGCGATGATGCGGTTTGCGAGTCCTGGCGTTACGTCAGAGTCATGTGTCACGTACGGGATGCGTAGTAGCGCAGCCGCCAGACCAACCGGCACGCCCACAAAACCGCCTTTACAAAACACGACGTCGGGCTTGAGCGTATGCAGCAGTTTAAGCGCCTGGAACAGACCCCTGAGGGTACGGAATGCATCTCGGACATTGAGCGCCTGTGAGCGGACATCTAATAGCTGTCGCCAGCCCTCATTCGCGTACCGGCGCAGTTTGCCGGCCGACACCGTGTGCACAGCATCAATGCTGGGATGATGCTCAGGTACATCCAGTAGCTGATCACCAGTCTGACCGACATATATGACTTCATGCGCCGCTGATTGCAATTTTATCTCATGCGCAACAGCCAATATCGGGGTAATGTGTCCACCTGAACCGCCACCGGTCATCACAATCTTCATAGGCTTATCGTACCACCTTTCTATCTTGACGACGTTCGACCGGTTTGCGTGACTGGAAGCTCGTGTAATGCGATATCTGGAATACCAGGCCGAGGGCCGCCCCAACAAACAACACACTGGTACCTCCATAGCTGACTAACGGCAGCGTGATCCCCTTGAGCGGTAGCAGCCCAATCATCGCCCCCACATTAATAATCGCTTGCGTGCTGAGCCAGACTAAAACCCCGGTGACGATGAGTCGACTGAACATATCTGGTGCACGCTCTGCAATAATCCTCAGTCGTGCAAACAAGACGCCAAATAAGCCCACCAACAGCGCCGAGCCAATAAACCCAAACTTTTCTGCGTAAACTGCAAAAATGGAGTCGTTCTGTGCCTCTGGGAGATAGCCATACGCTTGCACGCCCTTGCCAAGCCCGAGCCCAACCATACCACCAGAGCCAACGGCGATGAGTGCCTGGCATGCCTGATAGCTTGTCGTCAGACAGTTTGTCTCAGGATGCAAGAAGGTCGAGAGACGCTCACGGCGGTATGGCGTCGAGATGACAGCCAGTGAGGTTCCGATGACGATGATGAGCGCAATTAACCCAAGTCGGCGCATCGGTATACCTGCCACAAACGCCATGACGCCAATCATCGCCAGAATAACTCCTGTCGAACCAAGGTCACTCTGGATAAATGCGACCACTGCACCGATCACTCCCGCCGCAATAAGCAACGGCCGCGTCGTGCGACGATAATCAGCTATCGACCCATCTGCGGCCCGCATAGCTAGAAATGCACTGACGCTTATCAGCAAGGCAAATTTGAGAACCTCAACAGACTGGAGAGATAAACCACCGAACCGAATCCAACGATGCGCAGGATATTCTGGTACCACCGGTGTTATAAGTGCGATGAGAGTACCGATAAGAGCTATCGTCAGAAGTGGCCACTGCCAGGCTCGCCACTGCTTCAGTGGGATGCGTGCCGTCACCAAGAATGCGATGATACTGAGTGTGATGGCCAGCAGCTGTTTGGTGACGTAGTTGCTTGTCCCACCATGAGACGCACTGAGCGCCGGACTAATCGAATACACCACGATGAGGCCGATAGATAGCAGCAAGACCACAATTACCAGTAGCCAGTAGTCCGGTCGGTGTCGGCGCAGCGAATCGGTACCAGCTGGTATTTCTGAGCGCTGTTGCCTGGCACGCACCGCCCTACTCGGGTACATTGGGTGTCCTTTCTCGTTTTCTTGTGGGTGTTAGTGCTGGTTTCATAGTCATGTGTCTGTCTGCCCTGCTGGGCCCCTGCCCTGTTCTACAAGTATCTGCCGACGACAAATATCGCCAGGCCGATCATAGCGGCTATCTGGCCAATTACCCAAAATCGCATAGTCACCTTTGTTTCGGGCCAACCGATAGCCTCAAAGTGATGATGGATTGGTGAGATACGGAAAATCTTTTTACCATTTCGGAATTTCTTCGACAGCAGTTGCAAAATGACTGAGCCGGCTTCAGCGACAAATACGATACCAATAATCGGCAGCAATAGCACTGTGTCGGTGAACATCGCCACGACCCCGAGCACCGTCCCGAGCGCAAACGACCCAACATCGCCCATGAAAAACCGTGCCGGGAAGATATTGAACCACGTGTAGCTGAGGAGCGCACCGACCATCGTAGCGCAAAAGCCGGCGATGCCATACTTGTGCTCGAGCGTCGCAATGACCGCATACGTCGCAAATGCAATCGTCGTAAGCCCACCTGCGAGGCCATCAAGCCCATCACTGATGTTTACTGCATTTGCGGTCGCAACCACGACAAGTACGAACAGCGGGATGATAAACCAGCCGATATACAACTCAGTTTGGCTGAACCCAGGCAGCTGCATGCTATCAAAGCCAAGTTTGTAGTAGAAAAACCAGCCTCCGACCGCTGCAACAAGGGTAATGAGCAGCAGTTTCAACTTCGACGGTAGACCCGCCTTGCCTGTCCCATCACCACGGATGTTGATAATGTCGTCGACGAGTCCTACGACTGCCGCGCCAACGAATGCAGCTATGGGCAGCCAGGTTTCGCTACGACTGAGGTTTGAGGTCAGCGTGACGAATGCGACCGACACGATGAATATCACCCCGGCCATCGTCGGGATGTGTCGCTTGTGCTTTGCGGCGTGGAGTTTCATGAACTCGGTCGCCTTGGCGCCAGTCACTGTCTCGGTACGCGGTTTTTTCCAGAGCTGCCAGCGATACGCGACGGTTGTGTACAGTGGTGTCAACGCCATCGAAAGTAAAAACCCCGCTACGCCCAGCAACATGATTTGGAGTAACGATGTTGCATCGAGCGTAACAGAGATATTTGCGATGTTCAGCATGTTTGTCATTTCCTATTATTGGTTCCTTCCAGTATACGCTAGTGCGTCTTCGGCGTCACCCCATAGTTATCTATAAGCATGTGCGCAATGTCAGCGAAAATTGGCTGACCGGTTTGAGACCCTGCAAAGCCTCCATACCCGTGTGGCTCGATGTTATACACGACAATCGTGTACTGCGGTGTATCACCCCCAACATAGCCCAGATACGTCCCATCGAACGCGTCCGTGCGATAGAGGTGGGTCGTATTGTCAGCTATTTGTGCAGTGCCGGTTTTACCGCCAACCTCATACTGTGAGCTAAAGCGCATGTATGGGAAGCCCTCCAGTACGTGCTCGCGCACGACATATGACAGCAAGTCTCGGATCTCTTTGCTCGTCCTGTCCGAGACAACGTTATCAGACACAACCTTGGGCGTCGTCTCAGTCGTCTTCCCGTCCGTGGCAGTAACCGACTCTAAGAGGTGTGGCTGGTAGTACGTCCCGCCGTTGATAATTGCACTCATTGCCGCTGCCATCTGGAGCGCTGTCGCGGTGTATGCTTGCCCGAAAGACATGTTTGCGAAGGTCAGGTTAATACCGCTGCCATTGTCCTCCGGCTCTGGCACATAGCCAGTCGCCTCATAGCCCTGTTCAATCCCCGTCTTTTTACTGAGCTGGTAGTGTTTGACAAAATAGTCGTACAGCATCTGACGGCCTTTCATCGTTATATCGCCGCCGCCCATCTGTTTGAATACCCACACTGCGCCCGTATTGAGTGACAGATTAAGCAAGCTCGCAATTGTTTGACGGCCCTGGCCCTCCCCTTCAGCGACATTGAGGATTCGCCCACCATCAATTGTCCACGCGCCCGGATCGTTATACGACGTATTGGGCTGAATGATACCTTCGTTGAGCGCGGCCGCTATGGTCAGTATCTTCGTGATGGAACCAGGTTCTATAGGGTGAGCGACCGAATAGTTTTGGAATAGGGCGCCGTCCTGAACCTCTTGGTACTTGGCCGGGTCGTAGGTAGGATAGTTCGCCATAGCTTTAACCGCGCCACTATTGGTGTCGAGCACGATAGCGCTGACGTTTTTGCTGCGAAATTTTTCTTGGGCTCGTTTCACAATCTCTTCGACTTGAGCCTGCATACCAAGATCGAGTGTCAAGGCAACGTCGTCGCCTGCTTTCGGCTGGATGAGCAGGTTGCTGCTATTGCTAGCAGCGAGTGGCACACCATGCACGTCAGTGACCGCCTTGAGACGCCCTTTTTGACCCGCCAGGTCCTTGTCGAGTGCCTGTTCGACGCCGTATACACCCTCGCCGTCATCATTGACGAACCCAAGTACCTGCGCGGCCATTGATCCCTGCGGGTAAACACGATAATTCACTTCTTGCGAAGCAACTCCCGGCAGCTTGAACGACAGAAGCTTTGTATTGGCCTGCGGATCGACTTTCTTTTTCAGGATAACGTAGTGCGTATCCTTGGTCCTCAGCAGCTTCTCGACTTCCCCACTGTCGAGCCCCAGCACGGGCGCAATCTTTGCAGCAGTCTCAGCAGTATCTTTGACCAGTGATGGGTCAGCAAACACTGTGTATAGCCGCTGGTTGAGCACCAGAGGTACGTCTTTGCCATTTAGTTGCGCGTATATAGTGCCGCGATTGGGCTGCACATCATATTCACGTATTTGGTCACTTTGCGCCGCCGCCTTATAGTGTTCATGCCTGATAATCTGGAGATAAAAGAGACGGACCACAAATACTGCAAGCACGACCATAACGACCGCATACCATATACGTAAACGTTGCCGAGGGCTCGTTCTGCCGACGTTATTTGATTCCATTTATGTCTATTATACCTTACGACCCTACCCTCGCTTCGTAGCGTCGATGTGTGAGCAACACGTTCTGGTTAGCGAACTGCGCCCGATGGAGCTTTTGCGACCATTGACTGGGCTTCTGCGCTCGTCTGAACGCGCTCAATCGATTGCAAGCGTGCGGTTGTGACACTGAGGTCGTCATGCTGCGCTTTGAGGCTGGTTTGCTCCTCTTCTAGCTTGTGGATCGTATAGCCGTAGGTGTTTGTTTTGGTTACTTGGGTCAGATAGAGTAGCCCGAGTAGACACGCCAGCACAATCAGAATAATCGTGTTACTGATTGGACCGAGTCGCTTGTCTTTTGTGCGGAAGGACACCGAATTTTGGTTGCGTCCAACACGCGAAGGGCTCCGACCCATCGCCATAGTTGATGAATATGTCATATAGTTTGTGTTTGTTTATGTGTCTTTTGTCTTGGTGATCAGGGGCTGATTTTGAGCCCCTGATCGATATTCGCTAGGCGCCTCTAGCCGACGCGAACGTGGACTTTGTAGGCGCGGGAATTACTTTTTACGCGAATTGGCATATCTGTAATGTCCCCTTTCCTTCACCGTCGGTTTTTCCCGAGCGGATCTGTTTTTATGTTTGCTACGACCCGAAGTTTTGCACTTCTGGACCGCGGATTTAAATCAATTTCAGTGTCGTCAGCGACGACAGGTTTTTTGGTCAGTGAGCGGTACGAGTCATCGTACCCACCACTGGTAACTTCGGCAAATGCGCGCTTAACCAGACGATCTTCGAGGCTATGGAAGCTGATGACAGCGAGTCTGCCACCTGGGGCGAGTAATTTCAGCCATATAGGTAAGGCCTCGTCGAGTAGCTTGAGCTCATCATTTACTGCTATCCTGAGCGCTTGGAACGTCTTGGTTGCTGGATGGATTCGCCCACGTCTTGGCACCACTGTCTCTACTGCCGCAGCCAATGCTGCCGTATCGGTGAAAGGTCTCTGTGCCACGATGGCGGCTGCAATTCGCTTTGCTTTTGGTTCTTCTCCATATGTTTTGAGAAGTCCCGCAATCGTCGTTTCATCGTATTCGTTGACGATGGTTGCAGCTGTCAGCGAACTTCGCTGATCCATTCGCATATCGAGTGGGCCCTTCTCTCGAAAGGTAAATCCCCGCTCTGCCATATCAAGGTGCAGCGATGATACACCCAAGTCAGCGAGTATCATGTCGAACTGCTTCCCATCGGCGAGCAGCTGTGTGCTTGCGGTCAAGAAATCTTCTCGAATGAGACTGGCGCCCTGGTCTGCCAACCCTTGTAGCGCAGTAATAGCCGTCTCATCACGGTCCACAAGGACCATGGCGTCAGGCGCATTCGTGTGCGCGAGTACTGCCGAAGCGTGACCACCGTACCCTGCCGTGAGATCGAGGTATGATTCCCCTGTCTGTGGTGCAAGATACTCGAGGACTGCGTCCAGCAATACTGGAGTATGTATAGAATTGGTTTGTATGTGCATATCGCACTGTTTGTGTTTGTTTTGGTGTTTTGTTTTTGTTTTTCTGCCATCACTCTTCGCGGGGAGTGGGAGCAGAGCATTGTTGCAAAATCACCTAATCGATAGCCAACGTTTTGTTTTATAGTGTAGTTTTTGTTTTTGGTTGTGTTTTCTTCTTAGGGGAGAAGAAAACGGTTGGAGATGATAGATAGTATGTAAGGAAGAAATATGTGTAGGGATTTAAAAAATCCGCTTGAACTTCCGACTTTCTATCATCTAAGTAGAGAGACTTATGTGTGAGGTGGAGTTTTGGGAGGTGTTTTATGGAAGGTACAAAAGCTTTTTTAGGCAGTGGTGCTTCCAGATTTTCCACTGGTTGACTATCGATTAGGTGACGACAAATTTTGAGACACCCATTTTGGGCTTCTCAACACGCCGGCAAAATGAAATACATTTTAGTCGGGCTGCTCTTCCCAGCCATAGGAAGACCGTTGAGTCAAATTTATCTGTTGCTTACCTGTTTGTTAATGAACTGCGACGCCGATCCGTAGTGTTACCTACGATTCGACTGCCATAATCCGCCAATACTTACCAACTGACACTGCGGCGACTTCTTTGGTGATCCCGGCATAGTCCAGCAAATGCTGCTCTAGCGTGATTCTCCCCTGTTTGCCGTCGAGTGACTGCTCGACCTTCCCCATACGGAACTGGACGTTGAGGTCAGCGGTGCGTTCATCGAGGATATCTCCCTCGAGTCGCGGCTCGACCAAATTCTCCCAGACCCCTTTTGGGTAGAGGTGCAAGTATGTGCCAAATCCACGGGTGATGACTGCTCCATCTATGAAAAGTTCTCGAAGCTCGGTCGGTATCGTTAACCGCCGTTTATCATCGAGTTTTCGTTGGAAGTAGTCCACCTGTGTCATATGGTTGTTGTTAAGTGTGCGAGTGAGTGTTTGTTTTTACTTTTTAGGCAGTTCGCCTTGTTTTGAAGCGGGCTACCTACTTTTACCCACTGCCATCAGTGTACTACCCACCATCACCCACTGCAATACACAAACACGAAAAAAGTGGTGCTTTTGACACCACTTTTCCACAGAGGCGTGTACCTGTTATTTATCTGGTGAGAAAATACGCACCGGGATAGTCTCTCCTGGCTCAGCACATATCTCAACATCTACATTTCGCTCTGCACTAGCAGTGGATGCGCCTTCGAAAGGTAGTGCACCGGGACCGCCATATTCTTGCAGCAGGTGCGTCATAGTCGTGATAGCGCCGAGGTCAGCTGGGTCAACCCCTATTTGATCGGCCTTTTCTGTCGCAATGTCACTGAGGGTACGGTTGCCGAGTGGTTCATTAATAACCACGCACTCTTTTAGGCGCTCCGCATTTGCGGGTAATAGAATATCCACAACTGGCTTTCCAACCTCGTGTACTGCAGTCGTCAATGTATTAACCGGGTCATGATTGGGAGCAGCCCATAGAAGACCGGCGCTAGCCCCGACAGCCAGTGCAGTTCTCCCTGCTTTGCTGCCAACCGCGCGTCGAATATCACCCTTGAGCGTCCGGCTTGGCTTGCGCTCTTGAGCTGATTCTGTATGTGGTAGGTTGGGGCGGTGCTTTTCCATGATTATGTATTATATACCTTTAATGCTTATTTGTCAATATTACTGCCCGGCAACGTAGGCACGACGCGCAACAGCGAAGTTGGCTTGGCCATGCAACGTCTCGGCCTCGCGTAAGTGCGTGTCGCTGACGACAGTGTCATGCACCGGGAGAGCATACAGCGAGCGTATCATCTCGCCACTACTCTTAGCTGCAGTGACGAGGATCGCCGCGAGCGCAAGGTATAGCCCAAGGTGGAAATGGACTGGGTGCATGTGAAGTTTTTTATTTTTTTGTTTTGTCATAATTGTTTTTAACTGACTAGAGTATAATAGCAAAACATTACCATTTTGTCAATATTCTGTTCTGCATATTTGACTGGCTATGCGGAGTCGCCTGGTTCAATGTGCTGTCAGATACGACAACGAACCAAGGCGAGGACTGTCTGAGCGATGAGTAAGCAATCGAGTTCCGCAGCCAGTTGTCGCTTCTGACAGTGCTTGACCATGCGAACGAGCTGTTGCCTTGAATTTTTGCTTACTTTTGTTTCAAGACAAAAGTAAGACACTGCGGCAATGATATGCGCTACACCTTTGGTGCTAATTGAGCTCTATGGGTACCCCATCGACAGGCTTGAGAACCGTGATGCCGTGTGGCTCAAGCTGGCGCTCCAGCAGACCATAGGCCCACTCCCGTGCTTCGTCGTGCCAGTGCCAATCATGCAGTGGCAGTACGTACCTCGGCTTCAGTTCAATAGCTAGGAGTATGGCATTCATCATCGAACCCCACGGCGCCTGGACGGGCAGCCCCAGCACAGGCTTTGTCTCAGAGAAACTATGGCTGTCACCCGGGTGGCTATACATGTCGCGATAGTGGATACCGATTTCGTCCGGTGGATCCATAAACGGTGGTTTGCCCTCATGCGGCGATACGAAGAGCTCGGCATCGGCGATGGCATCTGTCGTCGCACCCGCGAGCCCCTCATCCCGCAGTCGCACCACGACCTCTTCGGGAGCTACGATAGGCACATCGGGCTGCAGGGCTACGATGCGCTTCAGTGTATCGCTATCACAGTGATCTGGATGACCATGCGAGATACACACACCATCGAGCGTCGGCAGATCCTCTACCGGCACATCGCTCCAATTGCCTGGGTCAAACAACACTGCTCGATCCCCAGTTTCATCGCTGGTCTGCACCAATACACAGCTATGCCCATATTTTGTTAGCTTCACGACCGGCCTCCTTTATGATTTACGGCGACGGCGAGGATTATCGTGGTAGGCTAGCTCCCGGCGGTGCTGGTCGATGCCCTCGATGTAACCTTCGAAATCTTTCAGTAGCGTAGAGTAGCGACGATTTGGTGTCAGTAATTTCAATAACTTTTTCTGCTCTATCAGATACTCGACGAGGCTGAAGAAGTCACCGTCACCAGAGACTATGACAGCTTTATCATACGACTTGAGCTCTTTCATAGCGTAGAGCACGAGGTCGGTGTCGATATTGCCTTTGATAGTCGGCTTATCCTCCTCGGGCTTTTCTAGCTTGCCATCTTCTCCCATTTTGGCATCGTGGAAATTCTTTATCTCAAGCGTAGGTTTGAGTACCACCAAGAAACCATGCTCGTACATTTGTTCGTACAGTGACTCATTATCCTGCATGTAGCCGATGAACATATACGCATGTGTGACACCGTACTCTTCTGCAAGCCAGATGCGGAATTTGTGCCAGTCCATCTTCCACCCAATCTTCTGGACGCCGAGGTTGAGGTTCTGGCTATCGATAAATGCGTAGTTGTTCGGCTTTTTGGGCGCAGCTTGTTTTTTGCGGCGCGGATACCAACGCCGACCTTCGGCGTTCGTAGCACTCCCCTGTTTTTCACTCATACGTTAATAATAGCATAAGCGATGCAGACGACTGTCGCCTTGGCCTGTTACGTTGAGATGAGTGCGAGGAGCTCTGCGCCGTATTTGTCGAATTTAGTCTTGCCCATGCCTTTGACACCGAGCAGCGCTTGTTTCGTCTGGGGCTTGCGGGCAGCGAGCTCTTTGAGCATGGTGTCGTGCGCCACCATGTAGGGTGGAATTTTCTCGTCACTTGCCTGCTCTGCCCGCCATTGGCGTAGTCGCTGAAACAGCACCTCGTCAAATGCGGGCGCCGCAGCAGCGTCAGCCGACTGTGTGAAATCAGGTGTGATGTGGGCAAGTGCCTCTGACCTGCTGCGGAGATCCTGATCGTACTCAAAAATTAGTGGGTGCATAGCGAGTGCTATATTATTGACCCCTTTCAGGAATATACCGTCCATACTGCGGACCCGGCTCAGCGCCACATACCCCATGCCGGGGCTGAAGCTCCGACTGAGGTCAATCTCGGCAGCATCGAGACTCATGCCTTGGCTTTTGTGGATGGTGATGGCCCACGCCAAGCGGAGCGGCAGCTGAGCGGCCTCTGCTCTGACGAGCCCATCCTCCTCGAGCTTCCAGCTGTGCGCCTCGACCTGAACTTCTTTCCCGTCTGTCGTGACGACAACTGGCGTCTCGCCGATGAAATCAATGACCGTACCGCGCGTACCATTGACGAAACTTTTGGCTGGACTATTGGCAACAAACATGACTTCGGCGCCTTTTTTGAGCGTTAGACGCTCCGGGGCGAGCACTCCCTTCATAAGTTGCTCGCGTTTATGTTGCGAACCTGTCGAATACATTGTATAAACTTTTTGTTCACTTTTTAGGGCATCGAGATGGGTTTGGTTGATACTGTCGACGTCAGCATTGTGGGAGTACAGTCGCGTCACTGCCACCCCTGTTTCTGGCGTGGTTTCGAGCCGCTCCCGCAGGGCATATTCATGCAACTCACCCACATCACCGCGGCGCATGGCACCGAGCAGATCGAGCAGCGTATCACCACTCTGAACTCGGTGCTGCTCGGTCAGATAGCATACAACCGGGTCTAGTTCTGCCCAGGCGGCAGACAGGTGCGCAAAATCGACCATTTCCCCGCCCCGGCTGATGGGCGGCAGTTGGAACAAATCACCAACGAGGATAACTTGCATCCCCCCAAATGGCTCATGGCTCTGTCGCATCCGCTTCGCGAGCAGGTTTAACATATCGAGCCGTTTGCCATGCAGCATCGATATCTCGTCGATGATGAGGATATCGGTAGCATTGTAGCGTTTGACGAGATTCGATTTGGCACTCAACCGAGCGATGTCGTGCTCACTGAGACTGTCGAGTATGCCCAGTCCAGACCAACTGTGGATGGTCGTGCCGCCGATGTGAGTCGCCGCGATACCGGTACTCGCTGTGATTGCGAGGTTCTTGCCCTCGCGCTTTGCAAGTTTGATAAATGCATTGAGCACATACGTCTTGCCAGCACCTGGCGCACCCGTCAAAAAGACCGAGCGACCATCCATCATCAAATGTAGTGCTTGCAACTGCCTCATATCTCCCCCAGTATATAGTTTCCTCTGGAATCTGTCCGTTGTAGTTTCGTTCCCTATTCGGCACTACGGAGAGCGCCTGGCTGAAATGTTGTCGCTCGCACAATCTACCAAGCCATCTCGCGTACTCTCGAGTGGCGATTGTGAGTATCGACAACATTTCACCAAGAGTTCGTAGGTGTACCTTGGCTTTTTGCCTACTTTTGGGCCAAGCCAAAAGTAGGGTCACACCTCCGGGATTTCGTTGTCGTCAGACTGTTTCAGCGGGCGTTTACTGAGGATTTCGTAGCGTTCGCCAGTGAGCGGTGACTCCCAATAGTCTTCATTGATGATGTTGACGAATGTTGTCAGGTCTTTGTCATCCATGATGATGACGCGGCCGGCATCATCCGGCATGAGTGAAAGATCCATGTCCTCGGCGTATTCGAGTGCTTTATCCTGGGTGACTTTGCCGACCTCGAGTTTCTGGAGTTTTTTGATGAGCGATTTTTTACCCTTGAGCAACGCCTGGAGACCGACGCCCTCAGCGAAGCTGAGATTATAGGCTTCCATGATTTCACGAACTTTCGACTCAGCGATAGCTGATTCTTTGGCATCGTAACCAAACAGGCTTTTGAGCTTGGCCTGACTAAATACGTAGAGGTCTTGGTCGAGGACGAGCAGCTGTGGCTCAGTCGTGAGTCGTAGTGCCGCCTCTGCATCAAACGGGATGAATTTGTCTGAGCGAAGCATCCAGCCCTGCTTGCCCTTCATGACTTGGGATTTTGGTAGTGCCTTGGCGATATAAAACGGCTTTTCCATTTCAGCGTGGCTCACTCGGACGAGTACACCCTTCATGTGGTTAATATCGTGTTCGTCCTCTTTGAAAAGCACGACCTCTCTTTCCTGAGTTTTCAACCAGCTGAGTGTCTCACGTAGTTTTTCGACCTTATAGACCTGGGTGCGCTGCAGGACGCCTGATTCACCCTCAGCCTCCTCAAAACCACGCACAATGAGCCCCTTGTCCGCGCCTTCGAGCACGAACTCAAGCATCTCGTCGACAAAGATTGGCTCAAGCTGCTTTTTAAGTCCCTCTGACAATGCTGTTTTATAGAGGACGTAGTTCTTGCTGATGAAAAACAGCTCAATCTTCAACTCGTCTTTGTACTGTACCAGGTTGTTGGCCCAGGCAAATACATCACTCTCGGTGTACCCATCGATTTCTTTTTGTAACTCTGCCACTTCGGGCGAAACATCGTCATTCATACGGGGGTATTGTAGCACCCTACCAGAGGTAAAACGAAGGACGAAGCACTATTTTACAACTGCATGAAACGCCCGGCGGATACGTGAGCCAACTTGGCGTCGCCAAACACCGCGGAGCAGCTCAGCACCTAGGTAGTAGTACGGGAAGACCGTGACGACAAGGAAGGTACTCGACAATAGACCGAATATAAGTACGACCGCGAGCCCCTGCCAGAATGGACTAGTTAGTGCGAGTGGGATGAGCGACACGACAGCGGTTAGGCTGGTCGCAATCAGCGGGCGGAACCGCTCGGCAAGCGCCTCGTGCGCTGCCTGGACTGGGTTCATGCCTGCTCTACGCGATTGGTTGGCGTAGTCTGTCAGCAAGATGGTGTTCTTGATACTCAATCCGATAAGCGCGAAGAAACCAAGCATCGAGAAGAAGCTAATTGGGTTATCTGTCAGGTCAAGCCCAAGCATGACACCAAAGAGGCTGAAAGGAATCGCCAGGAAAATCAACAGTGGCTGCAGCAAGCTTCGGAACTCGAACGCAAGCAGCACGTAAATGACCGCAAGCAAAATCGGGAACGCGATGGCCAGTGTCTTGAAGCTGTCTTGATTCTCTGACTCTTGACCTAGGTTAAACCCAAGTGCGTCTGAATCGACGCCATAACTCGCGACTTTTTCGGCTGGGAATTCATCTTTGACAGCATTCTCCGCCAACGTCACGAGTGTACTCGTGTCATCAGCGTTGAACCCGGCTTCGATCTGCACGACCTGGCTGCCATCAGCTCGCACGATTTGACTCTGATTTGAGATAGTCACATCGGTAAATTGCGCGGTTGAGCCATTCGGCCTCGTTAATGTTGTGGTCTCCAGGAAGTTGGCAACATCCTGAGCAAGCTTGTACGCAGCCGCTCGGTTTTCAGTGTTTATTTGCACGACAAAACCTGATGCTGGCGGTCCTGCATCTATCTGCCCTGCCGTCACACTCGCCCCCTCGAAATCTGCAAACGCTGCATCGAGTTGTTCCACAATCTGAGGCGAGGTTACCTTGCGGTCATTGTACGAAATAAGGTCAACAACCATGCGTGCACCCGTTTCGGTGCCAGAGTTGTAGTAGCTGGCCTTGACGAAATTTGGACCGATTACTTTCGCTGCTGTCTCGTCTACATTGTCAGCGGTAGCCTCAGCTTGCTCAATTGTAGTGTTCGGCGGGAAGTTCATTGTTAACGTTACGCCATTGGTGTCTTTGGTCGGTGGGAAGATATTGAATGTCACGTTCTTGCCAATGAACCCGGCTGCGACGATGAAACCGATACCAACAAACAGCGCCCCGGTACCCACCAATGCGATTTTAGCGCGCGAATGTTGGGCCCACAGCATAGGCGTTGCAATAAATTCGGCAATCTTGTGTTCAACACCAGCTGCAAGCTCCTTGACCCCCTTCTCCCCCATCTGATTTTTCCCAAGCAGAATGTACCGCGCTAAGAACGGTATCACTACGAGCGCCACTAGCAAACTAATGAACAGTGCGGAAATGATGGTGACTGGGATAGCGCGGATGAACGTACCGAGGATACCGCTCACAAAAATGAGTGGTGCAAAACTGAGCGCTGCCGTGGTTGTCGCCGCCACCATTGCCTTGCTGATTTTACCGGTCGCCTGCGAGACCGCGTCTCTTGCATGCCTGTTACGTTTCCGCGCCACATCAAGCGCTTCGACCATGATGATGGTATCGTCCACGATAAGTGACAGCCCCAGGATGAGCGCAAATAGCGTAATGACATTGAGCGAGTAGCCAACGAGGAACAGCACCCCGGCGGTTATCGTGATGACCGTCACCATCGAAATGACCGTAATGAATGCAGCTCGGACTGCAATCACGATAGAACCGACGAGCAGCACCGCGAGTAGGCCCTCGATGAGCACGCGCTGCAGCTCACCGATTTCATCTTGGATGGTTGGCGCATAACTTGCACTTATCTCGGCTTGATAGCCCTGCATGAAAGGTTGCTGTTTGAGATCGTCCAATGTTTCACGGACTTGCTTGTCCAGTTTGATGACATCAGCACTATTCGTCGCTGTTGCTGCAATGATAATGGAGTTATGGAAGATATTTTTATCATCGATGCGTTTACCAAAGCGATCAAACGATTGCTGCACGACCGCAGCCTGGCCTGTCAGCGGGTTTGTGGCTGTCTTGAAAGGATCCTGGACGAAAAATTCTTTTACGAGGCTCGGCTTGTTGTCGTTCAGATAAGCAGCGGCCTGTTCAGCACCAGAGACCAGCTGCTTCGTGCTGCTCGCGTCAGATGATTGGAAATATGAAATCGTCAGATCGATCTTTTTGGTATCACCACCCGTAACGCCAAAGTACGGGACATTGAACTGGACGAGTGCTGTTTCGGGGAGGTTGGCCTTGTCTTTGACTTGTTGTTCGAGCTGCTTCGCCGCTGCCTGTGCGTCAGTTTGTTCGGTGTATTGGACGGCAACCGAGAAAAAGTTCGCTCCACTTTGCGCCTGGACTGTTTGCACACCGTCTTGTTCAAGCGCCAGATCAGAAATGGGCTTTGCCACCTCGGCATCGACCTTCTCTGCGTCGTTAACGATATAGGTACCGTTCACAACAGCGACTGGTATGTTAATGCTAGGGAAGCCCTCTCGTGTCAGCAGCGTGGTGTAGCTCAATAAACCAAACAGAAAAACCCCGAGAGCAACAATGGCTGTGAACCTCGGTCGATCAAAGAAAAACAGCGCAAACCGCTGTAGCGGCTTGAACTTCGTTATTGAGACTGTCGATTTATTTGCAGTCGTTGCAGGCCTCACTAGCTTTGCGCGTTTCGGTTTCGCCACAGGTTTCTCCCCTCTTATGTTCCGTTTCATTGTAGCAAATTTTTTGCTGCGTCATGTAACAATCTTCACTGAAATCAAACGCCGCGCCATCTGACCGAGTCATGTAGGTCATGCCGCACTAATTGTATAAATAGCTTGTCTGTCGACAGCCACTCGCGCCCGATGGCATACGGCGTCCAGCCGTGACCAGGCTCCGACTGTGCATTGACCCCGATGGCGTCGATGCCTACCGCTTGACAGGTGAACACCGCACGTGGCAAATGGTAGCCCTGCGTAACCAACGTCGCACTCGTCACCCCTCGGATCTTTTTCGCTCGGGTGCATGAATCGTATGTATCAAACCCAAATTTGTCCATGTCGATTTTGTCGGCTGGTACTCCTTGTTTGATGGCTTCGCGCCGCATAATGTAGGGTTCATCGTGGTCATAGTAGCTACCATCCCCGCTCATGAGTAGTCGGTCAACCTTGCCTGCTTCATACAATTTGACGGCTGTATCAATGCGCCATTGCAGGAAGTATGACGGTTCGGTGCCGCTGTTGCGTAGCGCTGCGCCGAGTACGATACCGACGTCTCGCTTAGGTACTGTCTGGATGGGCTGCCGACTTAACTCATATCGTTCGCCTCGTGTGGCGATATTTGCATACAGCGTCGGCCCCCACAGCACGACTGCACACACAATCAGCCCTAGGACAAATAACACTCCTAGAGCAGACACGAAACGGCTGCGCTTTTTCTCCTTATCCTTCCGAAACATATGCACTTTAGTATAGCGTACTAACGACGCTTATTCACTGACTTCGACGCCGCGCCAAAACACCACATAGCCACTGAAATCTTTATGCACGCGCTCGATGGCTGTTGGGAGAGGGTTCGGGTAGGTAAAGGCACCGTCGTCATTCGTCTCACCGCCGACAACAATATCATAATATTGGCACTCCCCTTTCCACGGACATGTATACGGGGTGTCACTCTCGAACAGTACGTCAAAGTTCACGCTTGCTGGCGGGAAATACCAATTGCTCTCGATGAATATCAAATCTTCCTTGTCAGCCTCAGCTATGACCTGCCCATTCCACACTGCCTTCATACGATCCTCCTTATGGTTCGGGGCTAGTATAGCATTTATTACAGTTTCGGTGCGTTCGCGTGCGCTATACTAAGATAATGACAACATACGTTTTAGCTGGTGGATGTTTCTGGTGTCTCGATGCAGTGTTCAGGCAGCTCAATGGTGTTGATAGCTCTGTTACTGGCTATGCTGGCGACGATGAAGACTCGGCCGAATACTATACCGTCGCGACAGGCCGTACTAGACCATGCCGAATCAGTCCAAGTAACGTTCGATGAGTCGGTATTACCTGCCGAAACACTGCTCGATCTGTACTTTCTCATCCACGATCCGACGACCAAAGACCGACAAGGCAACGATGTCGGTCCGCAGTATCGCTCGGCGATGTTCTACGCGGATGACGCACAAAAAGCGTCGTTCGCCGCGGCTATGGAGCGCGCAGCTGAGCACTACGACAACCCGCTCGTGACAGAGCTCTCGCAGCTCGAGGCATTCTACCCCGCTGAGCCTGAGCACCAAGATTACTTCGCACAGAACCCAGCACAAGGCTATTGCCAGGCAATCATCTCCCCTAAAGTCAGCAAAGCCCGCGCCGCCTACCGCGACCTGTTCAAATCGTAGCTAGGCTGCGAGACGCTCGAAGTCGTCACCTCGAATTCGCAGAATATCTCCATTGTGAAATGGAAAGTCGAGTGTTTCTTCCATACTTTGTCCGGTGAATACCGCTGTCAGCGCGCGTCCACTATCGCCATGCATCGCAACAACCGGAGTGCTATGATCTGGATGCGTCGCCCGAACATAGTCGGCGAATTCTCCTACCCGCGCCATCAGCTCATCAAATGTCTCGCAGCCATATTTCGGGTGATGTACAAATTTGGTATGTACTTTATCTATGATGTCTGCCGGGTCAATGAATTTCAACGCCTCGGGTACCGTTAAACCAGTAAACCTACCGAGCCGACGCTCATCGAGCGCTGGAAATTGCATAAATGAATCGATATTGAGCGCCCTCGCTATACTCTGCGCCGTTTGGATCGCACGATTTTTGGTCGAACTATACAAGGCCACCTCGGCACCAACGACATGCCGAGCAAGCCTCTGCGCTGCGCCCTCTGCCTGCAACTCTCCCTGTAATGATAAATCGGGGTCTAGCTCACCAGCCATGACACCACGTGCACCATCCGTGCACTGTCCATGTCGAACGATAAATACCTCTTTCATCTACCTTCTCCTCTTTATCGCGTCGACTTCTCGGTTTTGAATAGTCGGGCTTGAGGTGATGTGGTCTATTTCTTCCCACGTCAGTGCCAGAGATTCCTGTGATGGAAGTCCTGGGTCATGTACAAACATATGCTCCTCATCATAGTCGTATCCGACGATGCTATGGCCAAAGTAGCCAGGCTCACCGCGCATGGCCTTACTGTTGACGGCGAGCCTCAACAGATACCCTTCGTCAAGGAAATGTTTCATATCATCAAGTGTTGCGGTGCGGTATTGAAAAATGTCGCCGTGCTCCATGATAGCCCGAATACGTTCTGTTTCTGCCTTAACATTGGTGTGTTCCATCATCCACTGCGCCGTCTTCTCGCCGTGCAGCTCAACCATATAAGCTTGCGGCTCGCGGATATATCGCTCATTATCAAAATCCTCGATATGTACGACATCGTAGCCGTGCTCGACAAACCAGAGCAGTGCGCCGTTCGCCCACGTACCCTTGCCTGGCTCAAAGCCACATATTTTTGCCCATTCAGCCATGGTCATGTCGAATGATGAGTCGAAATACTTAGCAATCATCATAAAACTAGCGGGGGTACAGTGCAGATTGTCAGGCGTATTCTCTACAAATGGTACGTGCTTCATCACTATACGACCGGCATAGTCGGCGGGGTTTGGTTGTTTTCTTTGACGTTACCGAGCACCTTCTTAAACAGCACAAGTGGTAGTAGCACACCAGCAAGGACAGATGTCAGCCAGATGATGAGTGGTGCGAGCAGCCAGTTGTTGAGACCACTAATCTGTAACCCGTCCGTAAAGAATGTGGTCAATAGCAGCACGACTAGTACCGTCACCAGGGCGATACCCCCGCTGAGCATCGGCAGATAGCGGACGGCCATCTTGAGTACAAATGGCCCAAGGATAATCTGTGCGATTGTGAAGAATAGTAGACTGACGAGGAAGCCATTCGTCGTCAGGCTGACGCCGTCCAACAATATTGAGGCTAGTATCAGCCCTGCCGCATTACCGAGCAGTGTCAAAACCACCGTAGCAAGAAACCGTAACATACCGTGTACTCCCGTTTAGTATTTTCATGATACGCCCACTCACATACACAACGCTAGTAATAAATCAGCTATTACTGCTTCGCGCCAATGTTTATTTCGGTAGCCGTACCACCGAGAAGATTACATGTCTGCTCGGCAACGTCACTCAGAGTTTGCTCGACGGTTGGGTATATGTCACTACTACTCGGCATACTGTTTGGGTCAACGTTTTCTACATGACTATTTATATACCAATCGTAGTCTGGCCCCAGCTTTTGGCTAATATCTGACGGCAATTCGCATTTCACCTGCCCAAAAGGTAAATCTACGCCCTCAAATGTCCATCCCGACATACCATTCACGAGAGACAGGTTTAGCTTAGGAATGTCTGGTGTGAAAGCACCCTCTGGGTGTGGCGTCACCTCGGCGGCAATCGTGATATTAGGCTCCTCTGATTCAAGATCAGGCAATACACTGCTGTAGCCTCTACATTCGCCAGTTTGCGCAGTAATATCTGGGGTAATACTTCCGTCAAAAGCCTGCAGGGCGTTGGCGGCAGCTCCAAATACCGCGGCATTACCAAAAGATTTGCAGAGGTCAGCATATCTAGGCATGAGGAGAATGCCCATGTCCTTCACTGTAGCGTTGTCTGGCAGTTCAGCTTTAGCTGTGGGTTTACCTTTTTTTTCAAAATCAGCTCTACTATGGTCTGTTGTGTCTACGAGCACGAGCCCCCCACCTTCTTGCTCGCTCGTTTGTGTCGGCGTACTACTCGGCCCGTCTGTTGCCTCGAGCGTTTGCTGTGCTCCACCGCTAGGCGCCGCCTCTGTTGCATCGTTGCACGCGGTAAGAGTTACCGCTAAGGCTAGCGCCGCTCCAGCACCCATGACGCCTCGTGGTGTTAGTAGACCTATTCTTTGTTCACTCATAAAGCACTCCTTGACTAGTGTTACACCCACAGTACACTACTGCGATGCACTAAAGCAAAAGCGCTACATAAGAGATGTACACTTAGCGGTTCGCGGTGGTACGGACAGAGGTGCCTTTGTAGCAGCCGATGGAGTACGGATAGTCGTGCGTCAGGACATAGTGATACATGCTGAGCGTTTTGCCGTCCTGGACAATGGCGCTGGTCGTGCCGTGGCACTCATCGAGGTCAGCCGTCGTCAGTGTCGCACCCGACATGTCCTTGTTGCCCGTGATCGGAAATCCGTCGAGTGCATAGCCGATAACCTTGCCATCACCCTCTGTCTTTTCGACGCAGCGACTGAGCGAGTGGTAGTGGTACTCCCCTTGACGCTCCGGGTGGCCATCGCAACTATCTTGTACTTCGTGCGCCGCCGCGTCATGGCCAGCTGCATCGAGTGCATTGTAGAGCGCGACGCCATTGGTCATATAGCCGATGATACCCATTGGCACACAGCCGGGAGAGCTGGCGAATGAGGGGTTAAGCGGGAGGCGGTAATTGCCGGACTGCGCGCTGATGCTGTTTGGGTTGCGGTCGTACTGGTACGCCGTCGAGTTGGTCGGGATTGGGAATGTGCCCGTCGTAACATCCACGGGTAGCCCGTTACTGCTGATGACACGATATTGGCCACTGGTAGTAATCGTAATCTTGGCTTGTGGCCAGCTGACGCTGCCGGGTACCGCTGGCTTGACAGTGAGATCCCACGTCGTGCCGCTCATCCATGGGCCATCGTGCTGCGCCCCACCGGCGCGGGCGCTGAAATCCCGCTGGCATGAGTAGACGTAGCCTTTCTTTGGCGAGGTCGAGACATCGCCGTCGCCGATTGGCAGTTTGGTGAGGTCTTGCTGCGTCGTCTGAGTCGTCTGCACAGTTTGCTGCGTATCCGTGCTTGTCTGTGCCGCAACACTGCTAGAGGTGTCCGCCTCGCTGCCTTGGTGCGACCTCACGACCCAGAATGCTCCGGCCACGATGACGAGTGCCAGCACAAAGACGAGTATGCCAGCGATGTGCCCTGCTTGATTTAGCCGTAAGCGTTTCATTGCTTAATGATAGCACTAAATTCGGGCACCTTCGCGGGCATGAATGGCCCGCTCGTAAATGAGTACCATAGGCTCATAGCGACTTACTTGTGGATGCGCCCAACAAGCTCAGTAGTTATGAAGTAAATACTCACTAGGACAAAAGGTATGTACATAACAAATTGGGGTAAATCATACTTGATGGCAACTATCGCGGCAATTACGGTCAAAAAAATTGCCGTAAAGATAGGAAATCCTGCATAAGATGCGGCGACTCCCGAATAATATGACCTTGCGTGCATACCTGGCGCGTAACGAGATGCCAGAGCATATGCAGCAATCTTGGTGTATTCACCCTTCTTCTGCTCACGGAGAAGATGCTTTGCAATTATTTTACCCTCGGCGGCATTCTCAGCGTAATACCTACGAACGATTGCGTTTGGATCTTCTTTTGGCTCATTCGGGATACCATCATAGCTAAACTCATACAGTGCATTGGCTATCTCGGTGTTTGTGTAGCCTTGTTTCAGCAGTGTGTTCTTGGCGTCAAAGAACTTAATTCTCGCTGAATCCATCTCCTCGAGCTTTTTTACAAGCTCAGCATTTCTGTTTTGGTTGTTCATGATGTCAGTGTATCACTTCTTTCCCGATATATTAGACGCGGGAGCCGAGGCGGGCTTTGTTGGCCCAGATGTCGGCGAGCTCATTGCCTTCGTCGCCATTGTGACCGCGGACCCAGACAAGTTCGGCCTGGCTTGTGCGGTACAGCGGGCAGACTTCGCGGATGATATCGAGGTTTTTTATCTCGCCGCCCTTCTTTTTCCACCCGTTCGCTTCCCAGTTGAGTGACCATTTGGTGATGACGTTTATCCAAAACTCGCTGTCGGTGTGTATCTGGCACGGCTTGCCGTCTGCGTGTTTGAGCGCAGCCATGATGGCGAAGCCCTCCATGCGGATGTTGGTCGTCTCTCCCCCGCCCGGTTCACTGCCAAGTGCAACCGGCTTACCGTCTTGCACCACCGCAAATCCACCCGGCCCCGGATTCGGACTCGCACTCCCATCGGTGTAGTAAATAGCCTTTTGCACTACGACCCGTCCAACAATTCTTTAAGCAGTGGGAATTCACGATATGGTTGATTGAAGCTGCCGGAGCCCATGTGCCCCTGGCCTTCAGCCAGGATAAATTTAGCCCCGAGCCGCTCTGCCACCGGCCTCGCCTGCTTGTCATCACACCACCAGGGGTCATTATCACTATTTATAAACACAAACTCCTCAGCCTTGGAGCTAATTTTAGAATAATCAAAGTCACCTTGGGGCAACATATCTTTGTTGTACTCGTTTGTCACATCTTGGCTGTACAAGCCAGACACCAGCACTACTTGTTTGAGGTGGACGTTCGTCGTTTGTAGCCAATACAAGATGGCTGGGCAGCCCGACGAGTGACCGATAGCGACGTCTCCATCGCTGAGCGGAGCGTGCAGCTTTGCATACTCGACAGTTTTTACTAAGTCAGGCACAGCGTCAGTACCAGGCAAAAGAGGCCACGAAACCTCGTAGCCATGCTCCTCCAGGTACTTTTTGGTATCCTCAAACCAGAAATAGTCCTGATCACTGCCCCCATTCCCATGCATCAGTACCGCGCGCTTCATTTCACTTCCTCGGCTGAGCTAACGAGCGTTATGTCGCCGTTTTCGATGAGGCCTTGATCCCAGTATGGTAGCTCGACTGCATCATGTTCTGGCCACAAGTAGACTGGGCGGCCGAGACCTGTCATGAAGCCGAGCTCCCACTGGAGCCCGGCCGATATCTTCTCGCCGATGATGGCGACGATAGCTTCTGACTCGCGGATCTTGCCAATGTCGAAGGCGACTTGCTCGCCTTTGTTCTCACCCGGCTCCATGCGCCAGTCGCGGTCCTCTATCACGCAAAACACCTCGTGCCCGGCTGCGCGCAGCTGCGCCAGGCGCTCCTGCACGAGCGCCTTAAACTCAGACTGTATCACCCCAGCATCATCAACCTTGCACGAAAACGACGTCGACAGAAAGATGTTCATCTACAACTCTTCGATTTTGACTCGGGTTTGTTCGGTGGTGTCGCGGTTGCGGACCGTGACCGTGCCGTCCTCGAGGGTGTCGAAGTCGATGACGACGCAGTTTGGCGTGCCGATTTCGTCTTGGCGGCGGTAGCGTTTGCCGATGTTGCCGTTGTCATCCCACATGACGGCGCCGTACTTTTTCTTGAGCAGGTTGTATACTTCGCGGGCCTTTTCGACCAGCTCTGGCTTGTTTTTGAGCAGCGGCGAAACGGCAAATTTCACTGGTGCGAGATCCTCCGGGAGTGCGAGGTAGATGCGTGTTTCGCCGTTTTGCTCGTCCTCTTTGTAGGCGCTGCACAGCACAGCCATGAGCGCACGCTCGACACCAAAGCTCGGCTCGATGACGTGTGGCACGTAGGCTTCCCCGCCGTCTTTTGGCCGGTACTCCATGCTCTTGCCGCTGACGCGCTGGATATTGCCGAGGTCAAAGTCAGTGCGGTACGCCAGGCCCATCAGCTCTTCGCGGCCAATCGGGTAGTCAAACTCAAAGTCGATGGTGCGTTTGCTGTAGTGCGCACGGTCATCCTCTGGCACATCGAGCTCGTGGACGCTCGCCTCTGGAAGACCGAGAGCCTTAAACCACTGTTTGCACAGCTCGACCCATTTCTCAAACTCGGCTTCCCACTGATCTGGATGGACGAAATACTCAATCTCCATTTGCTCAAACTCGCGGCTGCGAAACACAAAGTCGCGTGGACTGATCTCATTGCGAAATGCCTTGCCCTGCTGCGCGAGCCCAAACGGGATGTCTGGGTAGAAACTGTCGACGACGTTTTTGAAATTCGTGAAAATACCCTGCGCTGTCTCTGGTCGCAGCCAGACCGTGTTTGAGCCGACGCTATTGCGCTGGCCTTTATTTACCGCCAGTGCGACATCGTCACGCTGCTTTTCTTCCATATCAGCGAGCACGCCCTGCAGCTCTTGTTTTGTCACCTTCAGCTCAGCCACGACATCTGCCGTCGGGCCAATCTTGGTCTCAAACATCATGTTGAAAGCGCGGGCTTCACCAAAGGTGCCTTCTTTGCCACAGGTTGGACATTTGTTGGGGTTGTCGAGCTTATCAGCGCGGAAGCGGCCCTTGCAGTTGCTGCACTCGACCAGCGGGTCGGTGAAGGTATCGACGTGACCAGAAGCCTGCCAGACCTTTTGGTTCATCAGTATCGCAGCATCGACGCCGTACATGTCATCGCGCTCCTCGACAAACATCTGCCACCAGAGCTGCATGATATTACGCTTCAGCGTGACACCGAGCGGGCCGTAGTCCCACGTACCAGCTAGGCCGCCGTAAATGTCAGAACCTTGGTAAATAAAGCCGCGGCGCTTGGCTAGGCTGACGATATCCTCTAGTTTCACCTCGCTCGGTGAATTGTCTTTTTGTTCACTCATGAGTCACATTATACGCACAAGGGGTCGATGGCACCAAGTTGACATGCATGCCTAGCTGGCATCTGCTTCGTCGATACGCACGCCCAGTAGACTCCCGACGTTATATAACCTCGGCTTAAATGCGGTGTGCTCAAACACAAACTCGCTAAATTTATCGCCATTCACGCCAATTCTGTGCAGCCCAGCGTAGATGGGGCCAAGCATACTTGTGCCGATTGGTGCTGCATGAGAAATCCCACTCACATCACCGGCCGGAGCGCCTATATTGGTCGGTAAGACTATGCCGACATGGCTCCGCACGAACCGGGAGCGGAACGGCTCGCCGCTCAGCTGAGCTCCGCCGTACCAAGTTTCGCGGTCCTAGCGTTGTTTTGACATGCTCGACGGACACATTCCGCCCATGCTTCATAACTAGCGTCCCGATGTGTTTGCCTCTGTCATGCTCATCGTCAAATTCATATGCTGCAATGGCGCTTGGTTCACCGAGGTCATCGCCGAGTCGAGCGAAAAGCTGACCCACTGTCATATAGTCGTCATGTAGCGCAGCTGCGGGCCAGATGTGCCCCTCCTCCAGCACCGCTTGCGCGAGACTACGAGTATGTCGAGAATTGACGAAAAACGCGTCCAACCACACTTCCTCTGTCTGTACAGATGGTGGCCGTTGACTTGATTCCCCGCGTGTCATGGCTATAGTATCGTGTGATTTTGACCTGCGGTCAAGCTTAAGCACGAAGGTATTATTGGCGGAGAGACTGGATGAGCGGCGCGACCCGCTCGGTCAATGCGCCTTCCCGTTCAACATTTTCAAGATTGTGGGCGTGATGTGTGACTGTGATTTGATTTTGGGTACAAACTCCCATTACTTCTACCGTCGACATGAATTGTTACTGGTATTGGTTCGCCCTGATTAATTTTCATTAAATTGAGGTTAACGTGCACCTGTGGGGGTGAACTCACAGGCTTCCCGAGAGGAGCCTTAAGTCTGTATGCGGCTCCGCCTGCAACAATTGCGCCGAGCTCACCCGCCAAGAGGCTGAAATGAGGCGTGTTTATAGGATCTTCATAGTTTGCCGCGGCGTTTAAATCGTCTGGTTCTGCAATCAAATTTATGCTCTCTGCGCACAGAGCGACATAACCGGCAGCGTAGACTCCACCGATGACACCAATGCCCGCAGCTTTTATTGCCGCTTCAAATCTCTCATTCATAGTAATATTATACTATGATTCTATCGTAGGGTCAATTAGTTATGGAGGTAATATTGGCGGAGTGATTGGATGAGTGGTGCGACCCGCTCGGTCAATGCGCCCTGCCCCGTCACTTTCGAGAGTGCTGTAGGTGTATTGCTGGAGAAAAGCAGGCGCAGGAACTTAATCTCGTCGGTGCCAAACGCGCCCTGCTCATCCGGCGTAAAAGACACGGCGTCATAGTCAAATCGGTAGCTCGTATCGGCCTGCAGTTTGTCACCCGCCAGCGTCGTGGATAGATTTGGCAGGTGACCAGCCTGCTGCAGGAGCTGGGCCGAGAACCACGAGCGGATGAGCTCGAGGGGCACCGCTTTTGTATTCAACGCGTTGAAAGATTCTGCTAATAATGCGTAGTATTCGGCTTCTGGCTCATCTTCGGTCGTTTTATCGAGCAGTTTGATGAGCTCATAGCCGAGCATGGTCCGATTGATATCAGAAACAATCGTGCCGTAGTGTGTGTCCAGCCGGGTGGAGACGAGCGTCGCGATACTCCCCCGCCCTGGTAAATACGTGATTTCACTGGTGCTAAACAGCTCGATACCCCCCGCTAGCTTACTTTTGACCTTCCGCACGCCTTTCGCCATGAGAGTCAGTTTGCCGACATCAGGCGTCAGGACCGTCACGATACGATCCGCCTCACCGTAGTCGACTCGTGACAGCACGATACACTGCGTGCGCCGCTGGTTATGCATCGACCCGCTCCACCACGTCGCACAGCTCGTCGAGAGAGGTTTCTGCCTTGTTGAGTACGGCGATGACATCAAGCTCATCAGAGAGAACTGACGCTCTCGTCAACTTCTTGGGCGTGATAACTGTCTGGATGATGACGGGCACTTCTTGCCACTCAGGATAGCTTTTGAACTCGTAGAGAAACTCAATGCCGTTGTGCCGTGGCATCATCACCTCGAGGACAACAGCATCCGGCACGTGCTCATCCGCAGCCGACACCGCAGTTTGTGCAGTGTTCGCGACGTCGACTTTGTGCCCTCGGGCCATCAGTGCCTTTGCGTATAGTTGACCGAGCACGCGGTCTGGTTCGATGATGAGCACTCGCATAAGCTAGACGAGTTGAAGTTGATTACACGAAGGCAATGTTGCCGCCAGGCCCGTTAAATTGTGGTAGCGCGCAACGTGTAATTTTGTATCGAGCGGCTGCAGCAAACTCTCGGCGACGAATACCCCTGCAACCGGGCCCGCCGCTAGCTTCGCAAAGGGCTGCGTGGTCTTGCCGAGTAGTGATCGGGCTCGCCTGAGGGCGCCAGCATTCAATTCACCCTGTTCTCCATAGACACCTGCCACGACACCGTAGCGAGACTGATGCGCCGAGAAGCGTACGAATGATGGCTCATCACGCTGCGACTCAGCCACGACAAATACCTGTCCGAGGCTAATCATGGCAGCGGTGAGCAGTTCGCGGTTCCCGATGATGGGGTGGCTGTGCATATCACGGTCAAGCTGCAGCGCGACGCCGTAGCGTTTGGCAAACTCGTCGAGGGATTGGGCTACATCGTAGAGTAATGAACTAGCGGTAAATGGCTCCACTGGCACCGGTTGGCCACCGGCGTTGAGGCGCGCTTGTAGGGTATACCCTGCGGTGATGTGCATGCTAGCTTCCGAGACTGTGCGGAGAAGCCGCCAGTACTCTTCCTGATCCTCACTCGAGAGTTTGGGTGCAAGCTCTGCCGTCCGAGTTATCTGCAAAAATGTGTTGTGCAGTTGCTCTGCCAATTGCACAAACAGCTGGTCTGGCTCTAGCGGCGATGGCTCTGTCGATGCGCGTGTCACGGTTGTTACCCTCTCATATACTAACTTCCCTAGTATAGCGAGTTCATGGTGGCGTGACTAGCTAGCGAGCTACGTAAAATTTACGGCGAGAAGGTAAAGTTTGGCAGGATATACGTTTCGAAATCTTTCTGGTATTGGCCAGACTCGGTTGAGACCTCGAGTGTCTTGTCGCGCAGTGGCACAAGTATCATCGTGCCCTGTTTGTTCTGGGTGATTTGGCCGTCCACTCGAGAGCCAATTACATCGGGCACAGACGGGAATGCGTACGGCTTTATCGTCACTTTGCCCTGCTGTTGGTATGAAGCGTATTGACGCAGTGCTGTGCTATACGTTGACGTAAAACCTGTATGCGCAGTGCAAATACGCTATCTTTGGAGGTGATTGATGGCACCACATCCGGCTGGAAGTAGCCATTGACTGGGTAGGAAGACGTGGCGGTATCGACATAGCCACTCCAGGTTTTCGGATATTTGACCTGGATGCTGCCGTATTCGGCAGGTCCTGTGTATGTCTTGAGCGGGTTTTTGGCTTCCTCGGCATACTTGGCTGCGTCCGTTGCTTGGACAGATTTTGTGTTCGCTGTGACAGCTGTCGCTATCTTGGCATCGACATTATCTTTGTAGTCCTGGCGCCCCATATAGGCCCACACCCCGAAGCCAATCGCCCCGAGTAGTAGTACAGCGAGCAAACTAATACTCGCGATGACCGCGACCGACCCCCGTTCAGTATCCAGCTGTTTCATACTGCTCATGGTACCCTACATCGCCAGTTGCACGCAAGCGTATCAGCGTCGAACCCGTGCATATCGATAGAGAAATACTCCGTCTCGCTCTTGTACAGCCGTTTTGCCAGGTATTTTGAAGGCAACGCTCGCTAGCGGGCCGCCGTACTGCTCCATCCTCGCGTCGAGTTTTGGCATAAATCTATCGAGGAGAAACACAAACACCCCGTCTGCCTCTGGCCAGGGGGTCCGCCAGAATCCCCCCAGATAATCCGTATCTGCTCGTCGATGTCGTGTGCGCGGCCAGGCGAAAAGTGCGAGAAACGGGTTGAGTTCGATACCAACCACTTGGTAGCCCCGCTCTGCCGCCAGTAATAGGACCTTGCCATCACCACAGCCGAGTTCGAGCAGTGTTTGGCCCTCTTTGAGTTGCAGCAACTCGAACGCAGCAGCCGCCTGTGGCCGGAGCGTCGGCAGATACGGCGCTCCAACGAGCACCACCCCGCCGAAAGCGAGGACGAGCACTCCAACGACAAGCAGCACTATATCCACCGGCTATGCGTCCTTTGCAACGTGCTTTTGTATGTCATGCTCGGCGTGCTTGAGAAACTCTTCAAGCTCAGCTATGAGATTTGTGCCCGTCTCATGCAGCGTCATCGCATCATCGAGTGGTGTGTCTGAAGCTTGGAGTTGTGCCAGTACCGCCTCCAACTCTGCCATCTTCGCTGCGTAATCAAATGCCTTGTCCGAAGCTTTATTAGTCATGATTTCTCCTTGTTTACATCTGTAATATCCGCTGTCGCCTGGCCATCGGCGAATTGAAGTGAGATGGTGTCTGCTAGGTCCAGTCCTTCCACGCCCGTCGCAACTACACCGGCTTTACGCACCAGCGCGTATCCTTGTTCAGTGGTCGGCTCGGATCATAGGCTTGCAGTAACTGATGGGTGTTGCTGAGCTGCCGCTTGGTTCGATCAAGGTTATCCATCAGCAATCGATCAAGGTCATTTCGAGCAAGTCGAAGGCCTTCGCGTCGGCTCGAGACGAAGCTGCGCAACCCTTCATCGAGCTGCGTACGCAGCGCTCGTATGTGACGTAACTCCTCTTTTTTATCGGGAAAAAGGAGCTCAGCAGCATTACTCGGCGTACTGGCTCTCATATCGGCGGCTAATTCTGCCAGGCTGACATCGATTTCGTGCCCTATCGCGACGAGTGTCGGCACACGACTCGCCACAACTGCTCGCACGACCCGCTCGTCGCTAAATGCTGCCAAATCATCGGCACTGCCACCGCCTCGTATCAGCACTAACACCTCAGGCATCTCTGCTGCTTCGTTCGCCTGACGGATGGCCTCCATGATTTGCGCGGGCGCTGGTTCGCCCTGTACCTGGACGTTGTAGTGCACGATAGCCGTGCCACCCCAGCGAGCAGTCGCGATTTTGGTGAAGTCAGCATAGGCGGCCGAATCACCCGCCGTGATGAGTGCGATACGCCGTGGCGGATACGGTAACGGTCGCTTCCTCGCCGGGTCAAAGAGCCCTTATCCTCAAGTTTCGCCGCCAACAAGTCGGCGGCTTTCCGAATTGCTCCCTCACCCATCGGCACGATTGATTGGATATTGAAACTAAAGTTATAGAGTGGATAGAGTCGCGGCGAGCCGGCGATACGCACCATCATGCCATCCTCGAGCGGGCCGGGTAGCGAATACACCGTGCCGAAACAGCGCACCGAGGCGGTGTCATCTTTGATGTCGAAATAGACCCACTTGTTCTTACTGACGCGGAAATTAGCAAGCTCCCCCTCTATCTCGACAAACGGATACGCCACCTCCAGCGTTTGATTCGCGATACGCCACAAATTCGCTGACGCCAATACTAATCCCGTGCCTGTCATACCGTACAGTATAGGCTACTTTTTGGCTTCAGACGATTCGTCCGCGGCTAGCAGCGGCGCGATATCATCTTCCTTTTTGGATAAATTCTTGTGGTAGAGATAGTAGCCCGGAGGCAGGTTTGGATCAGCGTGCTGATGACGCGGTACATCACCGTCACCGGCAGACTGAGACGAGACGGCACGCCCGTAGCAGACAGCGTCAATGTCATCAGCGCTTCATACACACCGATGCCACCCGGGAGCACGCTAATGAGTCCCGCGAAGTTCGCCACCGCATACGCGAGGATGACAGCCCCGATATTGACCCACTCTCCGAACGCGACATACACGACATAGATGGTCATGATTTCCCATACATTTGCCATCAGCGCCCAGACGAAGGGCCCCTTTAGCTGCCGCCAGTCTTTGCTTATGAAAACGTAGTTGTCATGCAAATCCTCAAACAGACTTTGTACTCCTGCAGTGTTGATAGTCTCGCGCTTGTTGCCACCACGAAACTTATGCAATATTTTGTTTAGCACTTTGGTGACATAAGTGAAAAAGCCCGCGATGCGCTTTTTGTCACCGATGATAAACCCGAATCCAGCCGTCACGATGACGAGCACTGTCGTGATGCTCCCGGCGAGTAGCAAGATGATGTTGCTCATATGACCCTGCACCGCGAGCGCAAACACGCCGAAGATTATCAGCACCTCAAATGACAAAAACAGCATGACGAGCTTGATGAGATGCACGGCCGTAGCCTTGGCCGAGGTGATATGCTCGCCGCGCATACGGAGACCCCAGTATGAAATCCCCGTGACGCCACCGCTTGGGAAGACATGGTTGACGAAGTTTAACTCCAAACTGCTCTTAAACAGCTGCTTGTAGCTAAGTTTGTTGCCGACGATGGCGAACAGGCTGCGGTAGAGGCGCGTCTGGGCGTCGTAGTTGAGCACCTGCGCCGGTATCATGAGCAGCAACGCCCAGGCATTGATGCGGAATAGGTCGTTGTAGGTCTGTTTGAACTGGTCGCGGATAGCATACGCCAAGACAACCAACGCGACAATCGTCACGATGTTGAGGATCATTTTCCAGTTGCGCTTCAGATAGGAGTTTTCGGCCATCTACGCTACTATTATACATATGTTTCAATCTGTTTGTATCCTTGGCCGCCAACCGGCACTTGGCCTGGCCGAGCTCGAGAGTTTGTACGGCGCCGACACGGTCACGCCCCTGCTTCCCTACGCAGCCGGCGTTTCACTAGAGCCAAGTGACATAGAGTTCAAACGGCTCGGCGGCAGCACCCGGCTCGCCCGCGTCCTAACGGTCATCCCCAGCACCAATTGGAAAGTCATCGAAAAATACCTAATCAAAGAAGTACCGAAGCATCTCCAGTACTTACCAGAGGGCAAGCTCCAGCTCGGCCTTAGTGTGTACGGCTTGGAAATCTCCGTTGGCAAGCTCGGTGCCACTGGCCTCACGCTCAAAAAAGTCATCCGAACAGCTGGTCGCTCAGTTCGCCTCGTGCCGAACAATGAGCTCGAACTCAATACCGCACAGGTACTGCATAACAAGCTGACCGGCAAGACCGGCTGGGAGCTCTTGCTCATCAAACATGGCTCAGAAACCATCCTTGCCCAGACGACCGCCGTCCAGGATATCGACAGCTACACGCTCCGCGACCGCGGCCGCCCCAAGCGCGATGCCCGTGTCGGCATGCTCCCGCCTAAACTCGCCCAGACAATCATCAACCTTGCCACATCGTCTCGCACCCCGTCTCCGGACTTGACGGTACTCGACCCCTTCTGTGGCACTGGTGTCGTATTGCAGGAAGCTACCCTCATGGGATTTGCAGCCGCTGGCACTGACCTCGAGCAGCGAATGATTGACTATAGCCGACAAAATATTGACTGGCTGGGAGAAACATTCGCCGTCTCACTGACTGTCAACCTACTAGAAGCCGGCGATGCAACTACCCACCAATGGACCAACCCTCTCGATGCCGTCGCTGCCGAAACCTATCTCGGGCGGCCATTCACCGCTCAACCGACGCGCGAATTGGTAGAACAAACGGTCAGTGAGGTTAACCTCATCCTCAAGAAATTTTTGCGCAATATCCAGCCGCAGCTCGCCTCCGGCACCCGCCTCTGTCTGGCCGTACCAGCGTGGCAGCTCCGACCGCACGAGTTTCGGCACCTCCCACTCGTTGACTCTCTCGAGGAAATGGGCTATAATCGAGAGAAGTTTGAGCATGTTTTGGACTCCGAGCTTCTCTACTACCGAGAAGACCAGGTCGTTGCTCGTCAATTATTAGTACTAACAAGGAAGTAGCACCCCATGTCACACGTCAAAGCTGGTGGTACCAGCAAAAACACCCGCGACAGCCAAGGCCAGCGCCTCGGCGTGAAACTCTTTGGTGGTCAGCAGGTCAAGACTGGTCAAGTTATCGTCCGCCAAGTCGGTCAGACCAAGCGCGCCGGCAAAGGCACGATGATCAGCCGCAACTACACCATCCACGCAACCCGCGATGGCGTTGTGAAGATGGCTAGCCGCAAAGTCCGCACCTTCTCCGGCCGCTCAGTGCGACGCACCGAAGTCACCGTCGAATAATTAAAGTCACATTTTAAAAAGTAGTCCGTTTCCGGGCTACTTTTTCTTTGCTTCAGCGAATGCTCTTTGCAGCACTTCGTGTAAATTACGTGCCGCTATATCCGATTCTTGCATAACTGGTCGAATTGAATCCTGCACTTCACCCATCATACGCATAAAATCTCGGCGCACCGTATCTGCAATCTCTTCAATATAATTAGGGTTCGCGCCTCTTCGGAGCACTGTTTCAAGATCTTCTATGTTTGCTTCGAGACGTCGCGCGTTCGGGAATTCACTGCTAACGAGCTTGTGCGCGGCTGCTCGTATGCCGATAACCGATTGATACACTGCATTCTTCAGTGTAGGATTCTCAACATGCCCCGCCACCTGTTCTTCATGCGCGGCGATTGCATTACCCTTCTGTTGGGCGGGCTCTGCAGCATTTGTGGCTCTGGCATTTATTCGCTTGTATTCATCCAGAACGCCCCTGAGGTTGTTTACTAGCGGACGCCACTCTTGGTACTGCATAGCCATCTTATCGTGAGCCATATCACGGATTCGGCTTGCAATCAGTGCACCCTGCTGCATAACTTGTTCAGCTTGAGGCACCATATTACCAACCTGTCTTGTGGCCGCGCCAAACTCTTCTACGAGGCGATCCGTTTCACGGAAATCACGCTGCATCGCTTCAAGATTGACTTCTGGAGCTTTCTCTTCTCCTTCTTTGTCTGTAGCAGTTACTAGTTCATCGTACTTCTCAGCAGGCGGCGAAAAGCCCTGCTCTTCTCGCCTTCGATCACTAAGCGCTTCGCCAATATTACTTTTATCACCGCTGAGATTTACGTATCGGTCGCCGATGACAGTTGAGCCATCTTCACCTTCGTGCGTTACAATTCCCCAAGTCGGGCCCTGCTGTTCGGTCGGGTTCAAGACGTACGCACCAACTTCTTCGAGCTTTCGTAGCGCTTCGGCATGTTCAGGAGTCCCAACAGAAGCTGCCAAGACGGCTTCGACGTGTTCCTTAGGAACGCTTACGAATTGTGGTTCTGGTGTTTGTTTTTCTGGGGACATAAATAAAATATTAGCATAAGCTTTGTTTTTTGTCAATCTGTTGGCACGGTATAGAAAAACCGCCCGTCCTGCGACGCGCGGTTTGCGGGCGATATTGAATGGTTTATTCCATGCCGAGGTGGTGGCGAACTCGCTGTATCACGTCAGTGATAACGACTTGTGACTTGACGAGGTAGTCGTCTACCCCGAGACCCTGAGCACGTTGTTTGTCGCTGTCCTGGCTGAGTGCTGTCAGCATGATGACCTTGATGTTGCTCGTCTCTGGCGTGTTGCGCAAGATATCGAGCACGTCGAAGCCGCTGATTTTCGGCATCATAGCATCGAGCAGGATAAGATCGGGGTGAAACTCTTTGGCCGCAGCAAGTGCGTCTTCGCCGTTAGGGACACGGCGTGCAGTAAAGCCTTCGGCCTCGAGCCGCATCATATAGACATTGGCTAGCGCATCGTCATCTTCAACTAGTAGAATCTTTTTCGTCGGTGTTTGTACGTCCATATCGCTTATGGTACATCAGTTAGCCCCCGTGTGCAATAACTAATACACGTCGCGAGGGTTATGGCAACAATGCTTCGATAAAGCCGAGGAACATTGGGTGCGGTTTATTGGGGCGAGACTTGAACTCTGGATGATATTGGCTCGCCATCAGGAACGGATGATCAACCCCCTCGATAACTTCGACAAGTCCATTGTCTGGGTTCATACCACTGGCTCGGATACCCCAAGATTCGTAATCATCGACGTAGTCGCCGTTTGCTTCGTAGCGGTGACGGTGACGCTCTACGATATCCTGCGCTCCGTACAGTTTTGCCCCGAGACTGCTGGCGGCAAAGTGACAGGCGTAGTCGCCGAGGCGCATCGTGCCACCGGTGTTTTCTTTGCCCTGCTGACCGTCCATTGTCAAAATAACTGGGTAGCTGGTGTCTGGGTTAACTTCGGTCGAATTAGCGTGTGCATGACCAGCCATACGTGCTGCAGCAATCACCATCATGTGGAGGCCGTAGCATAGACCGAGATATGGCTGTTTCTTTTTCAGTGCGTGTTGGGCGGCTTTGATTTTGCCCTCGACGCCGCGTGAGCCAAATCCACCGGGGACAACGAGCCCATCGACTGAAGCGAGCTTCTTGGTAACCTCGCTATCACTCATGCCCTCGAGCTCCTCGGCATCGATCCAGACAATGTCTGCCTGGGTGCCGTGGGCCCATGCGGCTGCTCGGAGGGCTTCAAACACGGACATGTAGGTGTCTGCATTGTCGAGATATTTTGCAACCACGCCAACTTTCACAGGTTTTGCGACCTTGGCGACACTGCGCTTCACCATGGCGCGCCACTCTTTGAGCTCGGGCTTGTGTACCGTCAGCGACAGCTCGTCACAGACGACATCGCCAATACCGCTGTCTTCAAGTGTAAGTGGCACTTCATAGATACTGGCCGCGTTCGGTAGGAGTGCAATCGCTTCCCGTTTTACCCCGGTAAACAGGCTGAGCTTGCTTTTCACACTCTCGGGAGCAGGAGACTCGCTGCGACATACCAGGACATTTGGGGCGATGCCAAGCCCACGGATATCGCGAACTGAGTTCTGGGCTGGCTTGGTCTTTATCTCGTGGCTCGCGCCGAGATATGGCATGTAGACAACATGCACGTAGAGGCAGTGGTCCAGCCCGACTTGCAGGCCGAGCTCACGGATCGCCTCGAGAAACGATTGGCTCTCATAGTCGCCGACGGTGCCACCGATCTCTACGATGTGGACATCGTACCCCTTGCCTGCCTCGAGTATGGATTGCTGGATAGACTGCGTCACGTGCGGGATAATCTGCACGGTGCTACCACCATATTTGCCAGCTCGCTCGGCTTCGATGACATTCAGTAGCACTCGACCGCTCATCAGCGAACTCGATTGTGTCAGCTCCTGATCAATAAACCGCTCGTAATGACCGAGGTCGAGGTCGGTCTCGGCACCGTCTTTCGTAACAAAGCACTCGCCGTGTTCACGCGGGTTTAGCAGCCCAGCGTCAACATTGAGATAGGGGTCACATTTCTGGAGGTTAACGGAGAGACCACGGGCTTTGAGGAGGTTGGCGATGGAGGCGGCTGTAATGCCCTTACCGAGCCCTGACAACACACCACCTGTTACAAACACAAACTTAGTTTGCTTCTCACTCACGCTCTCAATGTCCTCCGTTTTGTTCTCTAAAATAGTAGCGTGTTTCCCCTGTCGGCGCAAGCACGAAAACACGTTTTATTGTTATAGGTTATTTAGGTACGCTTCTGCTGCTTTGAGCTGGACATCATTACCGTTTTTGTAGTCATCCTCAGTAGGGGTTACGACCTTGTCCGGCTTAATGCCTGTTTTGTTGATATTTGTACCGTTCGGCGAATACCACTTCGCGATGGTCACCTTGAGTGAGCTACCATCGCTAAACGAGATGAGCCGCTGTACGACGCCTTTACCAAACGTTTGTTCGCCTATGACGTACGCTGCCTTGTGATCGCGCAGGGCTAGTGTAGTTATCTCTGACGCAGATGCAGAACCTCCATTGACCAGCACGACCGTCGGAAGGCCTTGGAGACCGTCCTGTGCACTGGCTCGGTCGCTATCGATGACAGACTTGCCTCGACGTTGCTCAACAATCAAATCTCCTTGTTTCAGCCATTGGCTACTGAGATGTACCGCCGTAGTAACTTCTCCACCCGGGTTGTCACGCAGATCCAGGATGACCTTCTTGACGCCCTTTGATTTGAAGTCAGTTACCGCCTTGTCAATCAAATGATCTGTATCCGAACTAAACTGGCTGACCTGCAGGTAGCCGACGTTATTGTCGAGTATTTTTGACGTCGCTGTTGGGATTTGGATGGTGTCACGTTTGATCGTGATAGTCAGTGGCTGGGTCTTACCGCGTACGATACCAAGTGTGACTGTGCTTCCCTTCTTGCCTCGGATTTTCTGCACTGCATCATTCGTGGTCATGCCACTCGTTGACTCACCGTCTACGGTAACGATAACGTCTCGAGCTCGCAGCCCGGCCTCTTCTGCTGGTGAGCCAGCGAGCGGCGCGATGACGATGACGTTGCCATTGTCGTCAAGCCCGAGCTGGGCGCCGATACCACTAATCGTCCCCTGTAGTTCACTGTTAAAATCGGTGGCTTCGTCTGGCGTAAAATATTCGGTGTACGGATCATTGGTGCTACGAGCGAGACCGTGTTTTAGCCCATTCAATACGTCTTGCTCGCTCAGCTTGCCATCATAATTTTGAATCAGCGTTTTATAAATGTGGTTTACACTCGAGTAATCAATGGAGTCGCTGAGCCCAGTCTGGTTTCGGTATTGTTTAGGCGTCAGCTGGATAGTACCGTTGCCGACCAAGAGGCCAAACGAAAATAGCGCGACTCCTATAAGTACAAAGAGTAGCTGTCGAGCTCGTGGCACACGCGGCGTCTTAGGACCGGCAGCCGCCGGCTGTTCATGTTGCTCCGTTTCTTGCATATGCTTTCCAGTATACAGTACCGCCATCTGACTGCCGAGTCGTTTCTGCGCGTACTCTCAGCAAAATCGCTGTCGCAGTCAGCTGAGCGGTGCAGTACAATGAGTGCATGCCACAGACCAGCAAAGATGTCATCGTCGAAGAATGCACGCTCGAGGCGTACAGCAAGGCACTGTCCCGTATCGAGAAACAACTCGGCGCCAGTGTCAGCTTCCTGCAGAGCCCTTTCTATGCTCGCCTGCAGCAAAAAGATGGCAAAGAGGTGGTCTGCTTCATCATCAGCGAGGGTAACACCCCCATCGGATGTGGAGTTGCGGTACGGTACACAGCTCCCGGTGGTCTAAACTTCCTCTACCTTCCCTATGGACCAGTTTTGACACGGTGGGATAGAACTACGTATCTGGTACTCGAGGATTTCTTCCGTCCAATCGCTCACCGGCTCCAGAGTGCCTTTGTGCGTCTCGATAGCGACGAATTGGCTGGCACAGACTTCGCAAAGCCTATCAGCAACGAACTCGCTCGTACCGCCAGTTTGCAGCCGCGTGCCGAATGGGTGCTCGACATCACACCCGAGAAACAAGATCTCTGGATGGCGTTCCATAAACATGCCCGCTACAACGTACGGTTAGCATGGCGCGCGGAAGCAGAAATCCGGGTGCGCAATCCGGCAGACACCCCACTCGATGATTTTTTTGCACTCATGCAGACCACTGCAAGCCGGGATAGTTTCGGCATATTTGACAGAGAGTACTACCGCTCATATATATCGACGCTTGGAGCAAGCGACGGGTTTAGCGTACTTGCCCGTATAGATGGTAAACCGGCAGCTGTCGGGCTCTTCGCGGTGCATGACGGACAGGCGCACTACGTGTTCGCTGGCTCGAGCAATGACTTCCGCAAAATCGCTCCCGCCTATGCTGTCATCTGGACGGCAATTCAGGAGGCGAAGCAGCGCGGCTGCACGCTCTTCAATTTTGGTGGCGTGACCGATGACGTCAAGAGTCAGGATCTCGGTGGCGTGACGAGCTTCAAAAAACGCTTTGGGGGATACCAAGATAACCACCCTAATCCTGTTGATATCGTCTACAAGCCCTGGCGCTACCGCCTATTCAAGCTCTACAAAACCCTGCGCTAATGTATACTCATCTCTTACGTTAGATGCCCCCTGCTTTTGGCTTGCCCAAAAGTAGGCAAAAGGCCAAGGCCATAAGCTCACATGCTTGGGCGGCAGTTGTCAAAGCCTACAACCGACAGAAACGAACAGCCCAAGTCGAGTGACCGCAACAGCGGTGCGAGGACCTGGCGCGATGAGAGAACCTATCTCGGTGCTCTCATTACCTAGCGGAAGTAGATGTAGGTGAAGTTCGCTGCCATGCTAGGACTAATGCGCATCACGCTGTACGTGCCGTCAAAACTGTAGTTGTACTGGCTGATAACGATAGAGCCATCAGCATTCACTGCCTCGACCCACATCGCGTGTCCATAGTATCCAACATTCCAGATGGCAACTGAACCGACGCGTGGCGTACGACTAGTTGGGATGCCCGCAGCACGTGCATTGCCCGGCCATTCGTTGGCGTTACCGTGCCCACCCCAGTACGGCATGTAGCCGTAGTTTTGGTAGACCTTAAAGGCGGTGTAGCTGACGCACTCACGGTTATACATACCCCAGTTATCGATAGTGTTGTCCTTGGGGTAATTACAGCCCCAATAACCACCCCATCCGCTGACTGCCTGGGCTGGATAGCCACCACCACAGGTGCCCTTTGAGACGAGTTGCCCGTTAATTTTCGCGTTGGCAGCGGCCTGCGCGGCACGGAGGCTGGCGACTTTAGCGTTGTTAGCCTGAATCTGCGCGTTGTAGTTAGCCTGCTGGCCTTCGTTGTAGTTTAATAGCTGCTGCTGCTGAGCGCGGTCACTGTCAAGTTGCTGCTGCTGAGTCTGCTGCTCTTTGAGTAGTTGGTCGACTTTCGTCTTTTGTAAAGTGAGCTGCTTTTCGAGCTCAGCAATTTTCTTAAGTGTTTCTTGGATTTGGTTCTGAACCCTCGTGCGATACTCTTGCTTATCAACAAAATCGCTGAGGTTCTTACTGGTTGCAAGCATTTCGAGTGATGACGGTGTGCCATCAACATACATAGCTTTGATATCTTGACCTAGCAGCGCACGTTGTCGATCGATCTCTGCTTCAGCTTCGGCAATTTGTCGTTGCAGATCCTTCTGTAATGCGATGTTCTGGTTAATAGAAGCTTGGAGTGCATTAATCTGATTTTGCAGCTTTGAAATAGCATCTTGATAACTCGCTGCTTGTGCCTGCAGAGCGCTCACCTGAGTCTGTGTTTGGGCATTTTGGGCGTGCAGCGCATCAATCTGAGACTGGTACTGATCCGCGAACACAACTTGTTTTAGTGTCGGAGAGACAATCCCAAGCAGGAGTACAAAGCTGGATGCAATGAGCAAGCCGGTCGCAAAGCGACGGCGAATAGCTTGAGAGACTTGAGAAACATTTTTTGTCATGATTTTTGTATTGGTGATTACCGTTTGTAGTGTATCACGTAAGCGCAAGCTTTTCAACCCTCCTTACCCTGTTGGGGTATTCTATAGTACTATTGAGATTCACGACTTCTTGGCTCTCCATCCGCTGCATCTGAGAGCATACGTCGGACCATGCAATGTCACTGTCGCACTGCAGTGAGCCCCTCAAACGAATCGTCTCGGCGTCGAATAACCCTTGCGGTTGACGGTCACCAATAACGCTACGTTTCAGCGTGCAGGTATTGATTATTTCTTGGGCGTTTTGAATTTCAGATATCGCCGCGTAGCAATGATGGACGATACGGCTCCAATAAGTATACCAAGCACTAGCTGCATCAGCAACAGACGCCAGAAATTCTCTTGGAAAAATTCCTGACTATAGCCGATGTCGAGGATACCGAGGCTTGTCGCCTGCAGGGAGCTCGACGCTGTGATGAAGAGCGCATTGATGATGAATATCGAGATGACTGCCGATAATACGCCGTAGATGATTGTCTCGACCACAAACGGCCCCCTGATATACCAGGTCGTCGCCCCTAGCAGCCGCATAATTTGTAGCTCATCACGACGGTTGAAAATGGCCATCTGAATTGTGTTGAAAATAATAAGCACCGATATGGTTGCAAAGACTGCGACTGCGACAATGCCAGCCTTCTGCAAGATATTAGTCGCGTGCGTAATTTTATCGATTGCCTCACGACGGTCGCCATTGTCCGATGCTGGGTCAGACTGCAGTTTCTTTAACTCAGGCTTATTGATAAATACCCGAATTTCATTTATCTGGTTCAGGTCGGTTGGTTTAACGATAATAGTTGCCGGCAGTGGGTTGTCAGTCTCGTTGATAGCCTTGAGTAGGCTTTCATTGCCAGCATTTTGCTTCATGTACGCACGGAGTGCGGCGTTTTTATCCAGATAGGTCACCTTCTGTGCACTCGGTAGTATCTTGAGCTCTGAGACAAATTTGTCAGTCTGGTCCTTGGTGACAGAGTCTTTCAGGTAGATTGAGATGTCGATTTTGTCGGTAATCTGTTGCACGGTATTGTTAAACGTCGCGTTCACAATAATCGAGAACAAGATGATGGTCAGTGTTACAACCATTATGGCCATGGCGGCAATGGCAAGCCACGCATTGCGCACGAAGTTGACCATGCCAGTACGCACAACTCGCGAAAATGTCGTCGTCCGCCTACCCATAGTCTACGCCGCCCTCTGCTTTTGCTTCTCACCGGTGTAGCTCGAATTCGCTCGGTCACTTTCGACTTGACCATGCTTGAGCGTTATCACGCGTCGCTGGAGTTTATTGACTATCTCTTGGTTGTGAGTCGTTAGCAGTACGGTTGTGCCATACCGGTTGATTTTCTCCAGTACCTTGATAACGTCCCAAGCGTGTTTCGGATCAAGATTTCCGGTTGGCTCATCGGCAATAAGAATCTTGGGTTGGCGCACAATTGCTCGAGCAATAGCGACGCGCTGGCGCTCACCACCACTGAGCTCGCGTGGCATACGTTTGGCTTTATCTTGGAGATTTACTATCTCAAGTACTCGAGGTACGGTGTTGTTTATCTCTTTTGAGCTGACGCCTACAATCTCGAGCGCGAACGCCACGTTTTCAAATACCGTCTTGTTTGGCAGCAGCTTGAAATCCTGAAACACGGTACCGATTTTACGTCGTAGAAGTGGAATATTTCGGTCAGGTAGTTTGTCATAATCAATGCCACCAACGATGATTTTGCCGCTTGTTGGACGCTCTTCTCGTGTCAGTAGTTTGAGTAGCGTTGACTTGCCCGCTCCAGACTGGCCGACCACGATGACGAATTCTTTTGGCTCGACATGCAAACTGATGCGGTCTAAAGCCGCCCCTAAGTTTTTGTTATAGGTCTTCGTTACCCGATCCAAGAGAATCATTAGCAGTATTATAGCAGAACTCTGCTAACTTGGCGCTAGTCTTCGGTGTCTACTTAGGAGTTTTCACCGATGCTGTGCTCGAGAAATGCCGTCATAAATGGCGTCAAATCACCGTCGAGTACAACATCTGGGTCTGAGCTGGTGTAGCCGGTGCGCAGGTCTTTGACTTGCTTATATGGATGGAGCACGTAGCTACGAATCTGGTTACCCCAGGCTGCCTGCTCGTTCGGTCCTTTGAGCTCGCTAATTTTCTCGGCGTGTTGTTCGAGCTGGAGTTGCGCAAGCCGCGAACGCACAATAGTCAACGCGGTTTCTTTATTTTGCAGCTGACTACGCTCATTTTGAATCGCAACAACTATACCCGTAGGGAGGTGTGTGATGCGCACTGCTGAGTCTGTGGTGTTGACGCTCTGACCACCATGACCACCGCTACGATAGACATCAATCTTTAAATCCTTTTCGTCAATTTCAACCGCATCAGGCGTGTCGATTTCGGGCATGATCTCAACCTTGGCAAAGCTCGTTTCACGACTCTCAGCATTGAATGGACTCAACCGTACGAGCCGATGTACTCCCTGTTCACTTTTGAGTTTGCCGTAGGCAAACGCCCCTGTTATTTCAAGCGTGGCACTCTTCAAGCCACCCTCTTCACTGGTCGATTCGTCAACAATATTGACTGAGTACTGATTTTGTTCAGCCCACCGCACGTACATACGCATGAGCATGTTAGCCCAGTCTTGCGCATCCGCGCCACCAGCACCTGCGTGGAGACTAACGATGGCGTTTTTATCATCATATGGGCCAGCAAACTTCAGCTCTTCCTTCAGTACCGCAAACTGTGCCTCGGCGGCTTTGAGCTGGCTACCCAAATCTGTCGCGATGGAATCGTCATCGAGCTCTAGTAATTCGCTGATATCGCTCACCTGCTGACTCAGCTCGGCCCATGGCCCAATCCGTCTCTCGAGCGCTGCTTGGTCTTTGACGATTTTCTGGGCGCGATCTGCATCCTGCCACATATTTGGGTCGGCCGCTGCTGCATCTAGTTGGTTTTTATCCTCCTGCAGCTCAGTGAATTTGATGCGTGTCAGTGCATCATTGAGGTCGTGCTGCAGGCGGCTGGTTCGTTCGCGCAGCGGTTGCATATATTATTCCTGCCTGACCTCGTCCCATAATGTTGCAATCTGACTGTTCAGCTTGGCTGAAAGCTCTGGGCTACACTGCCCATACAGACCTAGCCCGCCTACGCCATCGGTAAACATCGCGCGTGTGGCATTGACAATAGATTCTTTCGTAACCGCTTGTAATTGTTCTGGTACGGCATAATAATCGTCGATGTATTCGTCAAAGAAATATCGACCGGTATAGCCAGCAGCCGTAAATTCGCGACCGTCTGGGCACCACGCTGGTAACGACCGATTGCGTACGCCTGGGCTGCTGCTATATCTGCTTCAGCTATTTCTCCACGGAACACATTGCCGAGCTGTTCGATAATGATGTCTGAGAAGGCTTCCGCGTTGGCTGCTCAAACCTGACTACCAAACCACAGGTTACTACTGAGTTTAATCTGCTGGTAGCCACTATTCATCCCATACACGAGACCGCGCTCACGGGCGGTGCCAAGAATCTTGGAGTATAACGTCTCTGTCTTAGGATAGCGTTAACGATATTGAGTGCGTCGAGTTCATCTTCCTCGAGCTGTTGGTTAAGGAATGTGTCGATGTAGAAATACAGCGTGTCGACAGTCTCGTTGGGCATGCAAACGGGCTCTTTCAGCGAGACGACATTCTCATCCGGGCATTACTAAGCGCTCCCCGCGCGGTAGGTCCACTGCTTCGAGTTGCTCAATGAGTTTATTTTTGCGTTGTCGAGTGAGGTTGCCAGCTATGACAAACCGCATGTTGTCGGTTGTATGGGTGCGACGGTAGTGCTCGCTGGACATCATCAAGTGTCACGTTGTCCATGAGCTCGAGACGAGTCCTGTCAGATTCCGCAACGAGACCGTACGCCTTGCGACTGGCTGCGCCGAGCTGGCGGAAATGGTTGTTAGCCCGAGCCGACAACTCCTCTCGGACATTGCCAAACTCTGCATCGAATTCTTCCTGCAAAAACAGTGGTCGCTCGATGGCGGTGATAAGGAGTCCAAATACACGATTCCATTCGAAGTCTGCACACTCGGTTTCATACACGATGTCGTATACATCGGTTGACGCATTACTGTAGGCACCGTTTTCTCGACTTCTGCCTGAAAATCTCGAGCTCGCGGGTACAAATCATTTGCGCCCAGAAGCACGTGCTCCATGAGGTGCGGAGTCTCCCATTTGTCGCGCTCTACGAGATACTCACCGGCACGAAAGTTTATGTATACGTCCATGACCATCGCGTCAGGGAGGTGGACAAATAATCCCTTGGCGCCATTTTTCAGCGTTATTTCTTCGACAGTGTGTTTCATACGGCGTGGTGTGGTAACGGAAGGAGCCGTCAATTACTTTCGCTTCCTGGCTTTAGCCTTGCGCTGTCGCTCACGTTTGTTCGCTTTAGCACGCTTTTTTGAGTCTGATGTAGGTTTAGTGCCAGCCTTTTTACCGCTATTTGCATCAGACGCAAAGTCTTTTTCGTGGAACTCTGTGTCGGACAACTGGATGTCGCTCGCATTACTAATCGATTGGCGAGCAGCACGCGTCAATTCGGTCTCAACAGGCTGCTCAAGCTGGGTCTGCTCAATCGGTTCTGCGTAGAATAGTGCACGAACGATTTCATGTCTCAAGTCGTTTTGCATCTGTTCAAAAATGACCTGGCCACGTCGACGATATTCGACAAGCGGATCGCGCTGGCCGACGGAAATCCAGTGGATACCTTCACGCAAATGATCCATGTTTTCTAGGTGCTGCATCCACAGGTTGTCGAGTACCTGTAGGTACACATCGCGCTCAACCTTACGCATAATCTCAGGTGTAAAGGCTGCTTCGCGAGCCTTGTAGAACTCCTTTGCCTCTGTCTGTAAGACTTTCTCGACTTTATCAACGCTTGTCGCGAAGATACGATCTAGAGCTGGTTCGTCAAACGGGATGAGTTCACGAACGAGCGATTCAAACTCCTCGCCGTTCTTCTGCGGAGAGTTGGACAGCAGTTTGATTTCTTCCTCGATGTATAGCTTGATGCGCTTGCTGATGTTTTCTGAGCGTAGGATTTCCTTACGCATTGCATAGGTAGCTTTACGGTGACGGTTCATCACATCGTCGTACTGGACTACGTTCTTACGCTGATCAAAATGGAACCCTTCGACTTTTTTCTGTGCGTTTTCGAGACCCCGAGTAATCATGCGGTTCTCAATCGGGACGTCGTCCTCGACCTTCAGCCGGTTCATGATGTTGCCAATACGATCGCCGCCAAAGACACGCATCAGATCGTCTTCCACGCTTACAAAGAAGCGTGATTCACCCGGGTCACCCTGACGTCCGGAACGCCCACGAAGCTGGTTGTCGATTCGGCGAGACTCATGACGCTCAGACCCGATGACATACAAACCGCCCACTTCCTTCACGCCGTCCCCAAGCATGATGTCAGTACCACGGCCAGCGATGTTTGTCGCCAACGTGACCGCACCCTGCTCACCCGCACGAGCCACAATCTTGGCTTCGCGCTCATTATTCTTAGCGTTTAGAACATCATGTGGCACACCTGCTTTTTTCAGCAGGCCACCGAGCTTTTCGTTCTTCTCGATACTTGCCGTACCGATAAGCACTGGTTGGCCACGTTTATTGGCGTCCTTTACTTCTTTCACGATGGCAGCAAACTTTGCCTTCTCACTGCGATAGATGCGATCTGGCTGGTCCTTTCGCGCTAGCTTGCGGTTTGATGGAATCTCAACGACATCAAGTTTATATATCTGATGGAATTCTTCGGCTTCAGTTGTTGCAGTACCGGTCATACCAGACAGCTTGTCGTAAAGACGGAAGTAGTTCTGGAATGAAATGGTTGCAAGCGTCATTGATTCTTCCTGCACTTCTACACCTTCTTTTGCCTCGATGGCCTGGTGAAGTCCTTCGTTGTAACGGCGACCGGCTAGCAAACGGCCAGTGAATTCGTCGACGATAACAATCTCACCGTCTTTGGTCACGACGTAGTCTTTGTCTCGTTTGAACAACGTCTGAGCACGCAGTGCTTGCTCGAGGTGGTAGATAGTACGAATGTTTTCACTGGCGTAGATGTTTTCGATACCGAGGATTTTCTCGATGCGGTCAACGCCCTTGTCGGTGAGCACCACTGTCTTACGCTTTTCGTCGACTTCATAATCGACAGCCTTCAACTGGCGCACCGTACGTGCAAATTGCTGGTAGGCGTTACCTGGCGTCACGCTTGGTGCACTAATGATAAGCGGTGTACGAGCCTCATCGATCAGGATAGAGTCGACCTCGTCAACGATGGCAAAGTTGAGCTCGCGCTGACGAAGCTGGTCAACTTCGCGAACCATGTTGTCACGCAAATAGTCAAAGCCGTATTCGTTATTGGTCCCATAGGTGATGTCAGCGGCGTATGCTTCTTGTCGGCTGCACGGTTTCAGATGCTGGAAACGTTTGTCATCATGCTCTTCATTGACGAAATTCTTGTCGAATATGTACGAGTGATCGGCCATAATGACCGCGGTGCTGAGACCTAAGAAGTCGTATACTTCGCCCATCCAACCAGCGTGCAACTGCGCCAGGTAATCATTCACTGTCACCAAGTGGGCACCCTTGCCTTCGATAGCATTCAGGTACAGCGGCAGCGTCGCAACGAGCGTTTTACCTTCACCGGTTTTCATCTCGGCAATGTTACCTTCGTGGAGTACCATACCACCGATGAGCTGTACGTCGAAATGCTTCATACCGACGCTACGAAAGGCTGCTTCCTTTACGAGCGCGAAGGCGTCGGGCAAGATAGCGTCAAGTGACTGTTTTTTGAGTCGACCACGCAATACATCGGTCTGCTCTTTGAGCACCTTGTCGGTCATCGCCTCATATTTGGGAGCGAGCTCGTTTATTGCCTTTACTCGCTTACGTAAACGCTTGAGCGTTTTCGCCTGTGGGTCACCCAAAACGCGCTTTAAGACTCTGTTCATACCCTCTGTTGTTCCTCCGATTCACTAGATGTTTTGCAACTTGACTACCATTGTACCCTGTTTTTCTCTGATATGCGAGAAAAATACTCTCGTGGTAGTCAGGCGCTATGCTGCTTACGCACTGCCCGTGCGATGCGGTGGCGAAACCCCTGTTGGCCGTGCTTTGCCTTGTAGTCAGCGAGCTGTCGCTTTAATTCAGCTGCAGCAATATCGAGTGCTGAGTAGACATGGTCCGCGGTCTGTGTCGCGGTGAGTGAGCCGTGGGGCAATGTGAGTGTCACGCGGCAAGATTTGGTTTGGTTCTTTTTATTGAGCGTGAAGCGTACACCAAACTGGGCAGCCTCCCTACTTTTACGTGGAATGTATTTGTGTAAGTCCTTGAGTTTGGCGTCAGTATACTTGCGTAGCTTGTCTACCGATTCAAAACCGTCGGCGCTAAATGTGTAGTCTTTCATACTTCTACTATAGCACTTCACGTCCACCCAAATACGGGCGAAGGACGTCTGGCACGGTGACTGCACCGTCTTTGGTTTGGAAGTTTTCGATGATAGCAATCATGAGCCGACCGAGCGCAAACGCTGTGGCATCATTCGTATGGATAAGCGCAATCGTCCCATCCTCTTTCTTGACGCGGGTCTTGAGACGTCTCGCCTGGTAATCGGTCATGAAATCAGCCGTGTGCGTTTCGCGGTATTTGTCCTGACCTGGTAGCCATGCCTCTATATCCACACCGCGCGCGTTTGGTTTACCGATATCCGCCGTGCATTTCATCAGCACGTGATACGGGACCCCGAGTTGCTGCATAAGGTATTCCTGGATTGCCACCATCAGCAAGTGTTCGTCCGCTCCTGTTTCAGGTGTACTAAATGTCTCCATCTCGAGCTTATCAAACTGGTGCATACGTAGGATGCCTTCGTTGTCCTTACCGTATGTACCGGCTTCTTGGCGGAAGCTTGTTGAGTACCCGACATAGCGAAGTGGTAAGTCGGCAGCTGGTAATATTTCATTCGCGTACATACTGCCCAAGGTATGCTCGGCGCTCCCAATCAACCATAGCTGATCATCTTCTCCCTCGATATGGTAGCGATCCTCGCGGGGTTGAGACGATCCATTTGATCATAGATATCTTCACGAATCATCACCGGAGGAAGAATCGGCACAAATGCTTTAGGCTGTAGCTGCAACTTGTTGTCTGTGATTATTTGAGCGATGACCTCTTCGGAGGCGAGTGTATCGAGCACGTATTGGATAATGGCAAATTGCAATTGGACTAGTTCACCTTTGAGATATGCAAACCGCGCACCGGTCACTTTCGCAGCACGCTCTTTGTCAATCCAACCACGCGCTTCGCCAAGCTGCCAATGAGTTTTGGGTTGGAAATCAAATTGTGTTGGCTCACCAACGGTCTTATAACGACGTTCTCATCCTCAGTCGCACCGACTGGTACATCTGCAGCTGGCATATTCGGGACTTGCTTGTGTAACCGGATAAACTCATCCTCAATCGCCGCCAGTTTGTGGTCAAGGTCTGCTAATCGTTCCTTTACTTCACGACCTTTCGCGATGTGCTCATCGGAGGGCTTGCCACCCTTCATGCTGGCCGCGATTTCATTACGCTGCTGGCGCAGCTCGTCGGCTTGCTGCTGCAGTTCACGGCGCTCTGTATCAAAACCAAGCAACTGCGTAATGTCTACATCGTAGCCTTTTTGCTGCGACTTTTGAGCGACCAGTTCTGGATTGTCTCGTATAAATTGGATATCTAACATGCGTTTAGTATAACCCCTGTTGCCTTACTTTTTCGACTTTTTTGCCTGCAGTGCCGGTACGGTTAGCTCGGTACGTGCTTTGGCGTAAGTGCAGTGCTGGAATGGCCCACCCATGATGCTATCGCCGACTGGCGGCATATCGCCCTCCATGCAGGCTTTCATCTTCTGGAGTGTGTCATCCACCCAACTCGCATCGCCCGTGTAGGGATCAGCGTCGTAACGAACTCGAGTTTGTCATCAAAGCCATCCAGGTCCATTCGCGCATTTGTGTAGACGAAGTACCCGGTATCACTCACCTTAAAATCGTTTGCACGCAGCAACCACTGGTACGTTTCCATCTGTCGCTTATAGCTAATCTGCCAGTCGCTATCAAGACTGACTGGCTTGTTTTTGCTCGTCGCTTTGTAATCCACCACGATGAGTTCTCCCGCGTCATTGACCCACACATCATCTACTGCACCAAACACATGGAGGTTGGTTGGTTCGTGAACGTAGAGACGCCCGTAAAGTTGTGTCGCCACTGGTCCATTTTCTCGTGCGCAAACGGCTTGGCTTTGACCTTGTTTTTCAGCATGATTGGGTGAGGGTCCGGTGAACGGTGCACGTCGAACTCTTTTTTAGACAGCTCGTCGATAGTTTCGTTGATATTAAACGGCGGAGTACTTGGCCGTGTTATCTTTTGGCGCACATCCAGCCAGAAACAGCGCGGGCACTGCGTAAACAGCTCGATTTTGCTGCGACTAACTTTGTATGGCGTCGTCTGGCCCGGCTCATACGGCCGTGACCGCTCCCTCATATAATTCATTGCCCTATTGTATCAGGCTCTATAGTTTGTTCAGTATGGAAAGTATCTGCGCAGGTTCATCTACGAGTTTATCTGGATCTTTTTCCTTCAGCGCCAGCCTGCTGTTATAGCCCCACGAAACAGCAATCACCTTCAGCCCTACTGCGTGTGAACTGACAATGTCTCTAGTCTCATCGCCGACATACCAGCTGCCTTTAGGGTTAACCTTTTCTTGCCGAAACAACTGGTGCAACTTGCGTGCTTTACCGAGTAGTCCGGCGTTTCCGTACACTTCGGTGAAATACGCGTCTAGGTCGTGCCATTTGAGATATTTTTTCACATTGGATCTGCTGTTGGAGCTCAACACAAACATAGTAATATCCCTGCCGTGTAACTCCTTGATAACTTCCGCCATGCCTTCGTGGATATCGACGCTACGCATATGGTCACGAAACTGCGGCGCCCTTTTATCAGCAGCCAGGGTATTTTCCATTTTGGGATATTGAGCGCTAACGCGATTTGCAGCGGGTCTTTATGCTGAAGCTCTTCTATCTCCTCAGGGCTAAAGCGATGTGTTCGCTTCGTAACATCCTCAAAGACTTTAATAACCGCATGCAGACTATCAACAATCGTGCCGTCAAAATCAAAAATCACCGCTTTCATACCTGTAAGTATACGGATTCTGGGCTTGCAGTCTAGCGTCTCTCTTGGCGTATCGCCTGCAAGGCGCGGTACGCCATCGAGAATTCGGCCTCAAGACGAGGGTCAAATTTGGTACTCACCTTGTCATACTGTTCTACCCAAGCTGGGTCCGCCTGAATGGGCCGTTCAACAAGCTTCACACAATCAGAATCTGTCAACGTAATCGTATCGTTCTTTTTTATAGTACCCCTGCCAAATTCTTCAGCGGCGGCTGCACGCCCTGCGCCGCGTACGACATAATCAATATAGCCCAACTTTGAGGACAAACCGGCGGTTTCGGTAAAACTACGACCGTCAGCACACCATGTCTACTTGCGATAAGCAGCGAACCGCCGTGCACTTCCGTTACACCACCCTCCGTACTTTGGCCGAACATTAGCCCGTTCGAATGATGCCACGTTTGTGTAGGCAGTAACAACGGTGAACCGGCATGACGACTGAGGGTATTGGCATAGCCACGAAAATTATGTTCTCAACAAAAGCTTTGGGAGAATCTGGAATACTATTTTTTCTTAGTTTTTGTCGTGGTGACATAGTAATATTGTAGCATAAATACGCTTATGTTTCAATACCCTCTACGCCGTCTCTAGCGCTCTAGTTCATGGATTTTGTCATGGTCGAGGCCGAAATAGTGTGCCACTTCGTGCCATACTGTGTGTCGGATGTCCTCGTACAAATCTTTTTCGTTATCAGAGCGGGACAGCAAAGGAAGTTTAAAGATGGTGATTACGTCTGGTGGCAAGTCCATCCTACCCTGGTGGTGTGCCAAAGGCACGCCGCTGTAGAGCCCCAGCAGTGTTTGATGACAATGAAGTTGTAGTTGTATACGCTGCTCCGGCGTCGGTTGGTCAAGATAGATAACGAGTGCGACATTCTTCACCGCACTGCGATGTGGCTCAGGTAATGCCTCGAAAGCCCGGTCAACCAGTTCTGCAAATGTATCGTCATCCATGTCTATCATAGATGTAGTTCAGGATAGATAGCCTTGGCGGTTTCATCGATCTCCCGACGGAGTTGTGGTGGGAACGGTACACCTTCACGAGCGCTCACGCCCTCGAGGGACCAGAAAATACGCTCAGAAAACCCGAGCCCACAAGCCGGTGGCATGCCGTACTCAAGCGCTTCAACATAGTCGATATCGAGCATCTGCGCCTCGTCATCGCCTGCATCACGCATCGCCTGCTGCTTGACGAAGCTGCCGAGTCGATGAACTGGGTCGTTGAGCTCCGAAAACGCCTTGCACATCTCGCTGCCGCCAAACACGAGGTTGAATTGCTCAGTCAGCTCAGGCTTGGCCTGCTGCACTTTTGCGCAGTGGCTGCATGAAGGTTGGGATATCGATGAGGAACACTGGGCTTGCAATAGTTTTGCGGTATTTCTTCCAGAGTTTGTCGTAGTATCTGCGGATACGGTTGTCTTGCTTCTCGACCTCGAGTTTATGCTCGCGGAGCTTGGCCTGGATGTCCTCCATCGATGAGCCAAATACATCGATGTCATACTGCTCTTTCAGAACATCCACAAAACTAATACGAGCGAAATGCGTTTCGTCAGGTCCAAAGTCTACTTTTTGCCCGTTGCTCAGCGTGAACTGTCTCGTCCCCCATGTTTGAGACCAACGATAAATCGAATCATACGTTCTGTCAGTTCCATGCCCTGCTCCCAGTCGGCATATGCCCAGTACCATTCCATGGCATTGTGTTCTGGGAAGGTGTTCCTCGGAGTAGTTTTCATTGCGAAATCGTGCCCCCAGGTCAAACACTTTCTCTGAGTTGGCTACCAGCAAGCGCTTCAGTGGTAGCTCGTGGGAAATACGCAAGTAGAACTCCTGGTCGAGGTGCATCCATGTGCGTGACAAATGGATTGGCATCAGCACCACCAGCGGTGTTTTCGAGGACGGTATTGTTGACCTCAACGAAACCTTCTGTCTGCAGAAATTCACGCGTCGCACGCCAGAAGTTACTACGACGAACAAATCTTGCTCGCACATCAGGGTTTACATTCATATCAACGTAGCGACGTCTAAATCGCTCTTCTTTGTTGGTGAAGCCATCGATTTTACTTGGCATTGGTCGCAAGCTCTTGGTGAGAAGTCGTAGCTTGGTGAGTTCGACTGATTCTTCGCCAGTCTGTGATTTTACCACTGCACCGGTCGCCTCGACGAAATCTCCCGTATCGAGCAGCGTGATGTCGCGCTGGGATAGCTCACTATTGGCGTAATCAACCTCTGCATCACCTCGACGCCAGATAAGCTGTAGCGTTTCGTCAGTTTGGTCCGTAACGACAACAAACGCTAGTTTCCCAAATTTCCGAATAGAGACAACCCGCCCAACTACACTGACCGCTTGATTCTCGAGCTCTGCAAATTGCGCGTGAATAGTCGCGATATCGTGTGTACGTGTCGCCTTTGCTGGGTAGGGGTTAACTCCGAGCGCTTTCAGCTCGTCAAGCTTACGAAGTCGCTCATTACGAAAGTCTTGTAGTGTTGCCATATGCAGCTATTGTACCTGAAAAAACAACAGAGACGAATAATTTTCGTCTCTGTTAGCAATGTATTGCGCGAATTGGCTTCAGACTAAACCAGCGACGACTAGCTAATTTCGCTGATTTTGTAGGTATGCGTGCCGGCAGTCAGCACAATTTCGACTTCTTCGCCCTCTTTTTTGCCGAGAAGTACTTTACCGATTGGAGATTCGTCCGAGATCTTCTTGGCCAGCGGATCGGCCTCGATAGTACCGACCACTTGGAATACGAGCTCTTTCTTGTTGGGGCCATGTAGTTTTACCGTCGAACCCAGACCAACTGATTTGCCCTTACCTGCTTTGATAACCTCGACGTTTGCCAGAATGTGCTCGATTTCTTCAAGCCGACCGTCGGTGCGCTCTTGTTCTTGGCGAGCAGACTGATATTCAGCATTCTCTGATAAGTCTCCCATTTCGCGCGCAACTTTAATTGCCTCTGCGGTTTCAACGCGCTTTTTGAGTAGAGCCTGCTTCTCAGCCTCGAGCTCTTCGACACCTTGTTGGGTTAAGTGGAATAATTTTTTCATGACGGATTTCTCCTTTTAAACGTCTGGGTTAGTCTGGTAAAGGTCTTTTATCTACTGGGGTATTGGGCTCATATAGTACCTGGTCGCGATTACTTCGTCAAACGGTTTTTTAGTTCGTCGTAACCAAGCAGCTCTGTATCTGTTCCTAGGCGACTTTTATATTCGTATGTGCCCTCAGCTACTGTTTTCGCACTGATAACAATACGATGTGGTAATCCTAGCAGGTCCGCGTCAGCAAATTTTTCACCTGGTCGCCTGTCGCTGTCATCATACAGTACATCGATACCGGCTGACTGTAGCTTTTCATACAGGTCGTCTGCTGCCTTGACGACAGTTTCGTCAGTGCTGAGACGTGCCAGATACACTTGATACGGCGCGACATTTTTTGGCCAGACGAGCCCTTTGTCGTCTGCGAAATGTTCTGCGAGTACACCCATCAGTCGGCTCACACCGATGCCGTAGCTCCCCATGACGACGGGCTGCCGCTCGCCTTTCTCGTCAACATAGTACACACCGAGTGCATCTGTATACTTGGTCTCGAGTGGGAAAATATTTCCCACTTCGACGGCGGTGATCGTCTCATAGACCTTGCCGCTTTCAGGATGAATATCCCCTGCTTTTGCTTGTTTGACGTCGTAGAACTGCTCAGGACGCGGGAGGTCACGCTCCCAGTTGACGTTGACGCTGTGATAGTTTGTTTTGTTAGCTCCGAGCTCGAAATTGACGAGTGGCTCAACGGCATCATCAACCACAATTCGTACCTCTTCTGGGAGGTTGATAAGCCCTGCATAGCCGACCTCAGCTCCGCTAACTCGTTTGACTGTTTCCTCGTCTGCGAGCGCTACTGACGTCGCATCAAGCGCTTTCCGGAGTTTAATCTCATTTACCTCATAGTCACCACGCACCGCGACAGCGACGACAGCGTCATCAACCACGTAGAGCATCGTTTTGACCGTGGATGTGATGGGTACACCAAGCTCACGGGCTAGTTGTTCGACGCCGACAACACCAGGCGTCTCACGCTCCTCGATCGATGCTTGTTCACTTGGTTGCTCGAGTACTGGTGCCTGTGCCGGTGCTACTTCGGCGTTGAAGTATTCATCTGTACCTGGCACATGAAACAACGTATCTTCACCGATGGGGCTCACGGTCTGAAACTCATCGCTAAACCGTTTGGTGAATATACCCCCGTCGGCTTTCACGCGGAAGGTCACATCACCGATACCGAGCCGCTCATACACTCGATGGTAGGCTGCGGCGAGTTGCTCATAGATTTCCTCGTGCTGCGCTTGGTCTTTGGCAAATGTGTAGGCGTCCTTCATGATGAATTCTCGCCCCCGCAATATCCCTGACTTTGCACGTTTTTCATTGCGGAACTTCGTGCCAATCTGATAGACCGACTTTGGTAGATCTTTGTAAGAAGATAGGTACGGCTGAGCGGCATCAACGACCGGCTCTTCGTGCGTCAACCCGACGCCAAGCTCGGTGCCGTTCAGTAATTTCGTCTTGAACCAGTTGTCGACGACCTTGTCGTCCCAACGGTTCGATTTCTCCCAGATGTCGCTAGGCTGCAATGTCGACATCATCAGCTGGTTGGACCCGGTCGCATCCATCTCCTCGCGGACGATTTGCTTTATCTTCTCAATGACGCGCCATCCGAGCGGCAGGTAGGCATAGACGCCGGCCATTTCTTTGTGGACGTCCCCAGCTTGGATGAGTAATTGTGCATTTTTAGCAACTTCGTCGGCGGGCGCGTCGCGGAGTGTTTTCGTAAAGAGTTGCGATGTTTTCATGACATGATTCCTTTTGCTTAACAAATACTAGAATCTGAACGGCTAACAATACCGCCGAGGCGGGAGAAGAGAGCGAATCATGTATGTTGTCTGTGTCATTGCTGACAATTGTACACTACTACTTCAAGATGTACAGCACCGAGAATGCCACGGCATTTTTGATAGGCGTGGATACCTACACTGGTCCATATGCTGCCCGTTTTCTCACGCGCATAGGGAGTCAGCACGAGTGAGAGCACAAACGTATCGATACCCGCAATCCAGAGCAACGGTTGATTGTCGCCGAATTCGAGATGCCCCACTGCGAACAGCGCACTCGTGATGATGGCTGCGGCTACGAATGGGAGTTTTCTCTCAGCCCCTTGAACATAAAACCCCGGAATAGCGTCTCCTCTGCCAGAGGTGGCAGCACGACAAGGCTAATAAACGTCAGCACGAGCTCCCAGCTGCCGAGTGGATCCTTGAACCCAATGTCCTGTTGCTGGTCTAGATTCAGGCTTGGTACCAGTACCGACGCCAGAGTTATGACGACAATGTACGCGACAAAATAGACAGCATACCCTCCGAGCGCATACCCAACGTAATGCAAGCGTAACTTTGTAATGCCGAGTTCAGCGAGTGTACCGCCACGATATCTGACATACCCAACAATGGCTGCGATAGTCAGCGCCTCGGCCAGGAGAATCAATGTAAACTGACCAGCAATGGTGTCGATGAAAGCGGTTGGGGTATAGCCAAACAGCCCAACTGCAGTATAGAGTGCCACATAGGCAAACATCTGGGCACCGATAAACGCTAGCAGTGAATATACGAGCGCTGCCAACGGACCCCAATGCGCCTTCTTCTTTGCTGCAAGTGACGTGTCCATGTCCGAAGCCATCGGCTCACCATGCGCTACTTTGGGCTCAGTATTGCCACTAGAAGAATCGTTTGACATCGACAAAGGTAATTAACGCTATCAGCCCGAGCAGTACGACGAAGCCGGTTCCGTAGACCGCTTCTTCCACCTGTCTCGTCAAGGGCTTTTTAAGCAATCGAGCGATGCCCATGACAAACACTCGACCACCATCAAGGGCCGGGATAGGTAGTATATTCATTATAGCGAGGGTGAGTGAAATGATAGCAATGATGAAAAGCATGAATGTCACGCCGAGCGCACTCCCGCCCTTCAGCACAAAATAAATTCCAAGTGGTCCGGATACTTGGCTGCTTGCTTCCGTCTGAGCGTGTTGCCGTGCCGTAGTGTTACCGGTGATTGCGCCGGCGATGATACCGCCCAACCCTTGCAGCGCGTGCCACAACCCTTGTAGGGTCAATTTCGTGAGCTGTACGCTCAAACCCACTGCAACAACCGGCGCAGACCAGGTAGAGCGCTGGACCGTGAGTGTAACAGGTTCAACGCCGAGATAGCCGACATTTTTGCCTTCATCACGGGCTTGCTCAACGTCCTGCTCAGAATTCAAGACCGCCTGGGTTTCACGCTGGTCACCGTTCCTTGTGTAAGTGACCGTCACCTCCTGGCCAGCCAGGTCTTTCGTAAGGGTTGCGAGTGGTTTGCTGCCTACATCGACGACCGCCCCATCCTGCTCGGTAAAGCTGATGATTTCGTCCTGCTCTTGTAGCCCGGCTTTAGCTGCCGGAGAACCATCCTCAACATAGCCGATCATCACTGTCGTGTGCGTGACCTTGGTATCGCTCGCGACTGTAAACTGGTTATCAATAATCTTCGGCATGCCAGTCAGTGCCAAAATAGTAAACAGCACGAGCGCTGTGACGAAGTTTACTGCCACCCCAGCCAGCATAATCTTGACCTTCGCACGGTCGCTGGCGGCCCCGAAGCTGCCAGGTGTTTTGTCAGCATCGTATTCGCCCTTGAGCTTCACAAACCCCCCGAGCGGGAGCAAGTTTATCGTAAAGTCCCAACCTTTTGCCATTCGCTTTTTCCAGAGGCGAGGAGGGAAAAATATACCAAACTCTTCGACATCAACGCCATTACGACGAGCAGCCCAAAAATGCCCCATCTCGTGAACGATGACGAGACCGACAAATAGCACTAGCCCAACAATAAATATCAATGTCCCCATAGGTGTTTGTAGTATACCTGATTATGCTTAGACGGTCATGATTTCGGCTTCTTTTGCCTTTGTTGCAGCCTCAATGTCACTGCGCGTTGCCTGTACGGCATCTTCTACCTGGCTCGTCAGCCGCTTCGCATCGTCTTCGCCAATTTCTTTGTCCTTCTTGGCTTTGTCTACTGCGTCTATCGCCTCATGGCGCACATTGCGCACCGCAATCATGGCGTCCTCTTGTTTGCCGCCAAGCTGCTTCGCAATTTCGCGGCGACGCTCCTCGGTGAGCGGTGGGATAGGCACTCGCACAACTCGACCATCATCACTTGGGTTGAGTCCCAGGCTTGGATTATCACGGATGGCGCTGGCAATTGCCTGAAGATTATTCGGATCAAATGGAGTAATTTGCAGGAGCTGTGCCTCTGGTGCAATAACATTCGAAACTTGATTCAGCGGCATCGGCTGACCATAAGCCTCCACCATAACGCCATCGAGCATCGATGCACTTGCACGTCCCGTACGAATCGTCTTGAGCTGCTCCTGATAGTGCTCAACTGCTCCGGCAAGTTTCTTTTTGGCATCATCAACAATCTGATTTGGGTTCATTTGGTCTCCTTAATCCCTTCGATAGCTCTAGTATACACAAAAACCGACGGGGTTTCCCGCCGGTTTTGAGCTGAGAGTGTAGGGTTACGCGACTTCGCCGAGAGCGATGCGCGAGAAACGTCGCACGACGATGTTCTCGCCAAGACGAGCATTGTGCTCTTTGACGTACTCACCAACCGTCTGATCTGGGTTCTTGATGAACGGCTGATCGAGGAGGCAACGCTCTGCAAAATATTTGTTGAGCTGGCCTTCGACAATCTTCTCTGCCATGTCTGCCGGCTTGCCTTTTAGGGCATCACCTTCGAGCAGTTCCTGCTTCTTGGCATCGCGGTCAGCAGCCGGAATGTCCTCTGAGCTGACGTATTCTGGGCTGCTCGCTGCGATGTGCATGGCGAGGTCCTTTACGAGGTCAGTGAAAATCTCATTACGAGCGACGAAGTCTGTCTCGCAATTTACTTCAACGATAACGCCAATGCGCCCGTCGTGGTTGTAGGTGCCAACGATACCTTGGCGTGCTCACGCTCACCGCGCTTCTCTGCCTTGGTCATGCCCTTTTTGCGCATTTCTTTCAGCGCTGCGTCGAAGTCGCCACCACTCGCGTCGAGCGCTTGTTTAGCGTCAGTCATACCAACACCAGTGAGCTCACGTAAACGTTTAATGTCTTCTATAGATACTGCCATAGTCGTTATGGGGTAATGAGACAAACCAGGCGGTTTTCTCATCGCGCCGGCAAAAAGACGATACTTTTTGTCGGACTGCTGTTTCCCTACCCCTACTCCTTTCTTATTGTTCTAGTAATATGCTGGCTATGCCGAATTATTTTGCGTCCTTGTCGGGTGGCTTGCTTTTAGCCTTGCCTGCCTGGACGGCAGCGCCGAAGTAGTCAGCGAGTAGCTGCAATGTCTTGATAGCGTCATCGTTACTCGGGATAACATAATCGATACCAGTCGGGTTGCTGTTGGTGTCACATACGCCTACGATTGGGAGCTTGAGCTTCTGTGCTTCTTTCACGGCATTCTGATCATGCACAATGTCAAAGATAACAACTGCACCTGGGCGAGCATTGAGCTCCTTGATACCGCCGTAAAGGACATTCATGCTGTCAATTTCTTCTTGGAATCGCTGCACCTCGAGCTTATTGAACTTGTTAGCAAGTTCGCCAGAAGCCATCTTATTCTCAAGGTCAATCAAGTGTTTGATCTGAGTACCGATAGTGTTCCAGTTCGTCAGCATACCGCCGAGCCATCGTTCGGTTACGTACGGCTGGTTGGTGTCTTCTGCAAGCTTCTTGACGATGTCTTGAGACTGGCGTTTGGTGCCGACAAACAAAATTTGCTTGTTCTTAGCAGCCGTGTCCTCGAGAAAAGCTAGTGCCTCGTCGAGTTTCGCGACCGTCTTAGTAAGGTCGATGATATGCGTGCCGCCACGCTTACTGTGGATGTAGGGCGCCATCTTTGGGTGCCATCGCTCGGTCTTGTGTCCAAAGTGAGCACCTGCTTCTAGTAGTTGTTTGATGTCTACTTGCGTAGCCATATATAGGTAGTCCTTCCTGAACTCTTGTTCTTCAGTGTGATACCGGCAGCCGCCCGAAGAAGGAATGCTGCAAGAGAGCTCTACTCACACCTGCTTAATGTATTACTCTATTATTGTAACAGATATAACCTCGACAATCAATCCATGTGGTTTGTTTCATTAACAGGGGTGGTATACTCATATGCAACTGCTTGGGATATATCGACTGCAGGGTCGCTCGCCTGCTAACCGGTTGCCATGCATATAACTACACATTAAGAGCATGAGGATTATTCCTATGAAAAAAGATATCCACCCACAGGATTATCGCCTGGTGGTCTTCCAAGACCTCAATAACAACACAACGTACCTGACTAAGTCGACAGTCGCAACTGACGAGACAATCAAACTCGAGGGTGTTGAGTATCCGCTCGTGAAAGTACACATTACCGGTAGTTCACACCCGTTCTACACCGGTGAAGAGCGCGTGCTTGACATCGAAGGCCGCGTTGACAAGTTTAAGGCTCGTGCAGAAGCCGCCAAGAAAGCTAAAGAAGCTCGCATGGCTGCCGCTAAAAAGACGAGTGAACGTGCCGTCAAGAAAGCTGCCAAGAAGGACGAAACCGAAGAGTCTAAGTAGCTGGTCTATGGTAAAACCGCCGACGATATCTATCTGAGGCGGTTTTGTTTATACTAGAGGCATAAAGGACACTATGGACAGCAAGGAGCAATCACTACGAACCGAGTACGATGCACTGCAGCAAAAGCTACAGGACCCTTCTGTGTACTCTGATACTGGGTACCCTAAACTTGCCAAGCGACAAGCATATCTAGAGCACGTCGTGGAGCTATTTGATGAAAGCCATGATCTGGAAAACAAGCTTGCCCAGGCGAAAACTGTTGCCGCCGAAGGTGGTGAACTCGGTGAGTTGGCGAACGCCGAGCTGGAAGAGCTTGAGGAGCAGCGAATCAGCAACCAAGAAGCTCTAGAGCTTGCTCTGACACCCAAGGACCCAAACGATGAAAAGGATGTGATCATCGAAATACGCGCCGGAGCCGGAGGCGACGAGGCATCATTATTTGCCGCAGAGCTGTACCGGATGTATATCCGCTGGGGCGAAACGCATGGCTACAAAACGGAGCTTGTCAGTGAAAGCCCGAGTGAAGTTGGAGGGTTCAAAGAAATCATCTTTACCATGCACGGTGATGACATGTACAAGCAGCTCAAATTTGAGGCTGGTGTACACCGGGTACAGCGCGTACCCTCAACTGAAAGTCAGGGTCGTATCCACACTTCTACGGTCACCGTCGCAATTTTGCCTGAAGCCGAAGAAACTGATGTCGAAATCAACCCGAACGACCTTCGCATCGATGTTTTCCGTGCCGGCGGCCATGGTGGCCAGAGCGTCAACACTACTGACTCTGCTGTTCGTATCACGCACATACCGACTGGGATAGTCGTAGCCAACCAGGATGAAAAGTCTCAGATCAAAAATAAAGCAAAGGCTCTGAGCGTGCTACGCTCTCGCCTACTCCAAATGAAGATCGAGGATGAGCAAAAAGAGCTCAGCGACGCCCGCAAGAAACTCATTGGCTCAGGCGACCGGAGCGAAAAGATTCGTACGTATAACTTCCCACAGGATCGCATCACCGATCACCGTATCAGCTATAGTCGCAGCAACATCCCAGCTGCACTCAGTGGCGACATAGATGACCTTATCGAAAAACTTGCAGAGTACGACCGTAATCTTATCAACGCGGGAGACTAACATGCCCCGATATCTTGTCACTGGCCGAGCCGGTTCTGGTAAATCAACTGTCGCTTCCGAATTACGTAAACGTGGGTATGCCGCTTTCGATGCCGACAGCATCGACGGACTATCAAGTTGGATCAAACGCACTACCGGTCAGAAAGTTGTCATTGAGGACAACACGAATGTTGACCTTACCCAGTACGACTGGCTGTGGGATGGTGATATTTTACGACATTTCATTTCTGACAAAGAGACACTATTTATATGCGGGGGTGCAGAGAATGATTTTTCGTTCGAAACACTATTCGATCAACACTTTGTGCTAGATATTGATGCAGACGCACAAATTCAGCGACTACTCTCACGCATCGAGAACGACTACGGCAAAAATCCAGCGATGCATTCTTCTATCGTAGCAAAACAGGCGGCACATATAGCTGATGCCCGTACACATGGAGCTATCATCATTGACGCTACAGAGCCCATAGATGAAGTGATTGATAAAATCATAGCGACTATACGATGACGATAGGAGACTGGCTTAAAGACTCCGAATATGCTCTTGCCGATGCCGGTATTGAGACCCCGAGGCTTGATGCACAAGTATTGCTGAGTGACCAGCTAAGTAAAGATAAGTCTTGGCTACTTGCGTACTCAGATACTATTTTACAGGGGTCAGATTTGAAATTATTGAATAAAAATATTATCCAAAGATGCAAACACATCCCGCTGGCGTACATTCGTGGCCATACAGAATATTATGGCCGCCCATTTAGCGTAAATGAACATGTACTCATCCCCCGCCCTGAGACTGAGTGTATGGTAGATGTACTCAAACAAATTGTTGCACCCGAAAAGTTTGCAACCGTCATTGATATCGGGACTGGTTCAGGCATGCTTGCTATTACCGCTAAGTTAGAGCTCCCGAACACAGAAGTCATTGCGCTCGACATAGATGAACACTGTGTTGCGACCGCCGAACAAAACGCTACCATGCTAGGCGCGGATGTCCGTTTCATGCAAGGCGACCTCCTCCAGCCTCTAGATAGTGTTGAGCTCAGATCTCCTTGTATCCTATTGTGTAACCTTCCTTATGTCCCAGATGACTATCCTATAAACAAAGCTGCTCAATACGAACCGAAGCTTGCACTATACAGCGGTGCAGATGGTCTTGACCACTATAGACGTCTCTTCGGGCAATTTGCTAGCACCCCAACGTCGCCAGAATTCGTGATAACCGAATCCTTGCCTATGCAACACGAACCACTCGCAACTCTCGCCAACCAACATGGATACAAAGAAATAGATACCGAAGGGCTAGTGCAATTATTCGCTGTGGTGAAATAGTCGTTTAGTTGCCAAGTGCCCAATCAGAATACAATGTCGTAAAATATCACTAGCTCGTTGGAGCTGCTTCGAGCTTCACTGACACTTGGAGTGTCTTGTCTCCGCGCACAACCGTCAGATGTACTGTGTCGCCTACTTTGTGAGAGCCCAGGATTGAAATAAGGCTTGTTTTTTCGTCTATAGATTGTCCGTCAACCTTGGTGATGACATCCCCTTCTTGTAAGCCCGCTTTATCAGCAGGACCACCAGCTATGATAGACGGCGTGCCAAGCGCACGAGCGTATGGGATGTATGCACCTCGTGACACTCTCAGGTTGTACTCTTTCGCGATATCATCTGTTAACATCACATAGCGGACCCCTAGGTAGGGCCGCTCAAGTTTGCCGGTCGATTTTACTCCGTCTATGAGACCCTTAATGTTATTTATCGGGATCGCGAAGCCAATATTCTGTGAACCGCTCGCAATTGCGGTGTTGATACCTATGACTTCTCCGTTGACATTGACCAGTGGACCACCAGAGTTACCCTCATTGATTGCGGCATCAGTTTGGAACATATCGTCGAGGTTCTCTGAGGAACTGCCACTACTGTCACTCGCCGTTACACTCCGCCCATACCCAGAAATGATGCCGCTCGTTACGGTGTTTTGGAACTGACCGAGAGCATTGCCGATTGCCACGACCGGGTCTCCGACCTTCATAGCACTCGAATTACCGAGAGTTGCAGGAGCCAGAGTCATGCCTTTCAGATCTTGCACCTGCAGGAACGCAACATCGAGGCTATCACTTTCACTGGTGCGTCCAACCACCTTCACATTATCAAGCACAGTACCGTCACTGAGCGTCACGCTTACTTTCGTCGTACCACTGGGCACGACGTGACGATTTGTCATGATCAGACCTTCCTTCGTGAGGATGATTCCGGTCCCCGCACTCTGCTGCGTCTGGCTACCGCCACCGCCCAAGAAACCAAAGAAGCTGTTGTAGGGAGAGGCGGTCGCTTGTGATAGGACATTTACAGACACGACGCTCTGCCCCACCTGCTCAGCAATACTACTGACAAGATTGGCTTTATCGGATAGTATGGTGCGCTGCTGGACGATACTACTCTGATTGCTATTGTGACTTGCAGCGCCAAGCCACCCGCCACCAAATCCAAGGATAAATACTGCAGCACCGACGAAAACTACCTTAAACCGACCGCCGATTCGCTGCGTCTGTTGTTTGACGCGCGTCATGTCAGGCAACGGCACAATGAGAGCATTACGCTGTGTGGATGTTGATGTTGATTCTGGTGTCTGTTTCGTTTGCTTATCTGAAAAGTTTATACCCATACCCGTATTATTTCACCCCGTAACTTAGTATTCACTGAGAACCGTGCAACTACACGATTTTGTCGCCCCAGTCTGAGAAGACCAAGACAACTAATATTATCGTAATCAATACCACCACTATTTGACGGCGAACCATAGCGGAAAGCTTATCGAAATGATCGAGATAGTACAATGCTCCAAGCCCGAACGCCAAGACCGACAAAATCAAGGTTGGCTGCGCGACAAACCTATAGTATATAAGCCAGTGGCCCAATACCCAGACGAGACTTGCGCTGAAAAACCCCCATACATAGCTCAAAAACTGCGAGTATTCCTCATCAAAACTATAGAAGAAGTGGTGTGCAGCGAAATAACATATACCGCCAGCAGCGATAACTAGCCACATCAGAGATGCATGTGGCCAGACCGAGAACAGCGCAATCAGTCCTACTACCTGGCCAAGCAGCGCCTGTACGGATACCCACAGGACACCTGACCGTGGCTTAATAAAGACAAGCCAAAGCATCCATGCAGCTGCATAACCAAGCTGAGTCCAGCTCGTCGCAGTCGTTGCCATCACACCGACAGTCGAGACGCCGATAATCATATCGATAGCGTTCGCCCGCAAGTTGGCTCCCCAGAAACGAGGTCGGACGGCAAACATTCTCCATTTACCGAGCAACACGACCGCCACCGCAAAAGGCACGAAATCTGCACGTACCAGACCAAGTACCAGCAATGGCAGTAGCACGTTCAAGATGATATAGACAACATGGGCGAAGCCCTTGCTGGGCGTAATTTTCTTTATCAGAGGTCTCATTTACGGTACTAGTATAGCAAACTGAGTGCCTTCTGGCACGTCCAAGCCAACTGGGAGCGAGCTTGAGACGGTGAGCTGGAAGCGGTTCTCGAGATAGTGCCGCGTATAGCTTGCAGTCCCACCACTCAGATCAACCACCTTCGCCCCTGAATTGGGGCATCAGTCACGACACTCTTCGTCACATTGTAGCCAAGCTCCTTGAAGCGTGCTCGCTTGCGCGTCTGCTTTAGCCTGCGCCGATGCAAATACCATCACCGAGTGCATTTTCTTTTGTGAGAAAGCCATCTTTGAGCTGACTTTTCACATAGGTCTGGATTTCCGAGTAGCTAGAGAAGCCTGCTTTCGGTCGAACCACAGACAGAGTTACCCACCCTGTCAGTCGTAAGCAAATCATGTGGCGGCGTGGTGAGCCCAATGGATTCAATATTCGTATCGTTGATACGTCGCATGAGCGTAAAGAGTCGGGATGCCCCCTCAGTACTCAAGTCCGAATATGCATTGTTGCCGAACGCCTGCATGATACTATTTATTTTCGCTGGGTTGCTCAAGGTACCGAGTGTCAGGACTTTTTCCTTCAACGCAACGAGGAGTTGTCGCTGCCGCTCGCTTCGTGCAAAGTCTGAACTCGTGTGTCGAGAGCGAGCATATAGCAATGCTTCTTTGCCGTCCATTACCTGTACACCAGCTGCAGCAAGCAGCGGGTTGTTATGATTCTCCCAGGCCATGCTCGGGTCATACAACGATTCTTTGACGTCAACAGTGACACCATCGACCGTGTCGACAGCCTGTCTGAATGCTTTGAAGTCAACTAGCAGATGATAATTGATATTGATGCCAAGCACGTCCCCAAGCGCTTGATCTATAGAGGTAAATCCTGCCTGGATCGCTTTGGGTTCTGCCATCGTTGGGTCGGACTTGCCAAGGTAGCGATATTTGCCTGCACTGTAGGCGGCATTTATCTTTTGGTACTCACCGAAATAATTGACCGGCATCTTGACCCACAGATCGCGAGGCACGCTGAGTAGCACGGCTTTATTATTAACAGGGTCGACACTGAGCACAATAATAGTATCAGTCAGGTCAGAGCCATCATGACCAACACCCCCTACGCCGAGAAGTAAGATGTTAACGCGACCATCACCTTCACCTTTGAGAAGATTCGGCGCAACTTTGTCAGTTGAGAGGGCTGCGACCGTCCCAGTACCTTGGAACACTTTGTGTGCTGCAAGATAGCCTTGCCACGCCATAAAACCACCACCGATAACAAACAGAGCGACGACAAAAGACATCGATTGGATAATGAGCCGCTTGGTCCGCCTTCGTTTCACGATCTGCTTGGGCCTTTCAGGCAACTCGTACACTGGCAGCGAGAACTGAGGGCTTTCCATTGTACGAGTCTGTGTCTGATTTGGTGCAGTCTGCGCAGCTGGCTGCTGAGTCACACCATCAACACTCACCCTTGCTTGAGGAGGTTGCCATGGTTGTTGAAACGCAGGTTGGGCCCCATTGGCTTGCTGCTGCACTCGTGTCTGCGGTTGTATGCTGCGTCGTACGGCGGGCGCAACGCGACTTACCCCATCTATTGATGTTGTGGAACGACGCATATAACCAGCGCTGCGAGACGTGTTTGTTTGCATAATTATCTGTGACCAAGTATACCCGAGTATCCAGAGACGGTAAACCCCTTATGGCTAGATTCTCAATTCTCTTTAACAGAGGTGAAGTGGCTATTTGCATATATTTCAAGTATAGTGGTCTTCATGGATAATCACGACAAAGAGCCTCGCTCTTCTGTTGCTTCCGGCGGCCTAGATAAAACTGACGGTGTCTACCCAACACCAGAGCCATCGCGAGGTGAACGACTCAAAAGCACACTTTCGACTATTGGTATCCTGCTGCTTGCACCCCTCATAGCCGTGCTGCTAATTGCGTTCGTCTTCCAGTCGTACCAAGTCGACGGCCCCAGTATGGAAGACACCCTGCACAATGGGGATAGACTGATTGTCTGGAAACTCCCTCGTACAATTGCTCGTATTACCGGGCAGCAGTACGTACCAAATCGGGGGGATATTATCATCCTCAATGAGTCAGGCTTATCATCATATGACGGCGGGAGTGATACCAAACAGCTCGTCAAACGGGTCATCGGCTTACCCGGAGATCATATCGTTATCAAAGACAATCTCATCACCATCTACAACAACGACCACCCCAATGGGTTTAAGCCTGACGAGACACTCCCGTACGGCGCAAATGGCGCTATCCCGCCGACGCCGGGGAATGAATTTATCGACGTACAACTTAGTGCAAACCAAATCTTTGTCTGCGGTGATAACAGGCCTAACTCGCTTGACTCACGTACATTTGGCCCCATCACAACTGATCAGGTTGTTGGCAAACTCGTCGCTCGTATCTTGCCCCTCAACCAATTCGAACGCTTCTAGGTGCCCCGCTCTGCACCAAACACATGCTTAGCTATCAAGTGCCTCGAGTAGTTTTGTCAGCTCTTCGTCTGTTGTAAACGCCAACTCTATGCGTCCACCCTTTGCCATCCGATGAATCCGTACCTGCGTGCCGTATCGTTTACTGAGCTGTTTTGTCTCGGGCGTCTCATTGGCCATGCGTTTTTGTGCTGACTTCGTCTCAGTATGCCCGTCCTTAACAGAGTTTACATACCGCTCTGCTTGACGCACCGACCATCCGTTCTTCGTGATTAATGCAAGCAACGCTGCTTGCTGAGTAGGCTTGTCTTTCAGTGCAAGTATCTGGCGTGCATGTCCCTCGCTTATCACCCCATCTGACAAAGCTCGCTTACTTTCGTCAGGCAATTGTAGCAGTCGTACTGCATTACTCACCGCTGCGACCGATTTACCCAGACGCTGCGCGATGGCGTTATAGTTCAGGTTGAATTGTTGGTGCAAGCGCTCTATTGAGACTGCTTGCTCTAGAGGGCTCAAATCTACACGCTGCACATTCTCAACGAGCGCCAACTCTAGGCGTTCGAGGTCTTTGCTTGATCTCACCACCGCCGGTACGGTGTTAAGACCCGCCAACTGCGATGCACGCCAGCGTCTTTCTCCGGCGATTATCACGTACTGTTTACCGTGCGGGCTCACCACGAGTGGCTGCAATATTCCGTAGCGCTTTATGCTACCGGCGAGTTCTTGCAACGCTGCCTGGTCAAAGACAGTTCGAGGCTGATCTGGATTCGGGGCCACATCTGCAATGCGTAACTGTTCGATACGTTCGCCCTTCTCTATCAGCACCCCGGTATCAAAGTTCTCCGGTATGAGTGAACCAAGCCCTCTGCCTAGCCCTGACTTTGTACTCATGATTTACTGCCTCGCATCATTTGTATCTACTATACCAGTTTTTCGACGTGAACCACACCACTTTGGGGGGTTTCTATCAGAGGCCGGCACGCTGCACCACTTCCTGTGCAAGCGCCTTGTACGATCGAGCGCCCTTGCTCCATTTGTCATGTTCGAATATGGTCTTGCCATGACTTGGCGCCTCTGCCAATCGGATGTTACGTGGTATTACTGTCTTAAATACACTATCGCCAAAATGCTGGGTGACCTCCGTTTGTACCTGCTCACTCAACACCGTTCGCTTCGTATACATCGTCAGCAGCACCCCGAAAATCGTTAAGCGAGGGTTAAGCCCCTGGCGTACCAGTTGTATTGTTTGCATGAGCTGACTGAGCCCCTCGAGTGCGAAGTACTCGGCCTGGACAGGTATCAGCACCCCGTTTGCTAGCTGTAAGTGCATTGACCGTCAATAGGCCCAGAGCTGGCGGGCAGTCAATGATAATAACGTCGGCTTGCACATTCATGAGCAAATCGGTCAGCTTTGTCTCTCTACTATCAACTGTTACTAGATCAACCTCTGCCTGTGCCAGCGCTCCGTTTGTCGGCAAAATGTAGAGGTTTTTGATGCGTGTAGCTAATAATACGTCCCCGACGGCTTGTGTACCAATTAGTGCATCATAGAGTGTTAGCTCAAGACCCTCTTTCTCTATCCCAAGACTACTGGTGGCATTCCCTTGTGGATCCAGATCAACCAGGACAACACGACGCTTGGCGGATGCAAGTTGTGCAGCCAAATTCACCGCGGTCGTCGTTTTACCAACTCCGCCCTTTTGATTTGTCACAGCCAGAACGAATGCCATCGGTTATTACCCTCTTTCCTCCTCCAATCCTACCAGATATATCGCTAGTGGTAAACAAATTTATACCCAACCATATAGTACTAGTTCTATAGTACGCGCCCTATCGGCTACATTATGTGCGCATTCTATACTACTATGCCTAGTAAATTAACAGATGGAGAGATGCAATGAATAACCAAAGTAATTGCAAGTGGTTTGGGTGAGCTTTATTCACCCAATTTGGAGCATGAATCAGTGTCATGCCGTATTGTGCGACATTCGCCTACCTCTAGGTGGCTATGATAACCAACCTTTGATCTTTGTATATTGCCCGTTTAGTAGATAAATCATTGACGAATGGTACACATGGTTGTTTTGCGATACAAAATGAAGCAATATTGCCTATTTTTGGCCCTAGCTGCTTCATATTGAACCTTTGCCATGTGCATAGACGATGAGAGCCGTACAATTTGACACAAAAAGAAAAAGCAGGGTTTGCGAGAGTCCCTGCTTTTTCAATTTTTTTGAGTCGTTTTTGTTTTTGTTTGTTTGGTTTTTCGATTTTGACCAGCTGGTGCTACGAGAGCAAGAGCCTTGTGGCAAAATCTAAGCTTTAGTATGCGCTAACGCTAAAAATAATGCAATAGTTTTTGTGCACATTTTTTACTCATGTGTGTATTTTCACCCCAGTTATCCACATATACCCTGTTATTTATTGGTGTAAAAAGTAGCGTTGTCAGAATTATCTGAACCACTGGTGTAGTAACGCCCAGCTTGAGCGCTATATGTGAGCCAACAATAGTTACTATGCTACCCAGTACTCCATGATGTCGTTTGGGTAGTATAGCCTTATCTATTCTGACACGGGTCTAGAGCGAGATGTTTTGCTTTACACCGGCTCTACTAAACCAGTTACCGCCGTGCAGTAATGTTTGCATAAGGGGGCCATACGACGTCTCAGCAATATTGTTAGCCCCCAGCTGACTACCCGCACTCGTTGCAACCCTTACACAAAAGTCCTTCCCCTTCAGAGCCGCATTATCAACAGTTAGTGGGAGGAGCCACATCGCATCTTCACCAGCATACACGGTCGATTGGCTATTTGAGAAATTGTTCGATTCATTGTAGGTTTGTGCCCGAATAGTTCGTGAGCCGTCTGTAAGATCGTTACTGCCGGCTAACAGTGTGGTGGGGTTACCTAAAGTTGGGTTGTCATAATACCTCAATGTCGTAGCTGAGGTAACATCACTATAATTTCCACTAGTTACCGCGCTACAAGTTGCCGCAGACCCCCGCAGAGCGTACTGGAGCTTGAATGCCTGGCTGCCCGCGCTTATCCCGCTATTATCCACTCGTATGACAACGCCAAGATATACCGCTAATAAAGACGGCATGTCGTACGGTTTATTTTCTGGAGCTAGAGCCGACCCCGCTGCGATTCCACCACTAACCGCGACTATAGGGGTAGTGTCACTCGTGTAGTCAGTTCCGTCACTGTAGTTTGTGCTGGTGTAGTCGGTGCCGTCAGATTCATTAACACTCGTGTAGTCGGTTCCGTCACTGTAGTTTGTGCTGGTGTAGTCTGTGCCATCTGACTTATTTAACACTGGTATAATCGTCCCATCCACTTTCATTGTGCTGGTATAGTCCGTACCATCAGATCGGCAATACGTACCACAACCGCCAATACTACCATCGCTTTTATACTTCGCTAGTAGCGCCACACTAGTGCCACCGCCGAAACTATACGTATACCCAGCTACTGCATAGCCACCATCGTTGGTTTGTACAACAGAAAATGCTGTGTCGGTACTATTATAGCCAAGTGTTTTGCTCCAGCTGAGCGTGCCTGTGCTGGTAAATTTAGCCAGGAACATGTCCGTTGACCCGTACCCGAACAATGTGCTCCCCACGACTGCATAGCCGCCGTCACTGGTTTGAACTAAAGGAAAACCATAGTTATTAGTACTGCCGCCCCAGGTTTTGCTCCAGCTGAGCGTGCCGGTGCTGGTGTATTTGGCCAGGAAGACATCAGTCGTATCTCCGCCAAAACTTTTCGTGTAGCCAGTAATGGCATAGCCGCCGTCGCTCGTTTGAACGACTGACTTGCCTTCTTCGGCTCCAGCTGCACCGCCCCAGGTTTTGCTCCAGCTGAGAGTGCCTGTGCTGGTGAATTTAATGAGACACATATCCTTGCTGCCGGAGGTGAAGCTTTGACTATAACCGGTAATAGCATAGCCGCCGTCACTAGTCTGGATAATGGAAGCACCCTGCTCGTAAGATGTACCGCCCCAGGTCTTGCTCCAGCTAAGCGTGCCGGTGCTGGTGTATTTTAGGAGGATTACATCATCCTGCCCAGCGCCTATAGTTGCGTTTGCTCGCCCAGTAAGCGCATAACCACCGTCGCTTGTCTGAACAATTGAATAAGCCTCCTCGTTACTAGCCGCACTTCCCCATGTCTTGCTCCAGCTGAGGGTACCGGTGCTAGTGTATTTCAATAAACAAGCATCGTAGTTGCCGGCACCGTATCCTGAAGTAGAGCAGGCAATCGCATAGCCGCCATCGCTGGTCTGGATTATTGAATATGCAGTATTATACCCCCCATTTGTAGCACCCCAAGTTTTGCTCCAGCTCAAGACGCCTGAGGAGTCAAATTTCGCAATAAATACATCGTAGTTGCTGGGGAAACTCCCAGTGTACCCCGTCATTGCATAACCGCCGTCGCTAGTATGTATGACAGAGCGAGCGATATCAGAGCCATTACCACCCCAGCCCTCGGCGAATGTTACGCCCTGATCGTCAATCCCGTCGAACATACGATATGACTGCTGTGTAAAGCTTGCGGCTGGCGTCGTGATTTCAGGATATACCGTGTAGGTATTGAGGTCTGTGCCATCGCTCTTTACTACCTTGAAACAGTACGTGGTGTTTTGTAGGGTATTCTGCCCAACTAATGCAAAGTCCCACATGCCATCCTGACCAGCGGACACGGATGCGGTGGTAGTAAAAATAGAAGTACCGTACTCATGGTACGACTGTGCAATATTACTGTCTGCACTATGCACAGGATCGGCTGCGTTCGTTTGCAGGGGCAACCCATTACCCGCTTTAGGGTTATTGTAATATCGTATAGTCGTACTATCAGTTACATCACTATATGTGCCCGAAGATACGGCGCTACATGAGCCCGCTCCGCCTTTTTCAGCATATTTCAGTTTGTAGCTGAAATAGCCTGCTGCCAATTGCGCACCCGACACATGCATATCCAGCCGGAGTCTAAATGGAGTACCGTCTCCAGGCGCAGTCGCTGCAGTATCTTGGCCTGCAAGTGCAGCACCAACATCGATAGCCGGCGCGGAGTTTATGAGGACAGTTAGTGTGCTCGTATAATCAGTACCGTCGGTCTTCTTTGTGCTGTTGTAATCTGTACCGTCGGCCTTCATGGCGCTGTTGTAATCGACGCCATCTGAGTGATGCGTGTAGGTGTAGTCGACGCCTTCGGTTTGCGTAGTGCTCGTGTAATCGACGCCGTCGGTTTTGACGATACCGGTGTAGTCAACCCCATCGGTTTTACATACCGTAGAGCAGTTAGTCATTGCTCCAGTGGACGTAAATTTCAGCAATAGTACTTGCTGATTACTACTGCCGACGAAGGTGCTGCCAGCGATAACATAGCCGTCGTCATCTGCTTGAGCAATTGAGTATCCGTATGAGCCAGAGGCACCATCCCACTCTTTACCCCAGCTAAAAGCACCTGCACTGGTGAGCTTAATAAGTATCACTGGGCCGCCACCCAGTCCAACCGCGTTCCCGTAGCCCGTGTATGCCAACCCACCGTCGCTTGTCTCGACAATAGACTCTGCAACATCAGTGTTACTGGTGCCCCATGTCGTACTCCAGCTAAACGTTCCGGTGCTTGTAAACTTCGCTACAAAGGCATCAAATCCGCCTGCGCCGAAACTGCTAGTAGACCCTGCGATAACTAGCCCGTTATCACTCGTTTCTGTGAGACTATTACAGCCACTCGCTCCGCCCCACAATTTAGACCAACTTAAACTTCCGGAATTGCTATATTTCACCAGGAACACATTACTACTGCCAGAGGTACCGGCGACCGCATACCCAGTATCTGATGTTTGTATGACTTTTTTAGCAATATCATTGTTGGTACCTCCCCAAGTTCTACTCCAACTCAGCGTCCCAGAACTCGTGAACTTCGCGATGTACATATCGTCTAACCCCCCACCGGTGTAGCTGGTGGTTGACCCTACCATGACATAGCCCCCATCTGCGCTCTGAATAACAGAGTATGCCCTGTCATTCGAGGTGCCTCCCCAGGTTTTGCTCCAGCTCATGGTACCGGTGCTATCATATTTTGCTATAAATGCGTCAGTTAGGCCCGTTCCAAAAGAAGCTGTTTGCCCAACGACTATATAGCCGCCGTCACTCGTCAGCGCAAGGCTTTCACCAGTGTCATTCGAGGTGCCTCCCCAGGTTTTGCTCCAGCTCATGGTACCGGTGCTATCATATTTTGCTATAAATGCGTCAGACTGTCCTGCCCCAAAGCTTTTAGTGGTACCTCCCACAGCATATCCGCCATCAGATGTCTGTAAGATGGTAGAGGCAACATTGTCTTGAGTCCCAGTGCCTCCCCACTTGTTGGCAAATGTCACATCACCACTATCAGTATTATTGAACCAGCGGTATGCAGATTGATTAAGTACTATAGATGATGTATATGTTAGTGTAGCGTACACATTGGCAATCTGCAGCGTATCCGCCTGGCCAGATGGGTTACCGCTCCCCTGTTTGACTCGAGTAATCTGAGCTTGCATACTGTCGACAGCAGTTTGATTCCATGAGCCGTTAAATGTAGCTGTACATGCCGTCCAACTATTGTATGCGGGGGTACACGTTCCTGCTGTCTGCAGCGTGCCACTCACACGCAGATTGATACTGAGATCATCGAGAGTACCACCGTTTGCATTCGTGGTGCTCTCCGCATAAACCCGCACCACAACTTGGGTAGCGGTCGACACATCTGCGGGGGATGTCAGGCCGTATTCTTCGACTTCACCACCGCCAGTACTTCCACTGGTAGTAACATAATCGGTGGTTTTATCGGTGGTGCCTTCATCCACAAAATCACAGTGCGTACCGCCCGCACAGGTACTATCGGTTGTTCCGCCTGTGGCTGGCCAGCCGGTCGTAACATCTGTATTCGGTACAAGCGTCACGCTAACTGCTGAACTGAAAATCGTGTTGCCGAGTAGCAGTCCTAGAGTTACAGTCAAAACTGCGACACCTGCTGATTTAACCGTGCGGTAGCGCCACCGCATGTACCAATGCCATGCTGGAGAAACCATCAGCCTGAGGTTGTGAATTATTACTCGTAGAAAGGTGGAAGCGCTTTTCATCTTAGTAATTCTCGTTAAAGCCGAATTGGAACGAACCGATTCGGACTAAATTAGTTTGCGGGCTGATGGCCGTCGGCTTAATGACGAAGGTTATCGTATCGTTTGCCGAGAAGCTACACCCGTTCCCGGGGTCGCTGATTGTCGTGGACGTCCATGATCCGGTTTGTTTGATCGACTGAGCCGATGCGTAGCAGCTCGTACCGCTTGCATCTTTTATCATGACGGTTGCATCGGTGCTGGTGCCAGAGTCGAGGTATGACCAGAAGGTAAAGCTGCTGGAGGTGAACGACGTAAAGCCACTTGGGAGTTGGTACTGCACCACTATGTCATAGTCCTGTGCCGTCCCCTGGTCAGTTGTCCATGCGTAGTAATTTCGCCCGGCAGTTGCATCGTAGTCGCTGGTCATGAAGCCCGTATTATTCGAGCCATCCGCCGAGAATACCGTGCTTGGGAACTCTGGGTTGATTTTGACGGTACGAACATGCGAGGAGCCGCTGCCGGTGGTGTCACAGTCAACCCAGCCCGTCGTGTAGCACTTGAACTTGTTGTTGGTGCTGTCGTAGTACATTGCACCGGCAAGACCTGTCGGCGTGATGGTAGATGGCACATTGTCGAGCACAAGAAGGGTGACATCGCCCGCAGCAGAAGCAGTACTATCGCCAATCTTGATGCGGTTGTTGCTCGTATCAGCCTGGAAGAGTACCTGGCTGCCGCCATTGTTTTGTATCTGAAGAGCGGTCGCCGAGTCAGCGAGCGGGCGAATTGTCGGCGTGTACACGCTCGTACCGAAGTAGCCGCTGCGCCAGGTGATAGCAGAGCTACCGAGGTCGTCGGTGTTGGTAGTGTCAGAGATGAGGCTGGTGTTGATAGCGACACTGGCAAGGTTACTGAGCGCCTGGTTTGCGCCGCCACCGCCACCGCCGCAGCCCGAGCTCATCGTACAGATAGTATCGTTTCCAGTCAGGTCTGGGATACTCAGGGTGAAGCTACCAGTTGTCTGCGTAGCAGAAGTGAGGGTAACGACATAGTTATTCGTGACGTTAGCGAAAGTAATCTTCCCGCTGACGGCGTTCGTACCGCCGTTGTAGTTACCGAGTTCAATTTGGCCAGAGGTGGTGTTTACGTTCAGGACCGCGACACCGTTGCCGTCTTGTATATTGACGGCCGAGCTAGAGCTGGCTTGCCTGAAGCGGATGTCTTGGCCATTTGCCGCTATTGCCTGCCCAGAATATACAGTGCCTGTACCGAGGTCAAAGATACTTGTAGCACCCGTACCGTAGAAGAGATTGGAGGACAAAATATTGTATTGCTGTGACGAATTCGGTATGTAGATAGCGTATCCGGTACCAGCAGTGTCGGTGATGACGTTATTGTTTACGAGGTTGTAACTACCTGTTAGGTATATGCCGCCATTGTTAGAACTACCACCTGGGTTAGTTATAGTGTTGTTGGAGAGTTCGTTATTGTTATTTGAGCCATTCATGTATATAGCATAACCACCCGAATTCACTACTGTATTCCCTGTGATACTGTTGTATTTACCGCCCACGTTTATACTTATTCCCTTGCTGTCCCCGGTTGAACTATTTCCTGAGACAGTTGTATAGCTCGCAGATACATAGATGCCGATGTTCGTGTTACTGACAGTTTTGTTACCGGAGATGATAGCACCATCTGTCAACACAGTGAGACCCTGGGCGTTTGATACAGCGGTATTATTCGTGATGCGCGCGGAGGCACTATTCGAAAGATACAACGCATAATTCTGGTTTGATGCAAAGTAGTTACTCGTGACAGAGGCATAGTTGACGCCTGTCATGCTAACACCGTATGTTGCGTTGTTGTATACGTATGACCTTGTGATCGTAACGTAGTTGATATTACTCATGTACATACCATTGGAACGGAAATTGCTGACCGAAACTCCATCGATTAGAATACCCGGTGCGCTGTTGGTTGCACTGGAGCTTAGATTAATACCTGTCTGCGTTCCAGAACTGTTGTTAGCCCGGTTACCGTCAATTACTAGGTTTCTGATAACCATCCCTGATGCTCCCGTGGCGTTTATGACATTCACGGCCGCGTTTACAGAGTTAGCTAATTTTAAGACGGTTGCATTATCAGTTCCGGCGAGGATCACATTTGTCCCGATATTTATCGCTCCATCCACGATGTATGTCCCATCCAGCAGGTACACAGTACCACCACTGGCTGGCAGAGCTGCGATAGCTGCGTTTATGGTGGTCTGGGCACTGGTACAGCTTGTATCGACGTAGTCGGCGCCGTCGTAGTTCTGTGAAGCAGTTGGGGTGGTACCAGTACAACCAGTGGTTGGGCCCATGGCGACTATCTTGGTGGCGGTAGAGCGATCACTCACCCACTTGGTACCGTTGTACTGGAGGAGTTGGTGAGTACTGGTGTCGAAGTAGAGCATACCCTCGGTTGGAGAGCCGGGGCGAGAGGCGGTGTTGCCGCCGGTGAAGGAGATAGTTTGGTTAGCACCGAGGACAGCACCAGCATTGATGTTGACACTGTCGTTGAGGTTAATGGTCCCTGCCCCGTCGAGAACGATGTTACCACTCGTGGTGGTGGTAAGGTTGAGGTCACCGCTGGTGACGTTGAGGGCTGCACTGAGGTTGGTGGAGGCGATGTTGCTGAGGCTTGTGTTGGCGCCGCCGGCACCACCACAACTGGTCCAACCTAGCACACCACTGCCGGTTGTGTCTGACAGACAGTCGCCAGAGCTACCGAGGCCGGTTGGGAGGGTGAGATTGTAGCTGGTGCTAGTAGCACCAGACTGGATACCGACGTTATTGGCGTTGGTAGAGTTGTTGAAGACAATCTTACCGTTGACGGCGTTAGAGGCGTTGTACTCACCAAGCTCTATCTCTCCGTTGGTGGTGTCGACATTAAGGACGTTTCGTCCATTGCCATTCTGGATGGAAACAGCGGCAGATGAAGCGGCTTGTTTGAAGCGGACATCGAGGCCACCGGCGGTCATAGCTTGGCCGGCGTAGATGGTAGATGTGCTAGCATCGTTGATGGTCGTGGCACCGGTGCCGCTAAAGGTGTTACCAGAGAGGTAGGTATTGCTGTCTGTGCTTGCGCCAATGCGTATAGCGTACCCCGTACCCGCCGTATCAGTGATTTTGTTGTCGGTTATAGTGGTGTTAGTTGCGTATGTGTTCAGATATATAGCGTCGTTGGCACCTGAGCCGCCATTGTCATAGAAAATGTTTCCCGTAATCTTGTTATCACTAGAGGGAAGGCCTACAGCACCGTTTAGTTGGATACCGCCCTGTAGGTTAGCACTAAGATCATTTCCGCTAATAACCGAGCGGGTAGTGACGTATAGGATGATGCCGGGATCAAAACCTGAGCCCGTTGCCGTTACGGAGTTGGAATGTATGGTCAGATAGTTTGAGTATTGTGCGGCTATACCGCCCTGAGCACTTAAATTAATCTTGTTGTTCGACAGCGTAACGTGATCTGCCTCAACAGATATGCCATAGGTACTGCTGTTGGCAATCGTGTTAGCATCAACGACAGTGTAATCGCCCTTCATTTGAATGCCGTAGCCGTTGTTGTCTATAGCGTTGCTAGAGATAGTGTTGTGTTGGCTACTTGCACCATAGCTATAAATACCGGTATCGGTATTATCGGTGATAGTGTTTCCGGTAATAACGCTGTTGACCATATTCGAGGCATATATACCGATGGTCGAGTTGAGGATAGCGTCAGACTTGTCGGCTTGCCACTTGCCGAGGGCAGAGTTGTATACCAACAATTGCTTGTTTGTTGTGTCGTAGGTAGTCATGCCATCAACTGGGCCACCGTAGCCACTGATATTGGCGTAGGTGTCACCCGCCAGTCTCAGGGTTTTACCAGAAGCCACCGTAGTGTTCTGGTTGAGGTTGATGCTGGTAGCATTTGTCGTACCAATGTTTAGTGTGCCTGCGGAGGCGGTGTCGAGAGCGGTACCCTGGAAGCTGGCGGCGGTTAGTTGGCCAACGAAGTTTGAGGTCCCGTCGTCGTAGAAGCTCATTATCTCAGAACCGGCATTATTCATGAATGCAAGGCGTGAATCTATACCGGTGGTTGACACCAGTTGCGATATCGTAAAGGTACGGCTCGTACTAGAGCTGCCGTTCCAGTATTTGCCAGTCATGTTGATGCTCATAGCATTATATACAGGGTTAAATGAGGTTGCGTTCGCTGCTGCCTGGAGGTTTAGCTTGTTATTGGTGCTATCTACCCTCAGGATCGGCTGTGAGCCACTATTCTGAATGACAAATACGCCAGTGCTACTCGTACTACCGATTTGGGTGGTACCGCTGACTTCAAGATTGTAGCTTGAAGGTGTCGTGTTTATGCCTATGCGCTGGTTACTGGTGTCGACCGTAAGTATAGATTGTGTGCCTGCGGCATTTTGGATACGTATACCTGTAGTAGAGTCAGTGACAGCGCTAATAGTGCCACTCGCCAGACCATCATTAAACGTCTTGAGACCACCGAAGGTCTGGGCACTGTGTGTCACTAGGCCGGTGTGAGTGGCAGTTGCCTCCTGGAGGTAGATGGTGGTGGTACTGATGCTGGCGCCATTGTCACTGTAGGTACCACCGTCTAGGGCACCGACGGTAGTGACTCCGGAGCCAGTGCCCCCACCACAACTGGTGAAGCCTAATACACCACTGCCGTTGGTATCGACCAGACAGTCACCACTACTGCCGAGGGCGGTTGGGAGAGTGAGGGTGTAGTCTGCGCTGGTGGCACCACTCTGGAGCTTGACGGTGTAGGTATTGCTACTGTTATTAAAGGTTAAGACACCGTTGATTGGGTTAGTGGCATCATACTGACCCAGCTGGAGCTCACCATTGGTGGTGTCAGCATTGAGCAGGTTGATGCCGTTGGCGTCTTGGATGTTGACGGCACTAGTAGATGCGGCTTGTTTGAAGCGGATGTCGAGGCCACCCGCGGTCATTGCCTGTCCTGCGAAGATAGTGGTGGCACCTGCATCGTTGATTGCCGTAGCTCCCGTGCCAGAGAATATGTTGCCAGACAGTACGTTACTTACCGCATTGCCGTCCGGGAGGTTTATGGCGTAGCCGGTACCCCCGTTGTCAGTGATTACGTTATCCGCAATGCGGCTGTAGCGACCTTGGTAGTAGATGCCGCTTGCTGTCGTGGTAACAGTACCAGAGTTCGTAATAGTGTTGCCTATGATGGCATTGTAGTCACCGCCCGACCTCACCTGTATACCATGAGAGGTCGCGTTATATATAGTATTGCCGCTGTACGTAACACCTACAGTACTGGCACCAAACTGCGTGCCAAACTGGTCACCATCAGAGGTGTTCCCCGTAACAGTAGCGTAACTTGCAGGCACAATTCCTGCCCCAGCGTTGCTTGCTGTGTGGTTTCCAGTGATTACTGCCCTAGGCGTAGACAGACCAATACCATAGTTTCCGTTTGCCTTCGCAATGTTACCGGTCACACTTACACGACTCGACGCCATAATTTGCGCACCAACAGATGAGTTATTGTTAAACTTGTTACCACTAATGACCCAGTCGTTCCCTCCGCTTACATACAGACCTATTGAACCGTTACTGTCAATCAAAGAGTTACGGATGGTAAGTTGGTTCATGTTCCTGACGTACGTGCCATACTGCCTGAAGTTACGAGCGGTTACTTGCTCTATAGTTATTCCTGGCGTCGTGTTGCTGATTGAACCATTCTGAATGTTTATACCAATCTGGTTACCGCTACTGTTATTCGCTTTGTTGCCATCGAGCACTATGTCACGGAACGTTATGCCCGAGACATCGACGGAGTTTGAGATCATACTAATATTCGCATTGATACCATTCTTCAGCTTCAATATCGTGCTTTGGCCCGCACCTGCAATTGTCACATTGCTCGGCACTGTCACTGCACCGTCAATGATATACGTCCCATCCAGCAGGTACACAGTACCACCACTGGTTGGCAGAGCGGCGATGGCGCGTTTATTTCTGTCTGGGCACTGGTAGAGCTGGTAATGACGTAGTCTGCGGCGTCGTAGTTCTGACTGGCGATGGGTGGTGCCGGTACAGCCGTGGTCGGACCCATGGCGACTATCTTGGTGGCGGTGATCGATCACTCACCCACTTGGTACCGTTGTACTGGAGGAGTTGGTGGGTACTGGTGTCGAAGTAGAGCATGCCCTCGGTTGGAGAGCCAGGGCGTGAGGCAGTGGTGCCACCGGTAAAGGAGATGGTTTGGTTAGCGGCGACGACCGCACCAGCGTTTATGTTGACACTGTCATTGAGATTAATGGTCCCTGCCCCGTCGAGGACGATGTTACCACTCGTGGTGGTGGTAAGGTTGAGGTCACCACTGGTGACGTTGAGGGCTGCACTGAGGTTGGTGGAGGCGATGTTGCTGAGGCTTGTGTTAGCACCGCCTGCGCCACCACAACTTGTCCAACCTAGCACACCACTGCCGGATGTGTCTGACAGACAGTCACCAGAGCTACCGAGTGCTGTCGGGAGAGTCAACGCGTAGCTGGTGCTGGTGGCACCGGATTGGATGCTGACGGTGTTGGTATTAGCTGTATTATTGAAGACGATCTTGCCATTGACGGCATTGGTGCCGCCATTGTAGTTACCGAGCTGAACTTCCCCATTGGTGGTATCAGCGTTGAATAGGTCGACGCCGTTGGCGTCTTGAATTGTGAAGCTATTGGTACTGCCATAATCGGTTGTCACGATTACGCCACCATTCGCACCTGCTCCAATTGGAGCCCCGCCCGATAATATTAAGTTACCTCCATTTGCATCATTTGTTGGGGATAAGGATATAATCGAGTAATATTGAGGCCCGGTCGGGCTAGAGGTGAACGTCTGTGAGAGCGTACCGTTCGACCCACTGACGCTGTAGCCAATCATACCCCCGCTGCCGGTTGAGGCATTGTTCTGGGCTAAAACAGTACCTGTAGTGATACCCACAGTGTCATTATTTTGTCGAACTGCACCAGCGTATAGGACGAGATCTCCTGAGCTTACATTTACCGGTCCAACGACCGTAGAAGCCGAGCCAGTAAACGATTGGTAGCCTATATGGTCATTCACAGCACCGACATCGTGCACCCCTATAATACCGACCTCCCCATAACCTGCGCCAGTAAACGTCACGGTCACGGAACCCCCTATGTCGCCCAGTGTCACCGTCTTGTAGTACAGCGCACCACACATGCCTGCGCCACAAGTGTACTCAGGCCGAGTCCAACCCGCGGGAGTATTAATACCATTGTATTGCTCGACAGACATGACAAGCATATCACCGACCGATAGACCAGTCGGGTAGCTCGCCACCATACTCGCTACGTTATTTACATGGGTAAGCGTGTGACCAACTATAGTAGGCGATCCTGTAGCAGTTGCATTACCGGCTCTGACGCTCAGGCTGCTCCCAGTGCCGCTGGTCGCATCCGCTACTGAAATCGTGTGCGGTGTATCACCGCCGAAAGTGACATCGCCAGCTGCATTTACATCATCATTGAGATTAATGGTCCCTGCCCCGTCGAGGACGATGTTACCACTCGTGGTGGTGGTAAGGTTGAGGTCACCACTGGTGACGTTGAGGGCGGCGCTGAGGTTGGTGCTAGCGATGTTGCTGAGGGAGGTGTTGGCTCCTGTAGAACCGCTACAGTTTGCGAGCGTGACGAGACACAGGGTGTCACTCGTGCCAGCGAGGTCTGGGAGACTAACGGTACCATTACCCACCGTCTGTGCTGCAATACTCAGGCTCACCTTGTACGCATTGGTGCTGTTGAACAAGTCAATTGTTCCCGTGGTGGTGCTGGCGGTACCGACAGCCAAAGAGGAGCCGAAGATACCTTTGCCGGAGATGTTGAGGTTACCGGTCTGAGCAGTACCCGGTGTGCTGCCTTGGAGCTGGATGAAGCCAGCATTCGCTTCGTTCTCGGTGAGGAGATTGTAGCTGCCGGCTGCACCTTGATCACGGATCTGGAACGTCTGGTCACCGACGGTTGGAGCCTGTAGCGTGAGCGTCGAGCTCAGTGCACCACTCGTCGTGATGAGCTGACTCGCTGTCTTCGCATTGAACGCATACGGTACGGCGGTGAGGGAGAGGCGTGGGGACATCTCACCGTCCCATGAGTTGGAGGTGCCAGTACCACCGATGTCCATGGTGAGGTAGAGCTGCTGGTCCCATGGGATGGTGGATGGGAAGCTGGTGATGGCACCGAGGTCAACGCTGAGGTAGCCGTTGGCAACTCTGACTCGGTTGTCAGGAGAGCCACCGTTGTAGTCACGGGTTTCAGTCCAGAGGAGGGTGCCACCAGTGGAGGCGTCGTAGAGCTTGAAGCGGACGTTGTAGTTGCCGTCTGGGGCGATCTGGCCGGCTCCCTTCTGGAGGCGGGCTTGGAAGTTCAGGGTGTCGTTGGTGGCAGCATACGCAGGCGTAGACACGCGCGTAAGGAAAAACAGGGGTAGGATGAGCAAGAACAAGACCGAGATAGCGCGGGCCATGGTGAGGATACGACCAGACATGACGAGACCCCTCAAGTCGGGGTGACTGGGGGTATGACGAGGCGGTATGGGCGTATTGCCTGAGAGACCTGGCATGTGTTTTTGGTTTGTTTGGTTTGGTTTTAAAGTTTTGGAAAGTTTGTGTGTGTATCGGTTTTGGTTTTGGTCGATACTGAACTCTATTGTGCGTGAAAATACACCCAGAGGGTACCCCTACAAAAGTACTTTTTGTGTGCAGCTATGTCGCAGCAAAATCAGAGTAAATTCGATACATTTTTGTAGTTTTTGTGACTACGTAAATTGTGTTAGCCGCTGAATCTAACAAGCTTTTTATTTAATTATTTAATCGTTCTGTTGTAAATATTCCGTAGTATCAAATACAATATAGGCTCATTTTTGGATAATTTTATTATGAGTTATCCACAATTTTGCGAGCTGATTTTGTTTGTTATGCTGGTATCTTGCTGAATAACCGCTGTGCTCAGTTGTGACCATTATGGGTTTTGCGTGCCGAGTACCACGTAGTCAAACGCGTATGTTTGTCCGGCCTGCACCGTGTCATTCGAGACGATATCAAAGCCTGAGGCTGTCTTGACGACGTAGATGCGTAAGTTAGCGGCCTGGTCGTTCGATGCACTAGCGACGACCTTGTACGAGCTACCGTAGGCGTCTACAAAGCTAATGTGCGCGAGTACACCGCTCGCAACATTCTGCGCCCCAGCTGTTACCGTGACCGTGCCTGCTGCGTCAGTACCGTCATTGCTGATAGCAGGAGCGTTTGTACTCGTGCCCAGAACGCCCTGCCCCAGCGCGTCACCAGTGCTCACGGTCGGCGCTGCACCCTTAGTGACGATGTGGCCATTGACATAGATATCGCCTGTCTCGAGAGTGCCGGCTACCGTGACATTACCGCTCACACTCAAATTGCCGTTCACGATATTGATTGGCAAAGCTCGCATTGCCAGTCACATTGAGGTTGCTGATGCTAGGCTGTGCCGCTAATAGTGAGGTCAGTGCCCATGATTTGGTTTGCCACGCTCAGGTTCTGAGTCTGTAAGGTGTTGGTGTTATTTTTCTGGTCGTAGAAGCTGAAGAGTACTGATACCTTGGCTACCTTGACGCCGTTTGCGTCGTGGTCACCGTGCTCCAGTCGACTGGTGCGGCTGCCTTAGCGAACACATGGCTGACAGCGAATGTGCCTGGGTCACGCTGTGCGTACCCACTAAGACTGCTTGAGATGAGCGGCTCACCAATCTTGACATTGCCCGTGCCATTGTCAGCGATCCAGACGTCGCCGTTACCAGCTGCAGCGACGAGCTACGGGTTGTCCAGCGAGTATGGTTGCGCGTTTCGCTCAGGCCATTGAATGAACCAAGTACATTCGTGTCGTTTTCTGTGGCAGTCTGCACAATGCCATAGATAGGCTCGTTGCTGCCGGCCTTGTAGGCATTATCTCCGGTCAGCGATACAAGTTTGCCAGCGGCTAGATGGGCCAATCAATCTTCGCATAGTGCGAGCCGGTAAAAGCATTGTAACTGACCGTACCCGAGGCAACACTAATTGTACCGATCGTCGTGTTGTCTCGCCTGAACGCAGAGCCAGACCGTCGTCCGTAGACCGATCGATACGTGTAGAGGGTTCGAGGCGTGCTCGGACAACAGAGTGGTCGAACTTAGCCGACGGCGCCATTTGGCCGATGGAGACGCGGTTACTGCTATTGATAGACGATCGCAGATTAGAAGTCCCGCCAACGCCAAACTAGAGCTCGCATTTGCATTAGTGTTCACATTATTGATATATGTCTGGTTTGGCCGGTTGAACTTTAGTCAGCCCCTGAAATCTGCGTGTAGCAGTTGTCGCTACCGGAACAAGTTGCGTCACGGCGTTCCCGATCTGCAGCATCCGTTCGTGGTGTCAACAGTCAGGACAGCAAGGCCACTGGCATTTTGCACAAGGAGCGAGCTCGTGACTGTTAGCAGTTGGAGCGAGCGTGAGCCTCCATTTGCCAGTGTCGCTGAGTCGGCCCCTGCCTGCAGCGGCGGTAGTTGAACTTGGTGCGTTGACCCAATCGTCACCGTATCTGCAGCTGTCGCATTCGTGGCGATATTGATCGAATTTGCGGCACTATTTCCACTCCACCAATGTTAATTGTGCTGTCAAGCGCTGTGTTACCGAGATTCACATTGCCATTACTATTGATGTCTACCAGTGACTGGCCCCCGACACTACTTGCCAGATACATTGGGTAATTATTCGTGCCACCCGTGATATTTTGTGCGTAGTAGCCATACAGATTTGTTGCGAGCCGTTCGCAAGTGGGCGTGCCATGAAGTCGTAGGCGTTTGTCACCGTCGATGCAAAGTCGAACTGGCCCATGACACCGACGGCGTTCTGGATAGAACCGGATCCACTTGCGGTGCCAACCTTGCCGATAGTGCCGACCACGTATCCAGTGTTTGACGTGTTGGATGCGCCACTCCAGTTGACCTGGTTAACACTGCCGAAAACATCCCCGGTGAACGTTGTGCCCGTAGCACCAGGGGAAGCGAGAAGCAGATTCCCAAAATGGCCCCCTGCGCTTGAGCCACCCGGGTTAAAGGTGGTGCTCAAGGTGTTGCCTGGCTGTAGACCCCCACCATTGTTCTGGTTTGTCTGCAGCGAGAACCCTGCTCCGCCATTAGTACCTGTAGCCTGAATCGAAACGTTCGTATTGTTTGCGGTAATGCTACTAGCCCCACCACGGATGACTGTGCTCGAACCGGAATGGGTAGAACCTATTGTGACGGTATCGGCAGCCGTCGCATTAGTGGCGATATTGATGGTGTTGGCTGCGCTATTAGAGACACCCCCGATATCTATCGTAGTAGCGACTGTCGTATCACCAATCTTAATGCCTCCCGAACCAGAGTTGATCACAACACTTGTCGCACCTGTCGTGTTACCTATGGTAATCGTCTTGGCGTTTGCACCGGTACCGATATTCAGCGCTCCCGTTGTACCAGAGTCGACAAGGAGTGCCGTGGCCGTGGCTGATTGGAATACGGGTGCGGTAAAGCTCGTCGTCGCACGGCCATCACCGCTTATCCAGAAATTCGATGTACTCTGCGCGCTACTATTTTGGTTTCGTATGTAGCTTGTATCTGCTGTTGTCGTAGTTAGCAGCGTCCCGCTCACATTCGGCAGTGTCCACGTACGGTTAGCCGTTAGGTCAGCGTTGGTGATGGTGCCAGTGAAGCGACCTGCTCCACCTGCCGTGACTGCAACGGCGATGAGGTCGTCCGTGGCGGTCGAGGTGTCTACCGTGAGCGTACGGATGGTTGCACCACCCTGGAAGCTCGAAGCTGTGGTGGTGGTTGCACCACGACCAGTGACCGTAGCAAGGGTGTCGGCTTCGGCACTGAGACCACAACTACCCCATTGGATGCTGGTTGTGGTGCTGGTGAGACATTGACCGTTGGTACCACGAGCCAGACGAGTACTGTTGGTACCGTTGTTGTAGAGGAGGTCACCATTGGTCGTGAGCTGAGAGAGGTTGTTGATGGCGCTTTGGCTGGTGGTGGCACCAGTGCCACCATTGGCTATGGGCACTGCTGGTGGTGCCGGGACGCCACCAGCGGTGTTGGTGACGATGCCAGCGGTACTCAGGCCAGTTATAGTCACCGTCTTCCCCGCTGCCACAACCGTATTTTGGTTGAGGTTGATGCTGGTGGCATTGGTGGTGCCGATGTTGAGGGCGGCGGCAGACGCAGTGTCGACCAAAGACGCTAAGAGATTTGTTGTTCGAGTCGTACCTGACACGTCGAGATCGTATTGAGGGTTAACGGTACCGATGCCGACCTTGCCGGCCCCGCTCAACTGCAGCCCTGCGTAGTTGATGTAGTAGTGTCGACCACTAGCTGTAAACCCGACACTTGAAGAGACAGTAATGTGGGTAGCGCCAGTGTACCCGGTTATTGTACCGACGTATGGCGCAGTTGAGGTCGATGCTGAATCGATGTAGATAGTGTTGCCTACCATACCAGCGCTAAAGCTTGTCCCCGTACCTACGATAGCGCCAGAAGCGTTTGTGGTCGCGACGGTACCAGCACTGGTGCGGTAGGCCTCTGCAGATAGTTGGTTCAACGGGGCACCCGTGCCGATACCAACTTTTACGGAGTCTACGCCCTGACCACCAAGCGCGATAGTATTCGACTGGAAGACCTGTGCGTAGGCACCGATGGCGGTGGTGTTTTGCAGATTATTTACGGACTCGAAGTACGAGCCAGAGTCCCAGCCGCCTGCAGCATAACCGATGGCAGTGTTGTGGCTACCCGTCGTGTTGTTGAACCCAGAGTAGGCACCAAAGCCCGCGTTACCGCTACCTGTAGTATTTGAGTAAAGTGCCTCTTCGCCAAACCCTGCATTTTCGTCACCGCTTACATTGCCCTGCAAAGCCCAGCTACCTGTGGCCACGTTGTAATAACCGGTTGAGTTTTGAGAGAGCGATTGAGAACCAACAGCAATGTTCCAGCCTCCGCTCGTGTTATTGAGGAGCGCAATCTCGCCAATCGCAACGTTTTGCGAACCGGTCGTGTTGTGAAGCAGTGTCGATGGCCCAACTGCCGTGTTACGATTACCGGTTGTAACGCTCTGGAGAGCGTTAAGTCCGATACCGACGTTGTCGTAGCTACTGCTCTGAGCATTTTGGAGTGCGCCCGTACCAAAGCCCAAGTTGCCGTTGTACGCGCGTATCTCGGCACCCGTCGCACCAGTGCTGTCTTTGATTACGATTGGGGCAGAAGCAATACTTGAGACGGGCTTGATACTCAGAATGGTGATTGAGCCTGTCTGTGCGCTATCCACACCGACCGCAAAGCTTGCCGTCGTAGTCGCGGTTAATAACTGGCTCTTTGACGTGGTGTTGCCGAAGATATAGATACCTGTCGCTCCGCCCAGTTTTGGCCAGAATGCGTATCCACTTGTCGTACCTGTCGTCGTGTATTTGACCTCATATGTCGTACCGGCAGTGATGCTTGGGCTTGTACAAGTAAGCACTGTATTGGAGCCGGCTGTGTGCGTCCATACATTGGTGCCGGTATCTGTCCAGTTAGTACCAGTACAGGTGTTGTTATCAGCTCCGAAGACATCCGATCCCACCGTGGCATTATCGTACTTATTCTGGAAGCTGGTCTGCTGGGTAGAAGCATCGACGTTGAAAAACGTCGTCCCACCTGTCGTCGCAACACTCAGTGCATTTGCGTAGTCACTCGTAATCTTGATGCCTCGATTTGAGGTATCGATAGTGAGAATATCTGCAGTACCTGCAGCATTCTGTATCTTGAGAGCGGTAGTTGAGTCAGCTAATGGACGAATCGTTGGCGTATACACTGCCGTGCCGAAATAACCATTGCGCCAGGTGATGGCAGCGCTACCAAGATCGTCGGTGTTGGTGGTGTCAGATATGAGGCTGGTGTTGATAGCGACGCTCGCGAGGTTGTGAAAGCGGTATTAGCACCACCCGCACCACCACAGGTCGTCCAGCCGAGCACGCCTGTACCGGTGGTGTCGTAGAGACACTGGCCTGAGCTACCAAGACCGGTCGGGAGGGTGAGATTGTAGCTAGCGCTCGTGGCGCCAGACTGGATACCGACGGTGTTTACGTTGGAAGCAATTATTGAAGACAATCTTGCCGTTGACTGGATTGGTGCCGCCGTTGTAGTTGCCGAGCTCTATTTGGCCTGAGGTGGTATTGGCATTGAAGACGTTTACACCATTGCCGTTTTGGATGGATACTGCTGCAGATGAAGCGGCTTGTTTGAAGCGGATGTCGGTGCCACCGGCGGTCATAGCCTGACCGGCATAGATAGTGTTAGTGCCGGCGTCACTGATGCTTGTCGCCCCCGTACCAGAGAAGGTGTTGCCGGAGAGGTATGTGCCGCTCGTACCAGTCGCATTTACCTGGATGGCGTAGCCTGTACCGGCTGTATCTGTGATGGTGTTACCGTGCACTACAACATTGGCGGCGTATTGGTCGATGAGGATAGAGCTGGACGCTCCAGTGCCACCGTTGTTGTACAGGGTGTTATCACTAACGTTGGTGTCGTCAGAATGGTAGGCCGATGAGCCGTTAACCCGGATACCCTCTGCGGTGTTGCTGCTGGCGGTGTTGCTGGTGATGAGCGCACGGTAGCGAGCCGTAGACATAGAAGCCTTACCCGGTGTTCGAGACGGCCTTGTTACCAGTCACGACCACATCGTCCGCGTAGGCGATGTCGAAGCCACCACTACCGTTGCCCGTCGCGGTGTTGCCTGTGACGCGCATGCCGACATCGGAGTCGATGTAGAAACCGTAGCTGTAGGCGTTGTTGCTGCGATGTTGTCAGACACGACATTGCGAGCGCCGTTAATGTAGAAACCGGTGCCGCCAGTGTTGGTAGCAGTGTTATCACTGACAACATTGTCGGTACCGAATATCTCCATACCATCACCACCTGCAAGGTTGCTGATAGTGTTACCTGTAATTGTGTTAAAGGAGAGCCGGAATAGAGATTAATACCGCCACCGCCTGAGTTAATGATGGTGTTGCCTGCAATGTAGTTGTGATCTCCGGCAGTAATGTCGATCGAATCATATGGAATACGTGTAATTTGCAGGCGAGTCACAGAAGCGCCCGCACGAGAGGCAGATTCGCTGCCCATGTTGGTCAAGTTAATACCCGTGCCCGTAGCACTGTTGCGATCAGTTCGCCCATCGAGTTTAAGGTCACGAATCGTAACACCTGTTCCAGTGGTCTGATCGGTGTTCACAATCATGGTAATCCCCGTGCCATGGTGCCGAAGTTACCGAGCTGGATGATGGTACTGTTACCGCTACCAGCGAGTGTGACGTTGTTCGGGATGGAGATGCTGCCGTCTATGGTGTAGGTGCCTTCGGTGAGGTAGACGGTGCCACCACCAGCTGCAGCGGCAGCAGTTAGGGCATTGTTTATTTCTATTTGGTCACCGTCGAGGGTACCGATGCCACTGCCAGAGCTGTCTTCGCCATTGGCGACGTACTGCGCACCATCCTTGGCTGCTTGTGAGCTGTTGCTGGCGGCGACGATGAAGGTAGCAGCTTTGCTATCGCTCTGCCATTTGCCATTGCTGTAGGTGAGGAGTTGTTTGGTGGTGGTGTCGAAGTACATAGTACCCTCAGATGGTGAGCCTGGACGGTTGGCGGTGGGAGCCCCAACAAAGCGGATTGTCTGCGCGGCAGCTACCGTCGCACCGGCGTTAATGTTAACTGAGTCATTCAGGTTTATTGATCCCGCGCCATCCAGCACGATATTGCCGGAAGTGGTTGTGGTGAGGTTGAGATCCCCGTTAGTGACATTGAGGGCAGCACTGAGGTTAGTGCTAGAGATGTTGCTCAAGCTCGTATTGGCCCCACCGGCCGCCGCACTACAACTACTCCAGATAGGTGCAGCACCGACGCCGTTGGAGACAAGACATGAGCCAGCAGCGACTGCTGTTAGTTTGCCGAGGGAGCTTGCCCCGTGGCGTATAGCAAGTCCCCAGTGGTGTAACTACTGAGACCAGTGCCTCCGTACGCCGCACCGATAGCCGTACCCTGCCAAGTACCACTCGTGATAGTGCCCGTGCAGGTAATGCTGTTGAGGTTACCAGTCGTGATGACTGTGCCGCTCACATTCGGCAATGTCCACGTACGGTTAGCTGTTAGATCAGCGTTGGTGATGGTGCCAGTAAATCTGCTAGCCCCGCCAGCAGCCACTGCAACGGCGATGAGGTCGTCCGTCGCGGTTGAGGTGTCTACCGTGAGAGTACGGATGGTTGCACCACCCTGGAAGCTCGAAGCTGTGGTGGTGGTTGCACCACGACCAGTGACCGTAGCAAGGGTGTCGGCTTCGGCACTGAGACCACAACTACCCCATTGGATGCTGGTTGTGGTGCTGGTGAGACATTGACCGTTGGTACCACGAGCCAGACGAGTACTGTTGGTACCGTTGTTGTAGAGGAGGTCACCATTGGTCGTGAGCTGAGAGAGGTTGTTGATGGCGCCTTGGCTGGTGGTGGCACCAGTGCCACCATTGGCGACTGGGACACTGCTGGTGGTGCCGAGGACACCACCAGCGGTGTTGGTAACGATGCCAGCGGTGGAGAGGCCAGTTATAGTCACCGTCTTCCCCGCTGCCACAACCGTATTTTGGTTGAGGTTGATGCTGGTGGCGTTGGTGGTGCCGATGTTGAGGGCGACGGCAGAGTTTGTATCAATCGTCGGAGTTATAATGCTAGTACCGAAGTAACCGCTACGCCACGACGTACCACTTGTACCGATGTCCAAGCTATTAGACGCGTTGGCTGTAAGCGTCTGGTTGACGCTAGTACTCGTCAGATTGGACAGGCTGGTGTTAGCCCCGCCAGGTCCACTTGTGGTTATACAGTCAGTCCACGCACCATTCTCATAGCAACGAAGCTTGTTCGTACTGGTGTTGTAGTACATCGCGCCGTTATAACCGGCTGGATCAGAGCCGCCATTATAGCTGTCGAGTATGAGTAGTGTGGCATTCGCATCTGTTACGGCATTGCCCACTTGAACTATCTTGTTTGTGGTGTCCACAGTGAGCTGTCCTAAGCCGGATGTATTTTGCACAGCGAGAGCGACCGTGCTATTTAGCTTAGTTAACACACCGCCGCTGTTAGGATTGACGGTGAACACATCTGTTCCACCGTTTTGCACGGCGAAGCGGCCACCGCTGGCGCTACAAGTTGTACATTGGAGGTTGAAAACCATACTTGCGTCAGTGGTTGTATCGGCAAATGTAAAGGCCACATCACGGCTATCGGTAGTCGTGATGGTATTGCCAGCAGTATAAGCATCGTTCAGGGTGACTGCACCACCACTACCTGAGCCATTATTACAGTTATAGAAACCGAGCTGCCCGGAGCCATTTGTTTTGAGACACTGCAGACTACTGCCGTCCGCTGTCGGGAACAAGAAGGTTAGGTTGCTGCTTGATGCACCGGCCTTCAGCGTAGTCGTGTAGCCACCACCACTTTGCAAGACTAAGCTTCCCTGCAAACTCGCCGTACCGACCGTCACACTAGCGCCCTGAACCGCAAGAGTGCTCGAGCCGTTAATTGTCACCGTGCTCCCATCGTCACTGATTGAGGAGTCTGTGATAGCCTGGGAAGCGCTAAATTTCGCGATACGATTTGTCGTGCCGCCAGAGGTTGAAACACCCCCACCAGAGCCAACACAGTTGCCTACCGTCGTACAGATGGTGTAGCTGCCGGCCGCCACGGAGCGATCAAAGTTGTAGCTGACGTTGCCCACAGGAGCCCCGCTAAACCCAATCGTCGTAGTACCACCTCCGCCATTAGCTGTGATGGTACTACCCCCAGTCCCTTGCAGAACGAAGACTTGCGAAGTTGAGCCGGCTGTCAGGGTACCGCTCGGCGTGATGGTGAGTGACGTATTGCTCTGCAACAGCGGCGTGTTGACGGAGGTTCCAAAGTAGCCAGCACGCCAGGTGGTAGAGCTGGTGCCAATGTCACGAGTATTGTTTGCGTCGGCGACGAGGTTTTGGTTGATACTTGTCGCGGTCAAGTTGCTAAGTGACGTATTCGCACCCCCCGCTGCCGCACTACAACTACTCCAGATAGGCGCAGCACCGACACCGTTCGAGACGAGACATGAGCCGGCTGCGACAGCGGTGAGTTTACTGAGCGTGCTCGTCCCGCTGGCGTAGAGAAGATCTCCGGCAGTGTAACTGGTTAAGCCGGTACCACCGTATCCGACACCAATGGCTGTACCCTGCCAGGTACCACTCGTGATGGTACCAGTGCTGGTGATGCTGTTGAGGTTACCAGTCGTAATGACCGTCCCGCTCACATTCGGCAGTGTCCACGTACGGTTAGCCGTTAGGTCAGCGTTGGTGATGGTGCCAGTGAAGCGACCTGCTCCACCTGCCGTGACTGCAACGGCGATGAGGTCGTCTGTGGCGGTTGAGGTGTCTACCGTGAGCGTACGGATGGTTGCACCACCCTGGAAGCTCGAAGCTGTGGTGGTGGTTGCACCACGACCAGTGACCGTAGCAAGGGTGTCGGCTTCGGCACTGAGACCACAACTACCCCATTGGATGCTGGTTGTGGTGCTGGTGAGACATTGACCGTTGGTACCACGAGCCAGACGAGTACTGTTGGTACCGTTGTTGTAGAGGAGGTCACCATTGGTCGTGAGCTGAGAGAGGTTGTTGATGGCGCCTTGGCTGGTGGTGGCACCAGTGCCACCATTGGCGACTGGGACACTGCTGGTGGTGCCGAGGACACCACCAGCGGTGTTGGTAACGATGCCAGCGGTGGAGAGGCCAGAGAACGTGATGGTGCCGGAGCTAGTTATGGCAGTACCGCCGGAGATAGCACCTGCGCTGGTAATACCGCCATTGTTGTTGTTGAGGCCACCGGTGATTGACGCTCCTCCTGCAGAAACTGTCAGTGCGGCACTGCTGGTGACGCCGTTTTGGAAGGTCTTGAGACCACCAATGGTTTGAGCGGCACTCGTCAATACACCGCCATTGGTGCCGTTTGCTGCCGTCAGGTTCAGTGTGTTGCCAGTGATGGTTGCACCGTTGGCGTTGGCTGTGCCAGAGATGGCTCCGACGGTGGTGGCGCCACTCCCTGCTCCGTCAATGTTCGCTGGAGCCCAAGCCGTGCCGTTCCATATGTAGGCCTGACTCTTCGATATTGGAATCGTGACGCCATACATCGTGAAGCTATTGCTTCCACCGACATTATTTATATAGACAAGTCGCCCGCCAGTCGCAGTTGTCGGGGTCGGCAGCGTAAATGTCAAACCACCCGCAGTAGCGGTTATATTGAAAGTCGTATATACGTCTACCGTAGAAGCAGCCGCACCCACCGCCCCTGAACTACCAAGACTCAGTGGTTGTGCACTGAGTAATGTGTAGCCAGTGTTTGTTAGACCAGCGGTCGTGACGGTCGTAAAGTTCGGGGTGGCAGACACCGCAAGCGTCAGGCTGCCGCCAAGCGAAACCGTACCACCACCCGTAATGTTGCTGCCATTATTGATTGTGATGCTGCTGTTCACGAGATTAGCATTCGCTACGGTAGCGTTTGCGATATTACCGCCGGTAATAGTGGCGCTCGCGATTTGGGTTGTCGTTATCGTGGCGTTGGCAATGTTTGATGCAGTGATGGTCGTAGCCGCGATGTTGCTGCCCGTTACCGTCGAGGTAGCCAGGTCAGTACCTGTGACCGTGCCGTCGGATATTGACGTACTGTTGACTGCTCCAGTCGCTATCTTGCCATTTGTAATAGCACTATTCGCGATAGTGAATGTATTGGTGCTACCAGAGACACTATTTGTCAGATCACCTGCACTCGTGCCATTCACCCAGTTGGTGCCGTTATAGACGAGCATTTGGTTCGTTGCAAGACCCGAGACGCTGACATTTGCGCCGCCGATACTACCGGCTGGGCATGTACCCCAGCTCGGCGCCGCAGCGGTCGTAGCGAGTAGACACTGACCGGTTGAGCCGGCTGCAGTCGAAGCAATCTTGCTGCCATCGTAGTAGTTCACCCCATTGGTCGTGTAGGTCGTGTTGTTGGTGCCACCATTAGCAATCGGCAGCGTGGCGACTGTGCCCAATACGCCCCCTGCGGTGTTAGTGACGATACCAGCCGTGCTGAGGCCCGATACCGAAATCGTGCCGGCGAGTGTCGTTGTCACACCCGTTTTGCCAATGGTGATAGCATTGGCGTTACTCGTCCCAATGGACAAAGCGCCGGCGCTCACTGTGTCAAAGGCTGGCCCATACACCGCCGTGCCAAAGTAGCCATTGCGCCAGGTGATACCCGAGCTACCGAGGTCATCAGTGTTGGTTGTGTCAGAGATGAGGCTGGTGTTAATAGCGACGCTGGCGAGGTTATCGAGGGCGTGTGGCTCCGCCACCACCACCGCCGCCACAGCTGGTGAAGCCGAGGACACCAGTGCCAGTCGTGTCGACGAGACAGTCGCCGGAGCTCCCGAGCCCAGTCGGAAGGGTGAGGTTGTAGCTGGTGCTAGTCGCACCAGATTGGAGCCCTACCGTATTGGCATTAGTACTATTATTAAAGCTTATTTTGCCGTTGACTGCGTTGGTCCCACCATTGTAGTTGCCGAACTGGATTTCCCCATTGGTGGTATCTGCGTTGAAGAGGTTAACCCCGTTCGCATTTTGGATAGTAAATGCAGATGTACTGCTCGTCTGGCTGTAACGAATATCCTTGCCGTTTGCGCTCATCGCTTGACCATTGTAGATAGTCGTGGAGCTGAGATTTAGGCTACTGGAACCTGTACCAGAGAATATGTTGCCAAACACGATTGTATTGATGACATTCCCGCCAGTACCCTTTATCGCGTAGCCACTGCCGGCGGTATCAGTGATCCGGTTATTGGAAATCTGGTTGCCTGTTGCGCCGCCAGTACCCCTAAATTCGATAGCACTCCAGCTGCTAGTACCACCGTTGTCGTACAAGTTATTGCCTGACACCAAGTTATAGTTAACGCCCTGGAACTGGATGACCTCTGAGTCGCATTGCCTGTCAGGGTGTTATCCGTAACTTTAGAGTAGTTACCGTACAGCTGGATACCCGTATCGGAGTTGCCTGATACATAGTTGCCATTGACGTCATTGTAGCTATTCATACGAATACCTATCGAGCCGTTGCCTGAAACAATGTTATTCGAGATTGTCGTACTTTATCTCCAGCTAATATACCCATATTGCCATTCGAGCTTACCGTGTTGCCACTAATAAGTAGGCCGCTAGTCGAGCTGCTGTCGATACCTCTACTTGAGTTTGAGGTGACAGTGTTGTTGACTATTTTTGCGTTGGGTGCACCCTTAATGTATAGGCCAGAGTTATTTGTCACGCCTTTGATTGTGCTATTCTCTATCGTGCTTGAGTTAAAGTTATTGGCGTACACTGCCACGCTCCGCGTGTTTTGAATGGTTATATCGGAAATAATCACGCCCGGCGTGCTCGTGACATTCGTGTATATACCTTGGTGGTTTGCACTACCGTTGTTCGCGGCATTACCATCCAACATCATGTTAGTGATTTTCACCCCGGCCGAGCTGGTAGTGACCATGTTTATCGTAGCTGTGCTGTCGGCGATAATCAGCTTTGTGCCGACACCGGAGCCAGTAAACGTCACATTGGCCGGGATGGTTATCGCACCGTCAATCACATACGTCCCCTCCATCAAGTACACAGTACCACCGCTAGCTGGGAGGGCTGCAATGGCTGCATTTATGGTGGTCTGGGCACTGGTACAGCTGCTGGCAACATAGTCAGCACCGTCGTAGTTCTGTGAAGCAGTTGGGGTGGTACCAGTACAACCAGTGGTTGGGCCCATGGCGACAATCTTGGTGGCGGTAGAGCGATCACTCACCCACTTGGTGCCGTTGTACTGGAGGAGTTGGTGAGTACTGGTGTCGAAGTAGAGCATACCCTCAGTTGGTGAAACAGGGCGAGAGGCGGTGTTGCCGCCGGTGAAGGAGATAGTCTGGTTGGCACCGAGGACAGCACCAGCGTTGATGTTGACGCTGTCATTGAGGTTAATGGTCCCTGCCCCGTCGAGGACGATGTTGCCACTCGTGGTGGTGGTAAGGTTGAGGTCACCACTGGTGACGTTGAGGGCTGCACTGAGGTTGGTGGAGGCGATGTTGCTGAGGCTTGTGTTAGCACCGCCACCACCTCCTCCGGTACAGTTGGCGAGCGTGACCAGACAGAAGGTGTCGCTCGTACCGGCTAGATCTGGAAGACTGACGGTACCATTCGCAACCGTCTGCGCAGCAATGTTTAGACTCACCTTGTACGCACTGGCGCTGTTGAACAAATCGATTGTTCCGGTTGTGGTACTAGCCGTACCGACGGCTAATGAGGACCCAAAGATTCCTTTGCCGGAGATGTTCAGGTTACCCGTTTGGGCGGTGCCCGGGGTGCTGCCTTGGAGTTGGATGTAGGCACCATTGGCAGCTGCGCCGGTCAGGAGCGTGTAGGTACCAGCGGCGCCCTGGTCCGGGATGACGAAGGTCTGGTCACCGACAGTTGGAGCTTGGATGCTGAGGGTTGAGCTCAGTGCACCACTGGTGGTGACGAGCTGTGAGGCTGTCTTCGCATTGAACGCATACGGTACGGCGGTGAGGGAGAGGCGTGGGGACATCTCACCGTCCCATGAGTTGGAGGTGCCAGTACCACCGATGTCCATGGTGAGGTAGAGCTGTTGGTCCCATGGGATGGTGGATGGGAAGCTGGTGATGGCACCGAGGTCAACGCTGAGGTAGCCGTTGGCAACTCTGACTCGGTTGTCAGGAGCACCACCGTTGTAGTCACGGGTTTCAGTCCAGAGGAGAGAGCCACCAGTGGAGGCGTCGTAGAGCTTGAAGCGGACGTTGTAGTTGCCGTCTGGGGCGATCTGACCTGCTCCCTTCTGGAGGCGGGCTTGGAAGTTCAGGGTGTCGTTGGTGGCAGCATACGCAGGCGTAGACACGCGCGTAAGGAAAAACAGGGGTAGGATGAGCAAGAACAAGACCGAGATAGCACGGGCCATGGTGAGGATACGACCAGACATGACGAGACCCCTCAAGTCGGGGTGACTGGGGGTATGACGAGGCGGTATGGGCGTATTGCCTGAGAGACCTGGCATGTTTGAGTTTTGGGTTTTGGTTTAGTTTTTGAAAATGTTTGTTTGTATCGGTGTTTTGGGTTTGATTGATACGCTCTCATTTTCCTCCTGATGCACTCGGTACGGCAAGGTGTTAGAGGCAAGAAACTTGCTCAAGTAATTGACATGGTGTATAAACTTATTTACAACAATTATTGTTGTGCTAGTTGCTACATAACTGCTCGGAACTGATACCGCCGCTCGTATTGCTCGATGTGTAGCAGTCTCAAGTTAGAATTTTTTGTAGTAATTTATACATTTTATGATTTCCATACCACTTTGTTATTACCTAGTTATCCACAGGCAACGTCCCCTCAGCATCCATTTTCTATTCGAGCGCCTGGATGTACGCAACCCAGTCAGTAATCTCAAGTTCTTTCGGCGAGGTAATAAACAGGAGTAGCTGCCGATGCACAAGAACTAGACGCTGGTAGCCGCCTTCCGAGGTTGCGATGTAGACTTTGCCGTTTGCCGTATCAAAGCTATCAGTCGCACCGATACTTTGTTCTGCAATCTTCGCCAACTTGTCTGGGTTTTGTTTGATATCGTCAGGGAGTGGCTGTTGGCTAATCGTCAGTGATGAGCCAAGGTAGGTGTCATTGTACTTGTAGAGCTGTTGTTTTGCGCTGTAGACGGAGGACGCATCGACACTACTCTTGTCTGATATAGATGGCTTAAGAGGTGCATACGTCGGTTGCTCAGATCCGCTTTGTTTGGCCAGTCTTGCCGCTTCATTGGTCTTGCGAAGCCATACATTCCCCCCAGCTAGTAGCGCGATGACAACAAGTACGAGTACGGCCCAGCGCATATAGCGCCAATCTGGCAACAGCTTCTTCAACTTTGGCAGTGTAACCTGTGGCAAATGGATGTTGATTGCGATATCACCTTGGTTGGTCGATTTATCGACCTTACTTGGCTTTGGGGAGTTGGGGGTTGCGCGCCAGTTTAGCGTCGGTGCCGCAGACCGAGCGGGTCGTGGCATAGACTTCGGCTGGGACGCCGGTTTCGGCTCAACCGTCGTGAATCTGGGCTGCTGTGACTGCGGGAAGCCCGTGCGAGGACGTGCCGTAAAGCCATCTAAGCCCGCTGCAGGAGATTTTTTGGTGCCACTAGTCATGGGTTCCTTGAAAGAGGGTACTCTGCCCTGTGTGGCGCCGAAGGCATCCCTCTGAGGCGACGAGTCGTCATTCAACCAATCTAGCCAGGCCTGGTTCTGTGATATATCTGATTTTTTCTTGCGTAGTCCCATAAATACTCCTAAAACGGTGTGTCGAGCGGTTGCTGCTCGCCCCCAACAAACGTTTTACCATGTATGAGACGCTTGCTCGGATCGGCAGTGTAGAACAAGCTAAGGTCGGCAATAGTCGGGCCGCGTGTCACATCCTCTGGGTACCCATATGCTCTCTGGCTATCAATCGTCACGATCATGTAGAAGTAGCGGGCACAGCTCGTATTCGTACCAGAGCCATCTTTCGGCGTATAGGTCTGCGGTATACCGAGTGGGACCTCGCCAAAGTCAGTGTCAACGCCCCAGGTGGTCATCGCCGACGTACTGCACTGATCCCCTGCTCCACCGTTCGACTGCGGGTCGGTCATGCTACGGTAGCGCATGTACCAGCGTGCACCAGTCGAATTGTCGAGACCGTTCATGAGCCACTTTGTCGGGAATACATCGGTGTCGGTATCGATGAGACGCGAGTAGCGCGCAATCTGCGGCTGCGACTGCAGCGTGCTGTACTGCACTCGGTTTGTTGTGGTAATCATCGAGCCATTGCATTGCCCGCCGAGCACATAGGCTTTGCCGCTGTCATAGACAGCCGCTGCGCCGTAGCGGTTACCGCTGTATTTGATATTGGTGGCGTACCACTCACCGATACCCGTTGGGTTGTTGCCCGTAGAGATTGTCGTGTTGGCACTGATTGGTGCCACGATGGTGTTTGAGGTGCAGGTCGTATTAGTCGAACGCCCGCCAAAGAGATAGATAAAGCCGTTCGCCGCAAAGCCATCCGCCTGACGGAGATCCACCGGCAGACTCGTCGTGTATGTCCAACTCCCGACCGACCCGTCATCGATGACGTATTTCGTGCCCGCGGCAACTGTCCGACTGGCGTCTACCGTTAGTGACGTAGCGCTCGTGTAGCCAGTGATCGTTGCCGTGGCACCATCGGCGTACTGTATCTTGTCGCCGACCATGGCAGCTGTCCATGATGTGCCCGAGCCAGTCACCGTAGTCCCTGACTGAGAGAGCGTCCCTGCTTTATACCCTATCGAGGAGAACTGGGCGTCGTTGAGATAATTGGACCCGGTATAGCCCCCGAAAATGTAGAGGTTGTTAGCATACGCGATTGCCGTTGTTCCGTTACGCGACACATTAAAGTTCGTGGAAGTAGTCCCCCATGAGCTAATAGCCCCACCACTCACTTGATCCGAGCTGACGTAGACGGTGTTGGTGGCAGTACCGCTCGCATTATTGCCCCCCACCACATAGAGCCGGTCGTGCCAGACCGCCGCCCCAAACTGCGTACGGCCCGCTGGCAGTAGACCAGAGCCAGTGGAGGACGTCCAGGAGCCAATCGTGCCACTGCCCGGGGTCGTGTAATACACGTTGGTTTGGCCGTTATTGGATCCGCTAGCTTGGCCGCCGACGTAGTACAGTGAGCCTCCAGCCGCCATCAGCTTCCCCCAGGATCGTGCGGCTGGCAAGGTTGCGACACCCGAGGTTGTCCAGGTGCCGATAGTACCGTCAGCGGCGTTGATAGGTGCGCTCTCAACTGACGTCGTTGCAGTCGTACAGTCCGTCGCGGCGGTGGTACAGCCACCTGCGAAGTATATGTAGCCGTTGACAATAGCTGCGCTCCCACCGTAACGATTGGTGGCGTATTGTGCGCCGTTATTGTATGCCTTGGGTGAGCCAGAGTAGTTATTGTAAAGCTGGAAGGTCTGTACGGTGCTGGTCATCGTACTACAACTCGCCGGCGGCGTACCGACACTACAGCCACCGATGGCATAGACATAGCCGTTGTTTACGACCGTACGGAGATCCCATCGAGCTGTCACTGTCACACTTGAGGTAGCGAACTGACTGATACTGCCGTCACTGACGTTAATCTTGGCATAGAGGAGGTCATTGAGTGACCCGCCCTCAGAGACGTTAAGCCCGCGAGCGCATAGAGATAGCCGTTGTAGCCAAAGGCAGACCCACGCCGACGGACCGGGTTCAATTCGACCGGTACATCATCGCCATTGCCTTTGATGCCATACGGGCCCCGCGTCGCTGGCAGATATCCACGCGCTGCCACCATCTGCCGCCACGATGTTGTTAGAATTATCTATCTTGGCGTACAGCACCTCGCCACGCTCACCCTCGTTCGGGCTCTGGCCGCCGATGAGATAGATGTAGTTGGCATAGACCGTACCGGCTGCTACCCCGAGACCCTGCGTGCCAGCGGTTGTTTCTGAGTCAATCTGGAGTTGTCCGCTCGTCGTACAGGTGCTACCCGATGTTTCTAGCGATCCGTCAGTCTTAATATAGCACTTATACACTTCTGTGTAGAGCGTACCTGTGCAGTCGAGGCCGTTATCTGCCGCCGTGACACCGCTACAGCCACCGAGCACATAGAGATTCCCTGGGTATGTACCAGCCGATGACGGATTTGCCCGGGTAAACGCGTACTGGTATCCCTTAGCGTTACCGAGCCCTACATTGCCAAATGTCTGAGTGGACCACGATCCCCAGGTACCATCGCTATTAAAGGTCGACCCGCATAACCGTATCTTGCCACTGCGTACCTGTCGTTCCACCGATGATGTACATGGTGTTGTTAAACACACTATACCCGAATGCGGAAATTTTGTCTGGCATCGATCCGCTGCCGTTTATCGCGCACCAACTACCTACGAAACTGCCTGAGCAGCTCGAAATTCGTGTGATGTGTCCTGCGGAATCGATAGCAGCATATGCGATGTTGTCGGTCGACTTCCCAGAGTTACCTGTGAAACACACACTATTATTCCCAACTGCCGTGCAGCCCCCGATGTAGTAAATGTAGCCATTGTTGATTATGGCACCCCCGGACATACCCCCCGCCTGGCCGTTACCATCCCCCTGTGGTGGCAGGTCGCAGTTATAGTAGCCCGTACCCTGACACGCAGGGTGACGTCCCGTTTGAAACAGATGTACTCACCGTGCTCACATCACCGTCTGGGTTAATCTCACCAATGTCTGTTGTTGTTTTTACGCTCGTGCAGGCCCCTGTTGACGTGTTTTGGGCACTACACCCACCGATGCCGTAGAGCGCGTTACGCCACACCATGAGCCCATAGCCCATACGGCTATTGGTGATGTTGGTAACGGTGGTCCAGTCTGTGATGCTACCGTCCGCATTGATGCTCGCAAGTTGGACATCATTGGCGATGCTCGTACAGTAGCCACTGCCATTCACCGTCGAACAACCACCGGCCACATAGATGTACCCACCCCATATGGTCGCGAATTTACCCCCAAGTGCTGCCCGAGCCGTCGTAGTACCTGTATTACCTATTGGGTTACCCGTTTGCCAGGAGTTGATAGTGCCGTCAGTGTTTATTTTGGTATACAGTACCGCACTCTGCGTTGTCGTCCCACTGATACCCCCGATGACGTATAAGAAGTCGTTATAGGTTTGCAGACTGTGACTCATTATTGCTGAGGACAGTTGGGACATGCCTGTTGTCGTCCAGTTTGTCAGCTTGCCGGTTGGGTTAATGTCTGCCTTCTGTACGGTTGTAGAGCCGCCAGTCCATCCAGATGTTGAGCCGCCTACAACATACATACGGTTGTTATACGCGACCGCACCCAGGAACGCACGGTTTGAGCTCAGCGCCGTGTCGCTGTACCAGTAGACCCAGTTGTTTTTGTTAGTGTCAGTTGGGTGCCAGAGCTGGGGTTCGCCATTGGCGCCCAGCTTCGCAACATACACCGTACTCGTGGCGCTCCCCCCGCTATTGAGACCCACCAAACAGATACAGATAGCCGTTATACGCCACTAGGGAGGCGCCTTGACGTACCTGGCTACTTGGGCAGGTTATATGCAGAGTTGGTGCACCAACTGGCACAGGCACCCGCACCGGGGTTTGGCTGCTCTATCAGCCCCGTTGAGTTGTTGATGTGTGCCCAATACACGTCGCCTTTGACCGACGAGCCGTCGTTACCACCGACGATGTAGATATACCCACCAGCGACCGCCGTGGATTGATTCCACCGCGCAGACGGCAATGCAGTCATGCCAGTTGTCACCCAGCTATCGAAACGCCCACCGGTTGTCTTCCCCTTTTGGATGAGCTCATTGTCGATGTCGAAGTCGATGTTACTCTCGTTGTTACCGCGCATGAGCTTTGCTGCCGTCTCGATGTAGACCGAAGGGTCAATCGTGAGTGGGTAGCTGGCGTCCTTGAGCCCTTCAGCGTAAATGGTCAGCACATTGTCCTTGAGGCCATACCAGGCTCTTGCGTTGCTGACTTGCTTCCCTGACTCTTTGATGAACGGTGCCGGGATGCTAAACAACAGGTTTGTCTTGGGTGCGTTGGCACGAGCTTTCTCGAGCAATTTCGCATCTGCATCGGAGCCAGTCGTCACATTGCCCAGGAGATTACTGTCTACACCGTAAATACCGATAGCGCCGCTCGGCTCCATGTGGGCTTCAAGCCCATCATCCAGAGACAGCTCATAGGAGAACTCTTGCTTGTCACCCTGATAATGGTTCAGGATGATATCCTCCTTGAGCTTGATGGCCTGGGCAGTAAACACTTGCTGGGCGTCGCGGCCCGTTACGGGATAGATGACACGGTTTTGGTTTGTCTGCGGAGCCTTAAGGTTAAACTTCGGCTTGAAGCCCATTGTGACCTGGCTGACGGGATCTGTTATGGTCACGCCCTTCTCGGGGTCCTGGCTGAAGCTAGCACTAAATTTTGCTCTCGCCGAGTCTCCAGACATCGTTGTGCTCGGCGTGTAGTCTTTGTTGAATTCGATTGTTTGGGCCTTGGTATCTACCTTCAGGCTGTCGGCCAGGGTAGGCACGGCATCCGGCAGGAGTGCAGCGGCCTGAGGGGTAAGTGCATAGGCATTTGCCTGCTGCCGCCAAATAGACGTATCGATAAAAATCGTACTCAACATCAGAAGTGCCATGAGGCCCCATCCTAGTCGCGTTAGTACCGGATGTTTGCGCTTAGATGGCCGATACTGTTGTGCTAGGCGCAACGGTTTCGTATCTGATAGCGCTCGTGCTTTGCGCCGTAACTGCTGTATTGGGTGGCGAGGTATCCTAATCGATATAGTACCCTTGTGTGGGCTCCGGAGCGCGGTATCTCTTGAGCATGCGATTGTGCCGTCGGTCTTGCCGCTGGGCGTGCAGTATCATCGAGGTATGACGGGCCTGTACGATACGTTGGCTTTTGTCTATTATCCATGTCGGTTTCCAGCTGGTTGCGTGTAGCCGCTCTCTACAGTGGCCGACGCTCCTATTACACTAATGCTTTCTAGTGTAGCACTTTTACCCCCGTTTGAATAGCAAAAGCCCAGGGATAAAACCCTGGGCTTTTGCTGAATGTGTTTGTTTTGGTTACTGACCAGACAGTATGAACTTACGCTAACGAAAAGAGCGGATCGTTCTGTATCTGGCGACGAAGGCGCAGTTGCTTACGGCGCTCGTTCTGAGGCAGCCGTTTCAGCACCCTATCGTCTTGCTTCTTTCTTTCCTTTTTCATATTACTTTGCTCGCTTTTTTACTGTTTGTTGATTTTTGGTTTGTGCTTTTGTTTTGTCTACCTGTCGTCGGGTCTCGCCCCGACGGTCGGTAGTCACCAGTCGGTCCCGCCCGAGTGGTGAGAGAGGATTTAGGAGGTGGTATTGTTGAATACATTATTTTCATATCTTTTCCTACTTGTTGCTGTACTGGAACGTTAAGTTTTCTGCATATACCGAAGCGTTACTTTGCGCGGTCACATCAATCTTGAAGACGATGCTATCTCCAGCGACAAACGAGGTACAGCTGCTCGGATCGGTGGTCGGCGCAGCGGTGGTCCAGGTATTGGTCGAACCCGAGCCAGAGCCCACGACTGTCTTACTCGCACTACAGCTCGTGAGACCACCGCCAGATGCTTTGCGGTAGATTGAGTACGCTATGCCGGCATTGGATGTACTGTCGACCAGCCCTGTCATATTGGTCGACCCACTGACGAAGCCCTTAAAGGTTGACGGCAAGCGGTAGGTGACGTAGATGCTGTAGGTCTGTGCTGTAGGTTGTGGTGAAGTCCACTTGTAGTAGTTGCGTGCCTCGCCGCTAGCACAGAAGCCTGTGTTGACCGAGAGACCACCACCGTTGCCACAGAAGTCGGCTGTCAGCGTACCCACGCCCGTGCCGTTCAGTACGGCGCCAGTATACTCAGGAGTAAGCGTGATGATGTCATCTGGCGCACTACCACAAGCACCCCAGCCATTTGACTGGTAGCACTGGATAGTACCCTTCGTGGTGTCGTAGTACATTGAGCCGAGGAATGAGTCATTACCAGCATCCATCGGTGGACCAGCAAACTGGTCGAGAGTGAAGATGGTTGGCTGGCCACCGAATGAACCGCCACCAATCTGGACATTTGCAGGAGTAGTACTGCCAGCGTTTGAGATGACACTCAGGTTGTCGATGTAGAAAGTGCCCGATCCAAGGTCCGTTTCATAGATACGGATGGCATTCCCAGAGGTGATACCACTACTCGGAACGGTGATGAAGCATGATACCTTCGTCCAACTACTCTTGATGGAGAAGTCAGTGGTACTGGTGTAGCCAGTGCCTGGCAAGCTGGACTCACATGCTGCGCTGTTTGCTGAGCCATCGATGCTGTAGTAGATATTGAGTGTGTTCGGGCCACCACTTGCAACCTTGGCTGCGAAGTTAACGACGTAGATTTCGTCAGCCGTCAGCGACGTTGTCAGGGCGCCCTTTACCCCTTGGTTGTTGCCTGTGGTGACTACACTCACCGATGCACGTCCTGTTGCGACATTGCTCGATGTTGTGTTCTGAGTGACTGTTGAGCCGATCGCAGTCCAGCCAGTGAAGGTTGTTTCCTCTGCGCCACCATTGTCAGCGTAGTCTGTCGTGTTGTTGTTGACTGAGAAGAGGTTGGTGGCAATTGAGCTCTGAACCTCAAAGAGGGAGCCTGTAATCGGCACGCCATTGTTACGGATAGTGAAGCCGTCTGCATTACCGCCAGGAGCGTTCAGTACGAGCTCTGCACCACCGGCACTCGTCAGCGTGTTGTTGTAGGCAGACTGAAGGTCAGTCGAGCTTGATGCACCAGCAGCGGTCCAGCCTGTGCCGTTCCAGATGAGCGTGGCGGTGCTGTTTGGCTTAAGCGCGATGTTGATGCTCGTACCAGAAAGCAAGATGTTGAAATCCTCGCCTCCGACATTTGCCAGGTAGAGCACACGACCGACGACTTGGTTAGCCGCTGCAGGCGCAGGCACTGTGACCGTTACCCCTGTCGTTGTAGCTGCGACTGGCACAGAGCTGTACTGGTCAACGAGGCCAGCGGTCAGGCTACCAGAACTGCCGAAGCTTTGGGTGCTGCTCGAGAGGAAGGCACTGGTCGAGAAGGTCACGAGGCCCTGGACGCCACTACCCGTCCCTGCGCCACCACTGATGAGTACAGCCCCGCCGTCTGCATTCGTCCCGCCACCGGTGCCACCCTTGATGGTGACTGCGCCACCGGTACCGGTGCCGTTGCCGGTGCTGCCCTGAATTGTCAGGCTTGTACCTGCAGTGTTAGCTGCCGTCTGTGTCGCGCCCTGTATGGTCGTATTGCCGGTTGCAGAGCCAACGGTGATAGTGTCTGAGCCAAGTACGGTTGCATTGGCGCTATTACCGATGGTAACTGTGCCAGTTGATGTGCCGGTTGCAATGTTTACGGCGTAGTTGCTGTTTGCGTTGAGGTTCACGGCCCCGCCGCTAGCAGTAAGAGAACCTGTCGCCACGACGTCACCTTGCAGGCTAAGATCTATGCCTGCGTGGCCGATATTGATAGACTCAGCATTTGTTGTGCCGATATTGATAGCTGGTGTACCCTGATTCTTCACGATTGTAATGTCATCGAAGTACGTTATAGAGCTACCGGTACCGGTACCACCGAATGTCAGGTACATGTAATTAGCCCCTGCCGGCACTATCGTCGTGAGTGTCATCTGCGTCCATTCAGTTGTGGTAGCGGTTACGCTCGGTATAGAGCTGTAAGGCGCAGGACCACTCCATTCGATTTCGCCACCGATGTTCTCGCTGACAGTAGCTGTCTTTACCCATGCACTAACCGTAATTTGTTCGCCTGGCGTGACTGCTACCGAGTTATAGTCCTGCTGAATACCCCAGTAGGTAGCCCCCTCCGCTACCTGGAGTACACACGAGCCACCATGGGCACCTGCGCCCAGGTTATGACCTGTAAGGGTAGTGTCGAACCAGTCGTTCATATCATCGGTCGAACAACCCTCGAAATCGTCATTGACTGCGGTGGCTGGAGACCCTGCGTCACTTGCACCGTTATCGATAGATATGTTGCCCGCAACACCACTCGATGAGTCACCTGACTTGAGGTACACCGCGCCGCTATTCCCTGTTGTGTTACCGGTCGTCGCTACAAGAGATCCAGTTCCTGCTTGCAATGTAAGGCTGCTGGCACCACTCGTAGAACCGAGTGTTACCGCTTGGTCACCAGTACCTGTGGCGATGTTTACAGAGTGATTAGCGTTGTTTGTCGCAACATTCACGGTCGTGGCGTTGGTGGTACCGATAGAGAGCGTACCTGCTGCTGCGGTGTCGAGGAGCGGAGTCAGGATGCTGGTGTCAGCTCGACCGGTGCCGGCGATCCAGAAGCTGGCAACACCGTCTGTCTGTTGTGCACTGTTCTGGTTCTGGATGAAGTTGGCGCTGCTAGCCGCACAGTTACCGAGCGTCTCGAGACAGAAGGTGTCATCAACACCTGCTGTATCAGGGATGGTGATGGTGGCATCCGCACTCGTCTGCCCCTCCGAGACGATACTGACCTTGTACGCAGTCGTGCTGCTGTAGAGTGCGATGCTACCGTCAGTGGTGCTGGCTACACCAAGCGTGAGGCTCGAACCACCAGTGATGGTACCGGAGATATCGGTGTTTGCGTTCAGCTTGATAGAGCCCGCGGGTTGGATGACGTAGTTACTTGAGCTATCGACCTGGCCGGCGTAGATGGTGCCAGTACCAGCATCGTTGATAGTGGTCGCCCCCGTACCGCTGAATGTGTTACCCGAGAGATAGGTACCACTGATGCCCGTTGCATTAATCTGGATGGCGTAGCCGGTACCGGCGGTATCAGAAACGGTGTTGTCGGTAATTGACGCGTTACTTGCGTACGCGCTGATAGTAATTGAGCTGGATGCGCCTGAGCCACCATTGTCGTAGAGGACGTTGCCCGTGATGGTGACGCCGTCAGAGTGGTAGGAAGTGGCGCCGTTTATTCGTATCCCCTCGGTCGTGTTGCTGCTGGCCGTGTTACCGGATACCAGTACGCGGTTGGAGCCGTAGACGTAGAAGCCAGGGCCAGTGTTTGAGACGGCTTTGTTGCCGCTGACGACCGCATCGTCGCTGTAGGCAATGTCGAAGCCACCGTTACCATTACCAGACGCGGTGTTGCCTGTCACGCGCATGTCGACATCTGAGTCGAGGTAGAAGCCATAGCTGTAGGCGTTGTTGGCCGCCGTGTTGCCTGAGACGACGTTGCGGGTGCCACCGACGTAGAACCCTGCACCCCCCGTGTTGGTTGCGGTGTTATTACTCACAATGTTGTCGGTACCGAAGATTTCCATACCGTCGCCGCCGGCAGTGTTACTGACTGTGTTACCAGTGATGGTGTTGAAGCTGGAGCTAGAGTAGACATTTATACCACCGCCACCGGTGTTGATGATAGTGTTGTCAGTGAAGGTGTTGTGGTCACCCGAGGTAATGTCGAGGGCATCGTAGGCAACCCGGGTAATCTGTAGACGAGTCACAGTCGCACCGGCGCGTGAGCCAGACTCACTGCCCATGCCGGTGAGGTTGATGCCTGCTTGTGATCCAGCGCTGTTGCGGTCATTGCGGCCATCGAGCTTGAGGTCACGGATGGTGACGCCGGTACCAGTAGAAGTGTCGGTGTTCACGATCATGGTGACGGCTGTGCTGGTAGCTCCGAAGTTACCGAGCTGGATGAGCGTGCTGTTGCCGGAACCAGCCAGGGTGACGTTGTTCGGGATGGAGATACTACCGTCGATGGTGTAGGTGCCTTCGGCGAGGTAGACGGTACCACCACCGGCTGCTGCTGCAGCGGTTAGGGCGTTGTTTATCTCTATCTGGTCACCGTCAAGGGTACCGATGCCAGCGCCAGCGCTGTCTTCACCGTTGGCAACGTACTGAGCACCGTCTTTGGCTGCTTGGGAGCTGTTGCTGGCGGCGACGATGAAGGTAGCGGCTTTGCTGTCGCTCTGCCATTTAGTGCCGTTATATTGGAGGAGTTGGTGAGTAGTGGTGTCGTAGTACAGCATACCTTCAGTTGGAGAGCCTGGGCGGGTACCGGTGGCACCGCCGGTGATGGTGATGGACTTGTTGGCGGCGAGGACGGTGTCTTGGTTGAGGTTGATGCTGGTGGCGTTGGTGGTGCCGATGTTGAGGGCAGTTGCTGAGGCGGTGTCGAGCAATGGCGTCAGGACAGACGTATCAGCTCGAGCCGTACCGCTGATCCAGTAGTCACCTGTCTGCTGGCTGCTACTTTGGTTCTGGATGAAGTTCGTGGCTGTTGGTGCGACGTAGCTCGCATCACAGTCACTCAGCAAGCCAGAGCCGTTGAGACACACCATAGTGGTGCCGGTGGTGCTATTTAATGTAATACCTATGTCTCCTGCGACAGTCGTGGTGACGCCTGACTGGCCTATAGTTATATCACTCGCATTTGTTGTGCCTATAGTTAATGAAGCGGAGCTCGCAGTGTCTAGGTACGGTGTCAAGACGCTGGTAGTACCCTCCAGTGTCGCAGCGATGCCTGTGCCGTTTATATTAAAGTTGCCAGCCTGCGCTGTGCCTGGTGTTGTTCCCTGGAGTGAGACGTAATTAGCGCCGGCGTCGGTCACGCCAATAACTCGCCAGAGACTGTCGCCGCTATCATATATAAGTTGTATGGAACCACCGACGGGAATGTTAAGGTTGGCGCCCGTCCCGGTAGTGATGCGATTGGCTGCGCTACTAGTACCTGCATTGTTTGCAAGCACTGCTGGTGCACTCCCTGCGTTCAGGAGTGTTATCGTGCGACCATCAGTACCGCCGGCGATACCGTTTATCGTCTGCGTGCTGGCGCCGGTGAGACGGAAGAGGACGCCAGCGCCAAAATTGACGTCATCGCTTGCACCAGTAGTGCTAAAGTCTGTTCCCTTGTTGAAGGCGACGCCGCTTGTGTTCTGGAATGTTGCGTCTCCGACAAAATCTGAGGAGCCATTGAAGGTGTTCGTCGAAGATGAGTTACCGAAACGGATGTCGGTTGCGTTGGTGTCACCGAACGAGATATACCCAAGAGTGCCAGTTGCCGTACCAACGTCAAACCTAATGTTGCCTGAGTTACCCCCGGTTGCGTCACCGCTCTTGATGAGGAACCCACCCGTGTTACCACTGACGGTGCTACCACTACGGATAGTGAACGCTACGCTGTCCCCGGCAACGGTGCGGTCCAGCGTACGGATAGTGCCAGTGGTGGCACTGACGATGTCCCCGCCAAAGAATGCCTTGCCCGCACTATCGATATAGAACAGCTTAGTCCCAGATGAGTTCTTCACCTGGAGGTAGTCGACGCTCTGTCCGCTTGCCCCCTGGAATACTGCGACTGAGCTTGCTGCATTAGCGCTCTGGATGTTGAAGTTGCCAGTTTGAGTACTTGCAGTCTGGTTTTGGATGTAGTTGGCGTTTGCCTGGGCGTCTGTGAGAAGGTTGTACGTCCCTGCCGCGCCCTGGTCTTGAATCTGGAAGGTTTGGTTACCACTGGTTGGAGCGTTGATGGAGAGCGTTGCGATGTTGGCACCAGAGCTTGTCGTCAACTCACTCGCTGTCTTCGCATTGAACGCATACGGTACGGCGGTGAGGGAGAGTCGTGGGGACATCTCACCGTCCCATGAGTTGGAGGTGCCAGTACCACCGATGTCCATGGTGAGGTAGAGCTGTTGGTCCCATGGGATGGTGGATGGGAAGCTGGTGATGGCACCGAGGTCAACGCTGAGGTAGCCGTTGGCAACTCTGACTCGGTTGTCAGGAGAGCCACCGTTGTAGTCACGGGTTTCAGTCCAGAGGAGGGTGCCACCAGTGGAGGCGTCGTAGAGCTTGAAGCGGACGTTGTAGTTCCCGTCTGGGGCGATCTGACCTGCTCCCTTCTGGAGGCGGGCTTGGAAGTTCAGGGTGTCGTTGGTGGCAGCATACGCAGGCGTAGACACGCGCGTAAGGAAAAACAGGGGTAGGATGAGCAAGAAAAGACCCGCAAAAATGCGGGCGGTTGTGAGCGCACGGTGAGGCATGACAATACCCCTTAGTCGAGAGAGACTAGGGGTGCGTTGCAATATGGCAAGCGCCGTACGTTTTGGTTTGAACATTTGGTTTAAGGTGTTTGTCTTGGTTTCGCTTTTTGACTTGCGAGAGACCAAAAATGTTTGTTTGGATTTGTCACGTTTTCGTTTGAATTTTTGTTTCGGACAATTCCTGCACTCAGTATCGCTAGATACGACAAGATATACAACCGAAAATGTATGCAAAAATTTGTACCCAATTTGTGCATAAATACCTCTAGAATACGTTGTGCTGTGTGCAACGTTTCATATACACCCCTGTTTTCTGCACTCGTTTAGGCTACAAAAAGTGATGTAGTGACACCAAATTTCGTAGCTATATTTGCAACGATATTTATATTGCATGTGAGTTATCCACAGGCAATATAAAAAGACCCTAGGATTTAGGGTCTTTTGTGAGGCAGTTCGCGTACTACGCGATGCTGTCTATCTTGATGACCGTCTGGTGTTGACGGTGACCGTGAAGTTTGTGGACTCGCTTTTTCGCTTTGTAGCGAATAGCGGTCACCTTCTCTGAGCGCGCTTCGTTGTCAACGACTGTCGCCTTGACGACTGCGCCCTTCACGGTAGGAGTGCCGACTTTCGTCGTGTTGCCGTCTACAACGAGCAGTGCGTCAAAGCTGACGGTCTTTTTGTCATCTTTGAGTCGCTCGATGGAAAGTTCTTGACCTTCGGCTACGACATATTGTTTGCCGCCGGTAGCAATAACTGCTTTTTTCATCTGGGCTTCCTAACCTTACTTTAGTACCGAGACATGATACCAATTTCACCCCTGTTTGTAAAGGGGTTGTGCTACTGCATGCATCGTTCAACAAATGCACGGTAGATGTGGATACCCGTTTCATCAGACTCTGGGTGCCATTGAATCCCCCACCAGCCATCGCCTGCGAGCGCTTCGATAATCCCGTCAGGCGCTGTAGCTGCAATTCGTGTGTCTGCAGGTGGTAACGAGACTGATTGGTGATGCCGAGATGCAATATCGTACCTACTCCCTGCACGCAACCCCAGGAAATCTTCACTGAATGAAATTGGGTGTATCGTCTTGTTGTGATTAAGACTATTTGGCACTTCTGTTTGTATATCTTGGTGTAGTACACCACCGTACTTCACTGCGAGCAGCTGCATGCCGTAGCAAATACCGAGCATTGGTTTACGTTGTCTTTCACACAACTCGATGAGCTTATATTCCCATCTCGTTCGGTCAATTGGCTCTTTTGGGAACAGTGTTTCTGGCGCATTATTGAAGCTTGGATTAATGTCTTCGCCTCCAGAAAATATGATGCCCTCGCACTGTTGCATCACGTATTCAAGAGGCATCTCCGCATTGAGTATGAGTGGGATTGCGCCAACTGACTCCAGTATCTTCGTGTATTCCCTGCGTAGATAGAGCGTCTCCTTGCTTTGTGGTATCTTAGCCGCTTCATCGAAGGCAGGCGTAATACCGATGACTGGACGCCGCTTGGTCTTACTCATGCTTTGCTATGCCCACCGTCAGCTCCCTGCCCTCTACTGTTTCAGTGGTGCGGTACAAGGGGTTCTCTATCTGTTTTACAAATGTGTGCGTAAGTGTCTCTGCGGCAATCGCATCACTGTGTTCGGTAATGGCATGCTGTAGCTCTTTGTCAGCCGTCTCGAGCGAGAGCTCAATCCTATCGTCCACCTCGAGTCCTGCAGCCTTTCGCGATACCTGCACGACACGGACAATCTCACGCATGAGGCCCTCTCGATGCAGTTCGGGGGTTATGACCTCGTCTAGTGCCACTTCTGGACCGGTGTGCACGGCTTTCACATTGAGCTCGTCCTCGAGAATTGGCAGGAAGTCGATATGCTCACCAAGCTGCGGCACCGTCACGCTAGCCAATGGTTGTCGTACCTTGATACCTGCCTTGGCACGCTGACTCAAGCCTTGGTTGACGTAATCGCGTACTTGCTCCATGTCGTTCATGACGAGTTCATTCACCCGACCAGCTGGAAGCCAATCTTTGAGGTGTACAGACTCTTTGTCGCCCGTGAGTTGATGATAGAGCTCCTCGGCCAGAAAAGGCGTGAAAGGGGCCAGTACGTAGCTCAGACGCACCAACACATAGTGGAGCGTGCGGTACGCAAGCTGTTTGTCGCTATCATCCTCGCTTTTCCAGAAGCGGCGACGACTTCGGCGAACATACCAGTTACTGGCGTCATCGAGAAATGGCAAGATTGGACTCAGCGCATCAGGGATGTTGTAGGCATCCATATGCTTCTCCACCTCTGCAACCAGTTGGTGCATGCGTGAGATGATCCAGATATCGAGCGGGTTCGAGCAGTCTTCGAGCGGGTCGACCAGCTTGCCGTCGTACTCCCACCCATCTACCTCTGCGTACATCGTGAAGAAATCGTACATGTTCCAGATCATGCTCAGCTTGCGAGCGACGTCGCCGACCTCTTTATCCTGTAGCGCGAAGTCCTCTCCGTTCAGTAGCGGTGAGCTGAGCAACAAGAATCGCAAACTATCTGCGCTAAATTTATCCATCAGTTCATTAGGGTCAGTGTAGTTGCCGTAGCTTTTACTCATCTTGCGCCCATCATTACCAGCCACATTACCGGTGACGATGACGTTCTTGAAGCTATTCTCACCAAACAGCGCGACGTTCATTGCGTGCATGTAGTAGAACCATGCCCGCACCTGACCGATGTACTCAACGATGAAATCACCCGGGAAATTTTCTTCGAACTTCTGTTTGTTCTCGAATGGATAATGGAACTGCGCAAACGGCATACTGCCCGCTTCAAACCAGCTGTCCATCACCTTGTCTATGCGTGTGTAGGTCTCGCCGTCAATCTCAAACGTGACATCATCTATCCATGGGCGGTGATAGTCCTCGAGCTCAACCCCTGAGAGGTCCTTGAGCTCAGCATAGCTTCCCACCACCTTAACCTTGCCGGTTGGCGATTTCCAGACCGGCATCGCCGTTGCCCAGAAGCGGTCCCGAGAGATGTTCCAGTCAGGGGCCTGTTGGACCGTCTTCTCAAATCGGCCATGTTTAACATGCGGCGGGAACCAAGTGATTGGCTCATTTTTCTCGAGCATAAGCTCACGCTGGCCTTCAATATCCATGAACCAGCTCGGGTGTGCGCGATACATCAGTTTCGTGCCACAGCGGTGACAATGAGGGTAGCTGTGCCGGATGTAGTCAATCTTCCAGACGACACCTTGTTCATGCAGATCTTTGGCGATTTGCTTGTTGACGTCCCAGACGTTTTTCCCTGCCCATTCGCTCTCGGTAAAGAATCCATTTTGGTCGATGGTGTGTACCACCGGTATACCCTTTTCCCGTGCAAGCACGAAGTCCTCTTCACCATATGCTGGTGCAAGATGCACAACACCCGTGCCTTCTTCATGGCTCACGTATGGCGCAGACCACACTTTATGTGCTCTCTCACCTCTGTTTACTCCGAGGAGAGGTTGGTAGGTCTTACCAACGAGTTCCTTGCCTTTTAACTCGCGTAGGATGTTGTAAGAAAGTGGTTGATGTTTCTCGTCTTGCAGTACTTTTTCGACAAGTTCTTTGGCTAGAATGAGCTGCTCATCACCGACCTCTACTTCCACGTATGTCAGCTTTTCGTTTACTGCGACGGCGGTATTGGCCGGCAGTGTCCATGGCGTTGTCGTCCACGCAAGTAGTGTGCTGCCGTCATCGAGCTTGAATTTCACATAGACGCTGGGGTCGGTGATGTCCTGGTAAGACCCTGCGTCCATCGTGACCTCAGCCTTACTGAGCGGGGTGCCATCAAGCGTACAGTACATGAGGACTTTTTCGCCCTCATATATTTTGCCCTTTTCGTACAGCGTCTTGAACGCCCACCAGATGGACTCCATGTAGTCTTTGTCCATGGTTTTGTAGGCGCCTTTGAAATCCACCCAGCGGCCGATTCGATCGACCACGTCTTCCCATTCGCCACTGGTCTGCACCATGTTATTGCGAGTTGCATTGATGTATTTCTCGATGCCATACTCAACAACTTCTTGTCGCGAGTGGATACCAAGTTTCTTTTCGGTGAAGCGTTCGGCCGGCAGTCCATGGCAATCCCAGCCCCAGACACGCTCGACGCGCTTGCCTTTCATCGTCTGATAGCGCGGCACGGCGTCTTTGACGATAGAGCTCAAGCAGCGTACCATGGTGAGGCACACCCGAGATAAACGGTGGCCCATCGTAGAAAACATAGCTGTTGTCTTTCGGTCGCTGTTCGACGGATTTCTCAAATGTCTTGTCTTCTTTCCAGCGCTGTACCCAGTCCTTTTCGTATTCGAGTGCTCGCCTGCGTGTGCCGTGTTTGAATTTCATACTGTCTCCAATTAAAAATCCCTGTTTAGACCCTGGAACCCGATCTATCTCATCGGGCGGTACCATCCAGATTCTAAAAAGGGATTCCTCTTTAGCGCTTGGTTACTCGATCTGACGGGTCGTTTCCGTCGGGGTCTACTGGGCGTGAAGCCGTTCTTCCCGAAGCGTCGCGGGTGATAGCCGCTCACGTGACGTCTCTGCCGTCACACTGCCTATATCTGTATACTACTCCAACTGGGGTCAGTTATGCAACACTGCTTACGCGCCGCCGAAGCTAAACGCGTAGCTCATGACTTCGTCCATCAGCGGTAAATCACCGCTCCAGCTCTTGATGTACGCGCCGTAGCTATCAACCACAACAATGCCCGGGTAGGAAATAACATCGTACAAGCTGGCGAGCGAGGCGCCCTCGCGGGTATCGATGCTGACCGTCTCAACATCTTTCGGTGATATATCGTGCTGCCGCAGTAGCTCACGCATGAACTCCTCAGTCTTCCTCGCATGCTCTGACTCTGGTCGATAAAACACTAGCACCTTCATACCAAGCAGTATACCCCGTCTGTTTCGATGACACCAGTCGAGAGCAAAAATCCCCGGCAAGCCGGGGATTTCGCGAGAGACCGAGCTATGCTCCTATGAGCAGCCCGTGGTAGAGCCGCATGAGCTGCAGACGTAGCAGCTACCTGAGCGCTGCGTCTGGTTGCCACAGTTGTAGCACAGTGGTGCTGTACTGTCGGTAACTGCCGATTTCTTCTCGGCCTCAGCAGCTGCTGCCGCCATTGGCGCCATTGGCTGAGAGGTTGGTTCACTGCCATCGATGCCAGCTGGTTCGCTTACCTGCTGCGTGACTGCTGTTTCGACTGGCTGTTCCTCGAGCAGACTGGTCTGCGCATCTGGCATGTCGTCGAGATCTGCGAGCCCAAGCTCAAGCTTGTCATCGAAGCTGAGGTAATCAAGCGCCAAACGACGAATGATGTAGTCAGTGATGGAGCTAGCAGTGCGGATTTCATCGTCATCGGTGATACCGAATGGTGCGAAGCTCATACCGCGGAGCGTCTTGACGTAACTCTTCAGTGGCACACCGTACTGGAGGCCGTGGCTCATACTGATGGCGAATGAGTCCATCAGACCAGCGAGGGTTGAACCTTGGCGGCTGACACTGATGAAGAGTTCACCTGGCGTACCATCTGGGTATTCACCGACGGTGAAGAAGCCCTTGAGGTCAGCTAGGACGAAGCGGTAGGTGCGGCTGTTACGTTTGCGTGGCAATAGTCGACGTACCGCACCCTTCACGACGATACGGCTATCGTCAGTGACGGTGGCAGCAGCTACGGCTGGTGCGACAGCTTCTGCAGGCTTTTTCTCGTCACCGTCTTTCTTAGCCATAGAGAGTGGCTGCGCAACCTTACAGTTGTCACGGTAGATAGCGATGGCTTTCAGACCCATGTTCCAAGCGTCGATGTGTAGTTGCTCGACATCTTCCACAGTAGCAGTTTCTGGCATATTGACCGTCTTGCTGATAGCGCCAGATAGGAACGGTTGGACGGCAGCCATCATCTTGACGTGGCCAAGATAGTGGATAGAGTTGTCACCCATTGAGCACGCGAAGACTGGCTCGTGTTCCTTTTGTAGGTGTGGCGCACCGAGGATAGTCTTTTCGGTGTCGATGTAGGCAATGATGTCAGTGACTTGTTCGTCAGTGTAGCCGAGAGCACGAAGTGCGCGTGGCACGGTCTGGTTCACGATACTCATCGTACCGCCACCAACGAGCTTCTTGACTTTGACGAGACCGAGATCTGGCTCGATACCCGTCGTGTCACAGTCCATCATCAGTCCGATGGTACCAGTTGGTGCAAGCACGCTCGCCTGGCTGTTACGGACACCGTAGAGTTCACCGAGCTCGACTGCTTCGTCCCATGCGGTCGTTGCAGCACTGAGTAGGTCCTCAGAGACCATGCTTGGGTCGATGTGGTCGACAGCCTCGCGGTGCATGCGCAATACATTGAGCATGCCGTCACGGTCTTTGTGGAAGCCGGCAAAAGGACCGACCTTACGAGCCATCTTAGCGCTTGTAGCGTAGCTGTGCCCAGTTAGCAGAGCCGTGATAGCAGCAGCTTGTGCTCGGCCTTCGTTGCTGTCGTACGGCAAACCCTGTGCCATCAGCAGTGCGCCGAGGTTAGCGTAGCCAATTCCGAGCTCACGGTAGGCTTTGGCGTTCTTGGTGATGCGCTCGGTTGGATAGACGCTGTAGCCAACCAGTATCTCCTGCGCGGTGAAAATGAGTTCGACGGTGTGCTTGAAGCTTTCGATGTCGAAGCTGAAGTCATCGTTCATGTATTTGAGCAGGTTGATGCTCGCCAGGTTACAGGCAGAGTTATCGAGGTGCATGTACTCGCTGCAAGGGTTGGAGCCGTTGATACGACCAGCATTCGGCGTAGTGTGCCATTTGTTGATGACGGTGTCGAACTGCATGCCCGGGTCAGCACATTCCCATGCTGCCTCGGCGAATTGGCGGAAGAGGTTGCGCGCCTTGACGGTGCGAACGGTCCTGCCGTCTTTGATTGCTTTGAGGTCCCAGTCTTTGTCATCCACGACAGCCTGCATGAAATCGTCAGTTACGCGGACAGAGTTGTTGGCATTTTGGTACTGGACGCTGAAGATGTCTTTGCCGTCGAGGCTCATGTCATACCCAGCTTCCTGTAGGACGCGTGCTTTGCGCTCCTCGATAGCTTTACACCAGATGAACTCTTCCACATCAGGGTGGTCTGAGTTCAGGATTACCATCTTGGCCGCACGGCGCGTTTTGCCGCCACTCTTGATAGCACCAGCGCTAGCGTCAGCACCGCGCATAAAGCTCAGTGGACCAGAAGCCGTACCGGCACTCTTGCCGAGCTTTTCGACGCTTGAGCGGATACTGCTAATATTAACGCCGCTGCCTGAGCCACCCTTGAAGATCATGCCTTCGTCGGTGTACCACTGCAGGATTGATGGCATAGTGTCATCAACTCCCAAGATAAAGCAGGCGCTCGCTTGCTGTGCGCGGTCTGCAGCACCGATGTTGAACCACACAGGACTGTTGAACGCGGCTCGCTGGCTTGCCAAGATGTATTTGAGCTCTTCGCGGAAAGTCTCTGCCTCTGCGTTACTATCGAAGTAGCCCTCTTGTTGGCCCTGACGAGTAACGGTGTCCACGACTCGATCAATCAGGTGCTTGAGTGACGTCTCACGGTCTTTGTCCCCCGGCGTACCGGTGAAGTATTTCTGCGCCACGATATTAAGTGCATTCATTGACCACGACTCAGGAATCTCAACTTCTTTCTGCTCGAATACAACCTCGTTTGTGAACGGGTTCTTGAGCAGTGAATCTCGCTTGACCCAGGTCAGCGCGTCGTATCCCTTCGACTTCGGCTCAGTGAAGAGCCGGCGCACACCGCTATCTGTTGTTTGTCCCATAATTCTCCCTCCATTTGGTACATCTCCGTAAGAGACAAAGACGTACGTGCTTTTATATTTTTGTTAGAGTTTCCTCTAACCCGCCCCTCACACTGGCAGGTTATCGGCAAGCTCTCCGGGGAGTTCAACAGGTGTTGAGCCCTCAGGAGAGCCGTCGCTAGCCATACAGATGTGAGGAAGTTATGCTACCGAAGATTCAGTCGTCTTTTGTTCGCGAATTTGCGTGAGCGCCTTTTCGAAGCTTGCAATATCCGTAAATCGCCGATACACGCTGGCGAAGCGCACATAGGCAACTTCGTTCAGCGCTGCGAGGCGCTTCATCGCCATCTCACCAATCTTGCGTGATTGCACTTCACTATCAGCGCACGCGTAGAGCTCTTGCTCGATGCTACTCACGAGATCTTCGAGTTGCATGCTTGATACCGGCGTCTTCTCACAAGCTCGGTAGAGCCCAGCGAGAAGCTTTTGTCGGTTGAAGAGTTGCCGCGTACCATCATTTTTGACGACGATAAGTTGCGGACGCTCGACACGCTCGTAGGTCGTAAAACGATACCCACAAGCCGTGCATGCTCGGCGACGACGGACGGCTTGACCTTCGGCCACATCGCGACTCTCGATCACTTTGGTGTCGTCGTCGCCACATTGGCCACATTTCATACCTTCCCCTTTCGTTAAATGTACAACGCCTCCGTTGACCGCGGATGTAGTGATGTTTGTGTTTTATACTACATATAGCGTACTACATAACCATCATACCCCCACACGTGGTGTTGGTAAAGCTAATTTTCGCTGTATTATTTAATACAGCTTAGGATAACTACCCCTGTTATTTGTCGGTTTTGTCAGATGTCTCGTCTTCTTTTTTCTGGCGACGTGCGAGTCGGCGGAGAAATGATGGTTTTTCTAGTTCGTCTTCATCGAGGTGAGTAATGACTGTCGCGCCTGGCTTGTCACTGTCTTTCGTGCCATCGCTGCTACTCTTAGTGCTGCTGTGATCGTCCTTTTCGTCAGGCTGGTCAGTCCAGATGTTTGGCACTGGTACATCCTTAGAGAAGTCGGTCTCGGCATCGGTTGATTCTTCGTCTTTGATATCCATGTCGATGTTCGCCATATCCTTCTCGCTGGTCGTAACCGCTGGGTCGGTGGGGTTATCGAATACTGGCTTGGGTGCGTCTGCTGCTGGCACATCGCTACTCACTTTGGCACGATTGGCGAAATATGAGGCATCAAAGCCGGTGGCAACAACCGTGATGATTATCTCGCCTTCTACTTCAGGGCTGATGGTTGCGCCGAAGATGATATTAGCATCTGGATCGGCGGCAGCCGTGATGGCTTCGGCAGCGGTATTTATCTCGTGCATTGAGAGATCATTGCCACCAATAACATTGAAGAGAATTCCTCTGGCGCCATCGATAGATACCTCGAGTAGCGGTGACTCGATAGCTTGTTGAGCGGCCTGAATAGCGCGGTTCTCACCGCTTGCCCGACCAATACCCATGAGAGCGGAGCCGGCATTACTCATGACGGTCTTTACGTCTGCAAAGTCTAGGTTAATAAGCCCGTGGACGGTAATAAGGTCGGAAATACCCTGCACACCCTGTCGCAAGACGTCATCAGCGACCTTGAAGGCTTCGAGAAGTGGTGTTGCACGGTCGATGGTCTGCAGCAGACGATCGTTCGGGATAATAATAAGTGTGTCAACTTCAGTACGGAGCTTGTCGATGGCGACATCAGCATTCTTACGACGCTTGTCACCCTCGAACGCAAATGGCTTTGTAGCAAAACCAACAACGAGAATATTCATTTCTTTCGCAAGTTTAGCGACAACATGACCGGCGCCACTCCCGGTACCACCCCCGGCACCGATGGTTATGAACACCATGTCAGCACCTTCGATAGCTTTCTTTATGTCCTCGCTTGATTCATGGGCGGCTTTCTCGCCAACGGAAGGATCGGCACCTGCGCCAAGCCCACGTGTCGTGTCACGACCGATGTGGATTTTGGTACTAGCTTTGGAGTTGTGTAATGCCTGAGCATCAGTGTTAATCGCGACGAATTCGACACCCTCCACCCCAGCTTCGACCATGCGGTTGATTGCCGCACCACCAGCGCCACCCACACCAATAACCTTGATACGTGCGAACGTCTCAATTGCCGGGTCGACTGCTTGTGCCATGTCCTCTTACTCCCTCGTCACTTAGATTCAATATGTAGTATATACGGGGCTCCTCTAGAGTGCAAGACAGACTGGACACAAAAGTAAGCAGATGTATTTCTCGCTGAGCAATATGATTTGCACGTTGGTTAGCCCAATAATTTGGATGAGCACAAATACTGTCTAGACGTGAACTATTGACCGCCGAAACGCTTCAATATCTTGCCCATAGTCGACTGCACGGCATTGCCGAAGAGTTGCGATGACTGCAAATGCTCTGGAGATGTACCAGGCAGTAGCACGTCGAGTAGCATGAGGCCTGTTGCGGTGGCAAATGCCGGGTCATCGACAGTATCAACTAAGCCCTCTAGCCCGCGCATCTTACCAATGCGAACTGGTAGTTGGAGCTTCTCCTTGGCAAAATTGGCGAGACCTGGCAATGCTGCTGTGCCGCCGACAATGATAACGCCCCCTGGGAGTTTGCGTGAACGGTGGATACGCTGGAGTTCCTTGTCGATATATTCGAGTAATTCCTCGACTCGCGCCTCAACTATCATATTTGTCTCTGCCTGCTCAAACGTATGTCCGGTGCCCTCGACGATGATCCGGAATGTCTTATCAGTGTCATCACCTAGACGAGCATGCTTGAGCTTGACCTGCTCCGCGACATCGAGGTCAGTCTTGAGACCAATGGCTAAGTCGTTTGTTATATGCGTACCGCCCATCGGGATGACGGCGACGTGCTGTATTTCGCCGTCTTCGATAACGGCGATATTAGTCGTCCCCGCACCGATGTCTAGCACGGCAGCACCAGCTTCCTTCTGTTTGCGATCAAGCGTTGCCTCGGCAGCCGCCAGACCTGAGACCGTTCGGTTTTTGACGTGCACCTGTGCCTTCTCGAGGACTAGTTCGAGATTACGAACATTGGGCGTGGCTGCAGTCACGATATGGCAGTCCACTTCGAGCCGTACACCCTGCATACCCACGGGGTCCTTTAAGTTGTCCTGACCATCTAGGCGATAGTTCTTGGCAAAGACCTGTAGAATTTCGCGGTTGGCGGGCAGTTTGACTATTGCTGCAGATTCCTCGACACGATCACGGTCTTCGACCGTTATTTCACGGTTGGCGTTTGCGATAGCGATTGTACCGCGCGAGTTCATACCAGTTACATGAGCGCCGTTGATATTTACGGTCGCATGGTCGACACGAACACCAGAGATACGCTCGGCATCAGTCAATGCCTGTACGACCGCCTCTGCAGTTTCATCGATGTGCATGACCACGCCTTTACGCATGCCCTGGTTTGGAGCAATGCCATGGCCGATTACAGACACTTGGCCCGTTTCTGGATCCCGGTTGCCGATAACGCACCTGATTGTTGACGTGCCAATATCAAGTCCGACGTGATGTGGGGCGGAAGTTTCGCGCATATTGTATTCAGTATACCGCTATAGCTTTCTCTGGTGCAACTTTCGCCGCTTTATTTTGTAATGATAAACGAGCTCGCTAGACTTGGGTGAGTATTTCGTAGCCATCTTCGGTCACGAGTACGGTGTGTTCAAATTGTGCCGATCGACTGCCATCAACAGTCAGAAGAGTCCAGCCATCGTGTGCACTGAATATGCGCGGCGAGCCCAGGGTCGTAATAGGTTCAATCGCAATCGTCATACCCGCCTGCAATGCTGGGCCAGTCCCGGCACGACCATAATTTGGGATTTCAGGAGACTCATGCAGTGCTTTGCCGACACCGTGGCCGACTAACTCACGAACGATGCCAAGATCGTACGCCCTGAGTACCTTTTCGATTGCCGCTGAGATATCTCCCACTCGAGCGCCAGAGCGAACTTGTTCCAGCCCCGCGTAGAGTGCTTCTTCAGTACCTTTGAGTAAGCGCGCGCCGGCCTTATCTGGCTGGCCACCGATACAGACAGAGATGCCGGCGTCAGTAATCATGCCGTCATAGCGCACGCCGAAGTCGAAGTTCACGATGTCCCCATTTTTAAACGCCGTGTCATTCGGGATACTGTGCTGGACCTCGTTATTATTCGATATACAAATGATGTCTGGGAACCCTTCGAACCCCTTGAAGGCCGGCTCGCCACCCAGCTTCTCAAGTTCCTTGCTGGCAAGAGCAGATACATCTCGTGGCGTCATACCGGTCTTAACTTCTCGACGAATCTTTTCGAGCACGGTCGCGAGCATACGACCACTCTCCCGCATAGCAGCGATTTCAGTTGGTGTGCGTGGCGTCACTGCTAGATCCCCAATGCGGCGATAATTTTGTTATGAATCTCAAGTGGCGATCCGATTGCATCAACATTTTTGATGGTGATGCCAGCTTCTTCCATCTGCTCCAGTAGCGGTTTGGTCTGTTCCTGGTATAGATTATAGCGTTTTGTTATCGCCTCTTCTGTGTCATCAATCCGACCGCGCTTACTGAGACGTTTGCGGATTTCTACCTCGTCGATATCCAAATGAACAACAACTGGCTTGTCGAACCTACCGGCAGCAATTTCTCCTAGCATCCAGGTAACTTGGTTTGCAGTACGCGGAAATCCATCAAGAATAAACTGCTCTTTCGTATCGATGATATCGAGAACCTTATCGAGTACATGAATAGTCTCCGTGTCGCTAAGCAACTTGCCCTCGAGCATCTCAGCACGACGTCGACCGGTAATGAGCAACCTGAATATCTCACCGGTTGAGATGTAGGCATAACCATACTCATCTGCGAGCTTATGCCCTTGCATGCTCTTGCCTGCACCAGCCGGACCAATGAGCAGAATCATACTAGTTTCTCCTTAACCAGCCGTGCGACAAGCGCGCCATCAGCAGTGTTGCCAACGCGTTGCTTAACCGCACCTATCACCTTGCCCATCGCCTGCATGTCGGCTGCATGTTGCTCCGCGATAATTTCGTCGATAATGCGGCAAACTTCAGCTTCGCTCAATTGTTCAGGAAGATAGCCCTCTATTATGGTTTTTTCGGCACGTTCTTTGTCGGCACGTTCTGGCGATCCTCCCTGTTCGTATAAATCTGCACTCTCCTGGCGCTTTTTGGCTTCTTTCGCAAAGAGAGCTTGTACCTCGTCGTCGCTCAGACCTTCTTCGCGCTTACCTGCGGCAACTTCGGCATACAGGATGACACTCTTTAGCCCACGGAGTGTCTCCAGGCGTGCTTTATCGCCAGCAAGCATAGCGGCTTTGACGTCGTCGTTGAGTTGCTGCTTTATCATCGAATTAGTAGGGTAGTCTCTTTTTAGCGTTGTCCGAGTTTGGTCTTTTTGAGCTTCACAGCCTTACGCTGATTGCGGATAATCGCCTTCGAGCGCCGGTCGCGTTTGCTGAGTGGCTTCTCGAAATACTGACCTTGCTTGACTTTGACAACGAGACCAGATTGCTGGACACGGCGGTTGAACCGACGCACCAAATTGTCGACTGATTCTTTAGAATCTTTTCGTGTAACCTCTATCATACTTCGATGAGTATACCGTAACAGAGGCGCTGGCGCAAGGGTAATCAGACAAAAATCAGGTAGATTCTACGAAACGTGACGCTTCTGCTGTGTGCGCTGGCTTTTCAGCACGATACTCTGCAGCTCTTTGAAGATAACGAATTGTTTATTGGTGTGATATATCTTCGTGTTGCCCTGTTTTTCTGAGATAAGGAAGCCTGCCTTTTCGAGTCGCTTCAGCTCGCGCTGAATGTTACCAGCATCTTCTTTAATGAGCTTTGCTAGCCCACGAACATGCGTCTTGAAATCAGGATACTTCGCATAGATAACAATTATCTTGCGGCGGACTCTCGAAGTGATAAATACATCTAGCATGTAGTTCGTACCCTATTCTTTACCCTTACCTTACATAAGCTTGTTATTGTCGTTACGACAACGTACTCTCTCTACTATAGCAACCGCCCGCAGACTTTTCAACACCATTTTACGCGTTCTCATCACAACATCAAGCCCGCAAGATATATATCATCTATACTACTACCTATGAACTACTATGAGGTCTTGGTGGGTGATATGCACTACCACGGTAAAACTGCGCTGACCTACGCGTCTGAGGAATCGCTCTCGCCAGGGGCGGTCGTGCGCATTGCCCTGCGAGCACGTTCAGCGCTCGGCATCGTATTGCAGCAAGTACCAGAGCCGTCTTTTGCGACCAAGACTATTGCGGCTGTCGCACCATCACCTCCCTTGCCTGCACAGTCCCTTCAGCTGCTAGACTGGCTCTACGAGTATTACCCCGCGCCATTTGGGGCGGTTATTCGGCAGTTTCTACCCCCGACGAGCGCATTCCCAAAACAAACTGTAGGGCACGATGAAGCTATCGAAACGCCCAAGGCTCCACCGGCGCTAACCCCAGCACAAGTACGTGTGCTGGCGGGTGTCTCGTCGAGTGGCTACCACCTCTTGCATGGCATCACCGGCAGTGGCAAGACCAGAATCTACCTGGAGCTGACGATTCGTGCACTCGATGCTGGTCAGTCTGCAATTATCCTAACACCAGAGATTGGCTTGACCGCACAGCTCATCGACCAGTTCACTGCAGTATTCCCGGGAAAGGTAATCGTACTGCACTCGAGACAAACTGCCGCCCAACGACGAGATGCTTGGTACCGCGTACTGAGTGAAGCCGAGCCACATGTTATCATCGGTCCTCGCTCTGCACTGTTTGCGCCCGTTCGCAATCTAGGGCTCATCGTTATGGACGAATCACACGATCAAGCGTATAAGAACGAAAACTCGCCACACTATAGAACCGAGCGCGTAGCAGCAACGCTCGCTCGTCTTCATGACGCTACACTTATCAGTGGTTCAGCGACGCCTAACGTTGAGGAATACTTCCTAGCTGAAGCAAAGAAGCGCCCCATCCTCCGACTGGACGCGCTTGCGACAGACGGCGACCATGAGGTATCAACGATAACTGTCGACCTTCGTGATCGTTCACAACTGACACGTAGCCCAATCATAGCCAACCAGTTAATCACTGCTCTCGGCGCTGCCGTACAACGAGGTGAACAAGGGTTGCTGTTCCTCAACAGGCGCGGTACGGCAGGTGCAGTGCTGTGCAACAACTGTGGCTGGCAGGCCCTGTGTGACCACTGCGATTTGCCATTGACCTATCATGGCGATGCTCATCACATGCGTTGCCACACCTGTGGTCGGACCTGGCCTATGCCAACCAGTTGCCCTGACTGTGGGCACACTGAGCTGCTATTCAAGAGTATCGGCACCAAAGCACTGGTCGACGAAGTACGTCGGCTCTTCCCGGATGTACGAATACGTCGCTTCGATAGTGATGTAGACAAATCCGAGCAACTTGAGACCGCCGTGGCCAGCCTGCGAGCTGGCGATGCAGATATCATCGTTGGCACACAAATGATAACCAAAGGCCTGGACCTCCCAAAGTTATCGGTTGTCGGCATACTGAACGCTGACAGCAGCTTACTCATTCCTGACTACACTGCCGCCGAACGCACCTTCCAACTACTCAGTCAGGTTATCGGTCGTGCTGGTCGTGGCCACCGGGGCGGCACCATCATCGTCCAGTCGTATAACCCGGATACTGCTGTTATCCAAGCCGCTGTGGCCCAGGACTGGGCAGGATTCTACGCAACTCAGATCTCAGAACGCAAAGCATTTCGGTTCCCGCCGTTTCAGTTTCTACTACGCCTCACCTGCACTCGTGCCAGCTCAACATCTGCAGAAAGGGCTGCCCAGGCATTTAAACGTAGCCTCGAGGAAACCTACCCACGCCTCACCATCGAGGGGCCCTCTCCCGCCTTTCACCCCAGAGAAGGCGGCAAATACAAATGGCAGCTTATCGTCAAAAGTAGCTCGCGTTCAGCACTCGTAGACATCGTGCGAGAGCTACCGTCTGGCTGGCAACACGACCTCGACCCGACCAACCTGTTGTAGCCCTCGTAGAAAACTAGTTTTCCGGCCTGCTCAATCTGTTATACTACCAGCAATGAGCAAACCACTTATCACCGTACCAAACCCCCATTTACGAGAGCGTTCTAGAAAAGTCGGCTTCATCGGCGATGACATCAAAACTCTCATCACCGACATGGAGGAAACAACTCTGGAATGGGAGGCCTCACGCGACCATGAAGTTGGCGTCGCACTCGCTGCGGTGCAGATCGACGCACTTTTACGCGTTGTAGTAATTCGCAATAACTTCGATGACAAAGCAGACAAGACATTCCGTGTCTTTATAAATCCTGAAATAACAAAATACGAAGGCGACATTGTCGAAGATTTCGAGGGCTGTCTGAGTATCAAAGATATTTATGGCAAAGTGTCGCGCCACAGCAAAGTGCGCGTCAAGGCGCTCGACGAAAACGGCAAAGAATTCCGTATCACCGCGACAGGATTTCTTGCCCGTGTTTTCCAGCACGAAATAGACCACACGAATGGCATCGTGTTTATAGATCACATCAAAGACAACTCTGAGGCATTCTTCGAGCTAACGAGTGAGGGTAAGCTGGAGCCGAAAGATTATGAAGAGGACATCAAAGACAATGCCGAACTCTGGGGCTAAACCACGGCTCGTCTTTTTTGGCAACGAACGCATCGCGACGGGTACAACGACCACCAACCCTGTCCTTCGCATGCTGATTGAGGAAGGTTATGACATCGCAGCCATCGTGCTGCATCACACGTTTGGGCCCTCGCGTAACCAGCGAGAGCTTGAGGTGCTTGAGATAGCTGAGGAGCACAACATGCCAGTCGAGTACCCGGATACGCTCACCGGTTTTGTCGATACACTACGTAGCTACGATGCAGTTGCAGGCGTGTTGGTTGCGTTTGGCAAGATTGTGCCCGAGCCAATCATAGAACTATTCCCGCATGGCATTATCAACATTCACCCCTCAGCTCTCCCCAAGCATCGAGGACCAACGCCGATTGAATCTGTCATTTTAGATGGCAGCACTGACACAGCCGTCTCCATCATGTCACTCGCTCGCGAGATGGACGCAGGCCCGGTCTACGCACAATCACCCGTTGAGCTATCAGGCCACGAGTCCAAGCAGGAACTAGCCGATCATTTGCTTGACGTCAGCGCTGAGACACTCCGCGCGGTGCTTCCAGAAATCCTCACAGGTGATTGTGTAGCAGCGCCCCAAAGCCACGCTGATGCGACCTATGATAAGCTCATCACCAAAGAAAATGGTTTGCTGGATATCACGAAGTCAGCTGTAC
>CAVUPG010000005.1:0-10071 GCA_963743435.1 uncultured Candidatus Saccharibacteria bacterium
GGTATATTGTTTTATCCAATCTATGCATCTTCCACTCCTCCATCTTCTGTTGCGGAGAGACAGCAGCAGGTAAGGGGATATGTCTATGTGGCATTCCGTATCAAAGAAATGATGCTGAAACGAAACGAGATACTGGATCGACGTGGTATATCATATACGCTCACAGACGTTACCGAGAAGCCGTCTCAATATCTCTACTCATATACATCCCCCAGCAAGTCATCCGTAAGTAAAAGTTCCGTAACCGTGGACCTCCCCATAATGTCGCGCACCTGGCGCCTCTCCATGACGATACCCGAACCTACGGCGAGCAAACCATTTGGGCCATCGATATTGTTTGTCGCCGGGCTAGTGGGGAGCGCACTATTGGGCTTGTTTGTGTTTATGTTGCTCCGGTGGCGCATAGGGTATGTGAAAAACGAATACGAGAAAGATATCGAAAACACCAAGGACGAGCTACTCGCACTCGCATCGCATCAGCTTCGTACTCCAGCAACAGGCGTAAAGCAATACCTCGGCATGTTGCTCGAGGGGATGTTCGGAGACATAGCGGAAGAGCAACGCACACTTATATCTCGTGCCTACAAAGCGAACGACATGCAACTCGAAATCATCGATCAGTTACTCTATGTCGCCAAGGCAGATGCGGGACAGCTCATCGTCCGCCGAGATAAGATTGAGCTGCAGTCTGTCCTCACGAGCATTGCCGATTCACTGCGTGGTACAGCTGCCCAGAAAAACATTACCCTGCGACTACTCATGCCGAAAAAGGTCACTGTCAAAGCTGATGAACGACTCGTTAGAATGATTTTCGAAAACCTGTTGAGTAATGCGATAAAGTACTCATACCCAAGCAAGACCGTCACGGTCAGATTACCGGGAACAAGACCACAATGCGGTCATACGTATCAAAGACCAAGGGGTCGGCATCGACGCCGCCGACCACCCGAGGCTCTTCCAGAAATTTACCCGGGTCAATAATGAACTCAGTTCCGAAGTGGAGGGGAAGTGGCCTCGGACTCTACCTTGCGGCCAAATTGGCTGAAGCCCATGGAGGCAGCATCGTTGTCGACTCCAAGCTCAAGGTTGGCTCCACCTTCACCGTGAAACTGCCACAATCTGGCGCGGCTCATAGTGTTGTCCAGCTCACAGAAAAAAAACGGGCGAAAAAGTAGACTAATGCGTGATATGACAGACAAGAATTCAAGAAAAATTATGCTGGTCGAGGACAATGTCACCCTCAATGATGCGTTTTCGATGCTCATGGAAAAAAATGGCTACGAAGTAAAGAAAGCTCGAGATGGCCGCGAGGCACTGCACATTATTTCTGAGTACAAGCCAGATCTCATACTGCTGGACCTGCTTATGCCCGTGATGGACGGCAAAGAGTTTTTGCGCACTTTCGAAAATACCGACCGTATCCCAATCATCGTGCTCAGTAACCTCGACACAAAGGCAGAGGTCCAGGAAGTCATGAAGCTTGGAGCGAGCCACTACATGCTGAAGGCGTGGGCTTCACCCAAGGAGCTCACCCGCGTCATCGAAGACAGTCTCAAGAAAAAGACTTTAGCGCGAAGGTAATTATCCCTCGAGCAAGGCCAGCTCGAGCTCAGGGTTGCTGTCCTCGCCAAGCATCGAAGTCAATCGTGGCAAGTGGACGGTGTAGTGTTTGGCTTTTTCGATGATAATGTTTTTGTCACGTAACTGCGCCAGCTCGATGCTGACAGTCTCGCGGGACAGTGCGCACAGGTTTGCGATGTCTTGCTGTGTTAACCGTACGTTAATCTTAATATAACTTTTGGCGGCTACCTGCACACCGAAGCGAATTGCGAGGTATCGGAAGGTATGTGCCAGCTTGTCGCTGGCAGATGTTTGGCCCAGCGCATTGACGTGGAGCAGTGCACCGATATAGCGTCGGCTGTCGATATCAGGCGTCTGCGGGTTCGCCGCTCGTTCTTCTCGAAATTCATCGACAGAAGTATCTCGGATAGTCGCGTCAGTAAGCGCCTCGTAATAGAACATCGTCGCCGGCGCAATCTCGTACGCCGTCTCGATAGGGAAATAGTCACCCTCGCCGAGGATTGCCACGTTCATCTCACTCCCGGTCGGTAGGATGGTGTACACCCTGATAATACCGCGTTCGATTATGTGCGTCACGTATGACGCCTCACCTTGATAGTTGACTATCTGTTGTTTGCGCACCTCTTTTGTTCGAGCCATCGTTCTATTATACGCCCATTTCTGATTGGCAACCAGCAGATTACCTCTGTTTTATAGTAATTGACATATGTGATGCCGAAGCTGAGAATACGCTGTACATTGCACCCCAGTCAGGTACAATACATACTAACGTAAGCGTAATAGAGCCACCATGCAGCCCAACGGTACTCGTAAAGTCGTCATCAGTTTTCGTCCTGAACACCTTGTCGGGTGGGGGGTGACGATTGGGCTCTGTCTCGTACCCGTGGTCATGTGGTTCCAGATACACCCACTGTCGACGCTACAAACACCGGTTGCTGTCATGCTCAGCATCGGCCGACTGACAGGGTTAATTGGGCTCGTGATGTATGCACTCAATTTGGTCTATGCAACGCGACTACGCTTCCTGGAGTATTGGTTTGGAGGTCTGAACAGAGTGTACATCGCCCACCACCTACTTGGTGGGCTTGCGCTCATCATGCTGTCGTTTCACCCACTCTTTCTCGCACTCCGCTACGTCGGGACCAATATCAAGCAAGCTGCCCTACAGCTCATACCTAACGGGCTGTTTCCCCTGAGTGCGCTGTTCGACACCACTTCACAATACCATCAGGTAGTATTACAGCAGTGGGCGACCATGCTTGGCAGTATTGCGTTCTGGGGGATGGTCGGGCTGCTACTCGTGACATTTTTTATAAAGCTGCCGTACCGCTTATGGCTATTCACCCATAAATTTCTCGGGCTTGCATTCTTCATCGGCGGGTTACATGTCCTCTTTATCAATAGTGATACGTCGACCAACCCAGCCCTGAAATGGTACATACTGTCGCTCACGGCCATCGGTATCATCGCGTTTGTCTACAAAACACTGGTTGGTAATATTTTCATCCGTCGGTACAAGTACATCATCGAGGATGTCAAAACCGTAGCAGGTAACGTGACTCAAGTCCGCATGAAACCGCCCAGTCATATGCTGTCGTTCACAGCTGGACAGTTTATCTTTGTTCGCTTCCACCAGCCGGGTTCTCCGGTCAGTCGAGAATGGCACCCCTTTACCATCAGCTCCTCGCCGAAAGATGAGTTGCTTGAGATAAGCGTCAAATCGCTCGGTGATTACACGAAAACCCTTGCCGCATTATCGCCCGGCACGGTCGCAGAGGTCGAAGGAGCGTATGGACGTTTCGGTTATCGCAACTTCTCCTCGCGTGATCAAATTTGGATTGCAGGTGGTATCGGGATTACGCCGTTTTTGTCGATGATCAAAGATTTGCCCGCACAAGGACACAAAGTTGATTTGTACTATGCAGTAAAAACAGAAAGTGAGCTGATAGACTGGGATAAGCTAGGCCAGCACGCTGGAGCTCGCTTCAAGGAAGTCCGGGTCATTCCGTTCATCGGAGACAAGCAGCAAGGCCACCTAGATATGTCCTTCATCGAGCAAACCAGTGGTGCCCTCAAGGGCAAAGACTTTTTCATCTGCGGGCCGCCCCCCATGATGCAAGGCCTGCGCAAACAACTCCACGATCGTGGTATACCTGGTACCAGTATTCATACAGAAGAATTTGGGATGTCATAGGAGAACTATATGTGGCTTAAACGATTTGTCGGTATAAGTATGATAATCAGCCTGGTAGGCATGAATGCGATAGTGCTCATCGGTATCTTTTCATCGAGCGAAAAAGGTGGCTCATTCAGCCTGTCTCAGCAGCTTGCGCCACCAACTCCGCCAGTCGTCAGTCTCAGCGCTAACCCGACCGAAGTCCCTACAGGGTTATTCAGTGCGCTTTCCTGGGACGTTACCGGTGAAATTACTGGTTGTACAGCGAGTGGTGATTGGCAAGGGCCAAAAACACAGTTTGGTAGCGAGAGCACGGGAAGACTGAGTAATGAAGGCAAGAAAACGTACACGCTGACGTGCAAAAACGAAGGTGGGGAAGGTTCAGATAGTGTCACAGTCTCGGTCACAAAATCGAGCGGCAGCGCTGTCTCGACCAGCACCACGAGCACCAGCCAGACCAAAACAACCTCAACGCCAAAAGCTGTCTATTGCGGTGGAGCCAGCCCATGTTACGGCCCGAAGGATGTCGCACAGCACGGTTCATCAGGGAACTGTTGGGGGTGGAATGGGAATCGCGTCATGAATATAACCAGTTTTGATTCTGGCTATCACAAGGGCAAAAGTGGCATCGGTTCTATCGAAGTTTCTGGGGTATGTGGCAAAGATCTTGGGCCATCTCTCGGCGGCAGCGTCAGCGCGGGTGGCCAAACGCGCAACCATAATGCCAGTACCAAAGCCAACGCCGACCGCAATATGATTCCGTACTTCGTGGGATATTACGATAGCAGCAAACCATAATGGAGATACCGATGAAACAACACACCGCAACCGCTATGCGCGCCGTAAAACGCTTCGACCGCTGGCTATTTTTGGCGAGCGCAGTCCTATTTGTGCTGTCAATGGTTTGCCTTGTGTCGGCGTATAAGCTTTCACATGAGCGCACCCACACCCCATACGCTGGATTGGCTGTAGGCAAGACCGTGCATGTCGGAGGTAGCGGGCTAACCGTAACGAAAGTCGAACATAAACCTGGCAGTCAGCCCTTTATTGCACCTGAAGGCTACGACTACCTCATCGTGACTCTACGCGTCGAAAACCGTAGCGAACAACCGTTCTCAATCGCACCCACCAACGATACATATGTCAAGACTGCCGATGGAACGGTGAGCTACCTGGCACCATTTGCTCTGGAGAAGCCGTTTCATTCTGGTATCGTCCTACCCGGTGAATCGACGACTGGCGAACTAAGTTATCTCATGCCAAAGACTGGCTCGTATAAATTCTACGTCGAGTCAAGTTGGACCAGTACTGCTGTGCCGTTTATGGTAAAATCGGAAGATAACTAGGGGGTTATACACACCATGGGTCTCGAGCCTGTCGTCGTTGAATTCACGCCACCGAAAACGCCGGGTGGTGGTTTGTGGTCCAAACTACCCAAGTTCACCCCACGCGGAACGAAGATCCTCATCGCAATCACAAGTGCTCTGATCATAATTAGCATGATTATATTCGCGATATTTTCTATCAAGAGCAATGACCCAAACTTCAGTAGCAAACATGGCCTCGATATAAATGCACCCCAGACAAGCGGGGTAGATAAGAGTGGAGCAGCGTTGCCCGGGGGGAACGTGGCGACTGGGATTGGCGGGACAAGCGGCAAGAATGCACCAGTCGTGACCCTGACAGCAGACCCGGCGACAGCCGCGCTCGGCAAATCCAGTACGCTCAAATGGAGCGTCACAAACAATCCGAAATCCTGTGTCGCGAGTGACGATTGGTCGGGCGATAAATCCACCTCTGGCGGCAACGAAGTAACGCCCAAACTCACCAAAGTGCAGAATTATCTCTTTACGCTCACGTGCAAAACCGACACTGGCACTGGGTTTAGCACGGTCGCTGTCAGCGTGAGCCAACCGACCGCACAAGTCTCTCAGGGCAACGCAGGGAGCAGCGTACCTGTCGTCACCATTGCAGGAGCACCAGCCATTATCTACGCGGGAGATAGTTCTACAATCACCTGGGAGGCAACCGGGAGCCCGTCCTCTTGTAGTGCGAGTGGAGACTGGAGCGGGACAAAGAGCGGTTCAGGGGCGGTCAGCACTGGCACGCTGACAACTGCACGGCAATATACCTACACGCTGACCTGTAAAAATGCTTCGGGAACCAGCGTCGCTCAAAGCGCATTTGTCACCGTACAACAACCCCCGCCAAATGTACCGATAGTAACCATTGCGAGTAACCCTGTCGGGCCTATCGCACCTGGCGGAAGTGTTACGCTGAGCTGGAACGCGACTAATAGTCCTTCGTCATGTGTCGCAAGTGGCGACTGGAGCGGCAATAAGTCGGCGATTGGTTCACAGACCATTACCGGCATGAACAGCATCAAAACATACCAATTCACTATCAACTGTTCAAATTCAGCTGGAGGCACCCTGGACACCGCATCGGTGCAAGTGATTCCGTCAGCTCCGGTAGTATCACTGACGGTCAGTCCGTCGAGTATTTACGTCAATAATTCCTCAACGCTCAGCTGGAGCGCGACCAATAGTCCGACATCGTGTACTGCCACTGGGAGTTGGAGCGGGAGCAAGTCGGCCAGTGGCTCACAGGGCACCGGCACACTCAACTCAACGGGAACACGTCTCTACAGCTTGAGCTGTACGAACGCCGGAGGGACAGGCTACGCCAACAATATACCTTTGACTGTCACCAACCCGCCGGCACCGGTCGTAAGCCTCAATGCATCCCCGATTTCGGTAACTGTCGGCAGTAACTCAAACCTCACCTGGAGCGCGACCAATAGTCCGTCGTCCTGCACCGCGAGTGGCGACTGGAGCGGCAATAAGTCAGCGAGTGGCACTAGTAGCACCGGCACTCTCAGCACGGCAAAAACCTATTCATATACACTGACTTGTAGCAACGCAGGAGGCAGCGATAGTGCGTCGGCGAGCGTTACCGCAACAAGTGGTGGTGCTTCATCGCCGCCTGTCGTTTCAATCAGTGCAAGCCCGACGACTATCGGTGCCGGCTCCGCTTCGACACTCAGCTGGAGCGCGACCAATAGTCCGACATCGTGTACCGCCAGCGGGAGTTGGAGCGGAAGCAAAAGTGGTAGCGGCAGTCAGAGCACCGGCACCATTGGCTCGGCAGGCACATACACATACTCGCTTTCGTGCTCCAATAGCGCTGGATCCGGGTCTGGATCTGCCACCGTCACCGTCGTTGCGCTGCCTAGCATCAGCATCTCCGTGTCTCCATCAAGTATCAATACCGGCTCCAGTGCGACCGTATCGTGGTCAGTAGGCAATAGTCCCTCATCCTGCACCGCCGGTGGCTCATGGAGCGGCAGTAAGGCGTCGAGTGGGTCGCAGGGCACTGGCACGATAAATAGCGCTGGGACATACACCTACTCATTGTCTTGTACGAATGCAGGTGGCACCAGCACCAAATCTGCCACACTGACCGTATCGAATCCTGCGCCGGTCTATTGTAGTGGCCTCACGCCGTGTTATGGTCCGAATGATTTAGCATCACACTCAGGGCCTGGCAACTGCTGGGGGTGGAACCTGACATGGGTCATCAATATCACGAGCTTCCGACCATCTCACCCAGGTGGCATTAAATCGGGCTCAACTTCAACGATAGAAAATTCAAGCGCTACCTGTAACCATAGTATCGCCTCCATTCTTTCTGGCTCTGCAAGTATCCCCGGCTATCGAGATAGCAGTGGCGCAACGACCCATAATCACAACAGCTCAACAAAGAATAATAGCGGTAGTAGCCAATTAGCGGGCTACCGAGTTGGGTACTACGATGCAAGCAAACCTTAGTTTTGAAAGGAAGCAGTTCTATGAGGAAGAAAAAACAAGATAACCCAATCGAAGTGCTCGGCGACAAGATTGAAGATGAAGCGAAAGAGCTACAAAAAGAATACCGTCATTTTGAAAAGTTCCGTGATGAGAATAGCTTATTGTTTGCCGTTTTTGTTCTCGGCATAGCCGCCCTCGTTATCATCAATACAATCTTCTGGGTCCAGTACACATCCAAGCGCTATGAGCAGCAAAATAAACAAACTGCCACTATCGTCAACCTGACAACAGCAACCTCACTCCAGACGGCACATAATTTTGCCGTTTCTGCCCGGGTCAGCAATGTCGCAGAGCAGACAAAAACGGATCCTGCCTTTACCTTGCCGGAGGGAGAAACTTTGCTTGTCATGGATATAGAAATAACCAACAAAACAGATAAAACCCAGCATCTGATACCTGTCAGTCAGTTTTATGTACGAAGTGATGAGGGTGATTATGCCGTCCTGCACCCAAGCGTCTTTGTGCCACAGCCACTGCCCGCACAAGATCTCAAGCCTGGGGAAAGTGCCAGTGGGGCACTCAGCTTCTCTGTGCCAAAGCGAATAGCATCGCCACTCGTCTACATCGACACGATGTGGGACAACTCGACTCCGCTTGTCATCGATGTTTTACACTAGATTATCGTGGTATTGTTGCGAAAAACCGCTTACGCTTGCATACTGATAGCAATATGGCACACCAACTGAAGAAAAACCTGGGCGTCACTCACCACGGCGAAAAGACAGAATTCCGCGTTTGGGCACCGTTCGCGAAATCAGTTGCGCTGGCCGGCACTGTCTGTTCCGACGGAGAGGTCGCGCTCAAAAGCGAGGATGATGGCTACTGGTCAACTACACTAAAAGACGTCGAGCCCGGCCAAAATTATATATACCTTATCACCACGTCCGACGGGCGGGTACTCACTCGACAGGACCCACGCGCTCGACAATTAATCACCTCTGCCAATGGAGCATCCGTCATACCCGACACTGATTTCGATTGGCAGGATGATAAATCACCCGTTATCCCATCTGACCAGCAGGTAATATATGAGCTCCATGTCGGCACATTCAACCGACCCGACGCCTCCACGACAGGCACTTTCGCCGATGCGATTGAGAAGCTTGACTATCTCGTTGGTCTCGGCATAAACACCATTGAGCTGATGCCAGTCACCAGCATGACCTCGAGTTTTGGCTGGGGGTATGCGCCGAACCATATATATTCGGTTGAGAATGCATACGGCGGCCGCCATGGACTCATGACGTTCGTCAGAGAATGTCACGCACGCGGCATCAATGTCATCCTCGACGTGGTCTACAACCATTTCTCATCTGATACCAACCTGTGGCAATTCGACGGCTGGAGCGAAAACGGCCGTGGGGGGATTTATTTCTACAATGACGAACGCGGCGATACCCCGTGGGGTGGACGACCAGACTTCGGCAGACCCGAAGTACAACAATTCATCCTCGACAATGTCGCCATGTGGTTTGCCGAATACCACCTCGATGGCCTCCGTGTCGACTCGACTATCTATATGCGCAACACGGCCGGCGTCGACAACGACCCTGACCATGATATTCCAGCCGTCTGGCATCTGCTTGGTGAGGTAACAGAACTCGCACACAAAATTCGCCCGGACGCTCTTATGATCGCAGAAGATTGCGCCAACAGCCCATATCTCACGAAGCCCGTCTCTGAGCTCGGCTGCGCGTTCGACGCACAGTGGGAGCTCGGGTTTCCGCATGCACTTCGGGACGCGCTCGGGTTGCGCGGTGAGCCCTCGCTCGCAGGCGTACGGTACGAGTTAGAGCGGCAGTATAACGGCAATGCATTCGAAAAAATCATCTTCAGTGACTCACACGATACAGCAGCAAACGGCTCGGTTCGACTGAACGAAGAAGCCGGCAAGCGAGACGCGGCAGACCTCTTTGCCCGCGAACGATCATTGCTGGCAGATGCCATAACCTTGACTGCTCCCGGCATACCGATGCTGCTACAGGGGCAAGAGTTCATGCAAGAGGGCGCCTTCAATGACTGGAAAGAGCTCGAATGGGAAAAAGCTGAGAGCTATGCTGGCATCGTCACTGCACACCAACACCTGATCAAACTGAGACTCAATGGCCACAACAACACTGCCGGCCTACAAGGGCAGCACACTGCCATATTTCATCAGGACGATGACAATGCCGTCCTGGGTTACCATCGATGGGAGAACGGTGGCCCAGGAGATGACACGCTGGTTATCGTGAATTTCGGCGACAAAGCCCACGACATCTACCATTTATCACTGCCAGTCGCAGGGAAGTGGACGGTACGCTTCAATAGCAGCTGGAAAGGCTACAGCCCTGATTTTCACGAAGTCCGCATCACCCATGCTAAGACAAACAGCCATGGCGTCGCCACACTAAAACTAGCACCATACGGTGTCCTCATCCTGTCCCAGGATTAATGTTGTTTTTT
>CAVUPG010000006.1:0-11065 GCA_963743435.1 uncultured Candidatus Saccharibacteria bacterium
GCCTGAATCTAGCGGTAAGACGACACTGACCCTCCATGCCATCGCCGAGGTGCAGAAGCGTGGTGGCACGGCAGCATTTATCGATGCAGAGCACGCACTTGATCCAGCATACGCAAAGCGCATAGGCGTTGATGTTGAAAATCTCTTGCTGAGCCAGCCAGACAACGGTGAGCAGGCGCTTGAAATCACGGAGACGCTCGTACGATCAAACGCCGTCGATCTCGTAGTCGTTGATTCGGTTGCCGCACTCGTACCGCGAGCTGAAATCGAGGGCGACATGGGTGACAGCCACATGGGCCTCCAGGCTCGGCTTATGAGTCAGGCACTCCGCAAGCTCACCGGAGTAATCAGCCGCAGCAAGACGACTGTCATCTTCATTAACCAGATTCGTATGAAGATCGGTGTCATGTTTGGCAACCCAGAGACGACGACCGGGGGTAACGCACTCAAATTCTACGCGAGTGTTCGTATGGATATCCGCCGTATCTCACAAATTAAGGCTGGCGATAGCGTCATCGGTAACCGAGCGCGGGTCAAGGTGGTCAAAAACAAGATTGCACCGCCGTTCCGCGAAGCCGAGTTCGACATCATGTACAACCAAGGCATCAGCAAATCGGGCGATATCCTCGATCTCGCTGTCTCGCATGACATAGTCGAGAAGGCTGGTGCCTGGTTTGCATACCAGGGTAGCAAAATGGGGCAGGGGCGTGAAGCTGCCAAGACTTTCCTAGAGGAAAACCCCAAAGTTCAGTCTGAAATCTCCGAGAAAATCCTCAAAGCTGCCAAAGCCAAGGAGTAGCCAAGTGGCTGAGAACTTGATTTTGCTTGTCGACGAGACAAACATGTCATTACGTGGTGGGACGATGGATGAAGCACAGCTGCATGGCATTTGGCACCGCATCGCGCGAGTGATGGTAGAAGACGGCGAAGGGTCGGTATTGTTGCAACAGCGAAGAGCAGACGATTTCTATATGGCGGGCCTTTATGACAACTCAGCATCGGGGCACGTGGATTGGGCCGATACCTCTGATGTTGCCGCGGCACATCGCGAAGCGCTAGAAGAGCTGCGGCTCGATCTTGAGCTGCAAGAAATCGATTACTATCAAACCAGACGCGTCGATGGGGCTAGGACGTACAACCGATTCAACCGACTGTTTCGTGCTATCGTACCGAGGCAGACAGTAATAGAGTTTGATCAACAGGAGTTAGCAGGTGTCAGATGGTTTGACATTGGGTGGCTACGACAAGATATTGTGGAACACCCAGACCTATACACGCCGGCTCTAGTACAAATAATCTCGAAGCACTATACGTAATGAACGTTACAGCGATTAAGTCACAGGTAAAGCGGGAGGGGCGATATTCGATATTCATTGATGGCAAGTACTCCTTTAGCCTGAGTGCAGAGGCTCTGCTCGACGCCAAACTTACAACGGGTCAGGAGCTGAGTGACGCAGACATCCGTCGCTACAAAAAGCTATCCGCAGATGACAAGGCCTACGGTTTGGCGTTGGCGTACGTGGCACGGCGTATGCGTAGCCGGGGTGAGCTCCAAGATTATTTTCGTCGCAAACAGTACGATCCGGAGCTTTCAGACGATATCATGCAACGGCTCGAACGCGGCGGTTTCGTCGATGATGCCGAATTTGCACGTCGTTGGGTCGAGAACCGTCGGCTCCTAAAAGCAACGAGCACGAAGCGGCTCAGACTCGAGCTACGACAAAAGAAAGTTGCAGACGATATCATTAGGACCGTACTTGCAGAAGACGAGACTGATGAGCGAGACATATTGCGCGAGCTAATTGCAAAAAAGCAAAAACAGACACGTTACCAGGATGAGCAAAAACTCATCGCCTACCTCGCTCGGCAGGGTTTCAATTACGACGATATAAAGTCAGTTCTTCGCGAAGAAAACGAGATGAAGTAAAACTCACCCCTGTAAAAAAGCCAAATGAGGTAAAATACGGCTTCTATGCAGGTACCCCAGCGCGCACTGCGCCAGACTCTAGCGGGTCATTGACGATAATTTTTTTATTAGTGAGTTCGTTGATTTGGGAGCGATCGATGCCGAGATTGCCCGATGTCAGGCCTTTAATGACGCCCTGTGTGACATACAGCTTCTGTATGTACATAGTTTCGATTTCGGTGGCGAAATCAACTACTTTGCCAAGGCGCTTCTTACCTGTGGTCACGACAGGCTTGCCGAGCAATTCATAATCTATATCCATCAGTTTTTTGAAACGGACCAGTTCGCTTGGTTCTGCGAGCACATCATGGTCATTGACGACGAAGCCTTGCGCAATCACATCCCGAATGTCTTGGTAGAGTAGGACTCGCTCGCCCTTCGAGACTTTATCTGAGCAGTAGAAGCCCTCTATCTTGAGGTTGTTTGGGTTGAGGAGGATACCAGTTGTCATGGCAATCTGTTGACCCGTCTGTAGGCTGAGGACCGGACGACCAAGGAGTGTATCGCTAAGCTTGAGCATGTACCTAGTATAGCGCGTCGAGCACAAGACTCCACAAGGGTAACTCCCCTTGTTGTAAAAAAGCAACACCAAGAGAAGATGCTACTGCTTTGTCTCCGAAAATGCTGAGAGTACACTGAAATGCAATTATGAAACGCAGCAACCGTAGCTTGAGGGTGGCATTCGCAGTTTTTTTAAGCTGCGTTACGCTTATGCAAGGAGTGACGGTAGCGCAAGCTCTCAAACCTGCGGAGGCGCTTACAATTCGTGAGGTCAAGATTTCGGGTGACGAATTTATCGTGCTGCAAGCTACCACAGATCTCGAACATCTCAGTGATTATTGGCTCGGGTATGTCAGTACGGATACGACGGTGGCGCCGCCTACGCAGCAACTGCCTGATGTCCCGCTCGCCTCGGGAGAGTCATTGCTCCTCACCGATGGAGGGAATCTCGAAGTCTGTGGTGTCCGCTACATTACAAGCCTTGGGCCATCATTGACCGACACAAGAGGAAGCCTGTCGTTGTGGCATATGGATTCCGCGAGTTTTACGAGACTTGACGGCCAGTCGACGTCAGTCATTTGGGGCAAATCAACCAAATCCACACCCATCGACATGCAGTCGCATGATATCGACATGCTAGGAGAATCCAGTTTGGATAACCCTGCCTGGTATTTCGATGACACGTCGAACGGATGGGTAGCAGGGAATATTACGGCAGGCTGCCGGCTCACCGTGCCGAGCGGCGACAATAGTGGCGATACAGTTATATACGAGTGGCCAAATGTTGGAGCCGAGCCTCCCGCCGTCATTGAATCAATTATCGAGGAGACTACCACGAGCCAGGCCATCGTGCCGACCATCCCGGCCGCGGATATTGGGCTTGCTCCCCCGCGTTTGACCGAACTACTGCCAAACCCAGTCGGCACTGGAAACGAAGATACGGATGAATACATTGAACTATATAATCCAAACGCTAGGGCGTTTGACCTGAGCGGCTTTGTCCTACAAACGGGTCTTACGACAAAACATAGCTACACATTCCCGGCAGGTACGCTCCTGCCCGCAAAAACATTCAAAGCATACTTCTCTGCTGACACTGGGTTGAGCCTGAGTAACACGGGCAGCCAGGCAAACTTAAACGATCCACTCGGTTCGACGGTCGCACAAACCGACCCGTATTCATCGGCCAAGGATGGGCAGGCGTGGGCGCTTGCGAACGGTACGTGGTACTGGACGGTCAAGCCAACACCCTCGGCGAGCAATGTCATCGCCGCGCCTATAGTCAGTACAAAAAATGGGCTAAAAAAGGCAACTTCGAGCAAGAAAACGTCTAGCTCAACATCGGTCAAAGGGGCAAGTACCACGAAGCCTACAGCCGCGAGCAATACTGCGAGCGCGGTCAATGCGGCCACGACTAGCCCGGTCATCCACGCTGGTCTACTTGCGGTGGTCGCTGTTGCCGGGGTAGGATATGTGTTGTATGAGTACCGGCAAGACGTGGCAAACGCATTCGACAAACTCCGACGAAACCGAGGCACTCGGCGCTAATATTGGCGCCCGGCTTCGTGGCGGCGAAACGATTGAGCTCGTCAGTGATCTTGGCGGCGGCAAGACGACCTTCACCAGAGGGCTTGTGCGTGGTGCCGGCAGTACGGACAGAGTCGCCAGCCCGACATTCACGATTAGCAAAGAGTACTCGGCGGCTACATTTACTATCGAGCATTTTGATTTCTACCGACTTGCAGAGGCGGGTATAGTGGCGGATGAACTCGCCGAGTTTGTTGGTGACCCTACGTACGTAACCGTTGTAGAGTGGGGCGATATTGTCCAAGACGTGTTACCGCAGGAGCGTGTGACAGTGAAACTCGCACTCCAGAAGGATGGCAGCCGTGCCGTCAGCATCACATATGCCGAGGCCCTTGCCTACCTGTTTGACGGAGGACAGGCATGATTATATTGACGATTCGTACAGATAAGCCAGAGGCAGAACTGGGACTTTTTGATGATACAAAACAGTGCGCATACGACACGTGGCATGCGCACCGTGAGTTGGCGGAGACTATCCATCGACACATCGACAAATTGCTGACAGCAAAGGGTAAAGAACTGAAAAGCGTCGATGGGGTTGTTGTATTCCAGGGCCCTGGGAGCTTTACGGGGCTTCGTATCGGGCTCACAGTGGCGAATACATTAGCGGATGCGCTCCAGGTGCCTATAGCAGCCACGCAAGGCGATGACTGGGTAGACCAGGGCATAGCACGCCTCACCGCTGGTGAGAATGACTGGCCAGCGCTGCCGTTCTACGGTGCCGAAGCTCACATTACAGCACAGAAGAAATAGCCATCTACCTGGTGTATCGTAATGGGGCTCAAACTCCCAAATGACAAGGGCTTATCTATTTCTGGGATTATATTGGGGCGCTGGTGGTGCTTGGTGTCCTCGTGTTATTCCTAGTCGCATGGCTTGTATTACGGTTGTCAGAAAGAAGTTTTTACGAGTTTGTTGACGGATATTCTTTCACGGGGGTATTATTTAAGTAGGCATTTTCGGAGTTATTTGGAAGGCCACATTGTCAATTATTTATGATATCTGGTGGGTTCATACAGCGCGACTAGTGAAGTGATAGCGATTGTCGTCAGATAAAAACCCACTGAAACGAAAGGAATCAGTATGGAATTAGTAGCCATATTGCTCGGGGTAGCCGGGCTTGGTGTCGGCTATGGTGCGAGCACGTACACGTCAAAGAAAAAGTTCGCCGAGGCTGAAAACAAGGCTGATAAGGAGCTCGCCAAGGCGAAAAAAGAGGCAACTCGACTCGTCGATGAAGCACGAGATGAGGCGCATAAACTCAGTGATGCTGCTCGTAAAGAGGAGCAGTCACGTCGAAACGAGCTAAAAGACCTCGAAGACCGCCTCGTGAAGCGCGAGGAATCCCTCGACAAAAAGCTTGACGATCTCGATAAGCGTACCGAGAGACTGCGCGCAAGCGAGGATGAAATCGAATCGCTCAAGAACGAAATCCGTGAGATTCGCACCAAGCAACAAGAAAAGCTTGAGAAAATCGCCAAACTCAAGAAATCTGAGGCCGCCGAAAAACTGATGCAAATGACCGAGCGCGATATCAAGCACGATCTAACCGGGCTTGTCTCAAAGTTGCAGAACGAGGCCAAAGAAAACGCCGAGGAAGAAGCAGGGCTTCTCATCGTCACCGCCATGGAGCGTATGGCAAGCGAAGTCACCGCGGAGCGTACGCTCACCAGCGTGAAGCTCGAGGACGAGGAAATGAAAGGCCGTATCATCGGTAAGGAAGGGCGCAACATCCAGGCCCTACAACGCGCTACTGGTGTCGACATCATGGTTGACGACACGCCAGGCTACATCGTGCTCAGCAGCTTTGACCCGGTCCGCCGTGAGGTTGCCCGACAAGCACTTGAGTTGCTACTCAAGGACGGCCGCGTCCACCCTGGTCGCATCGAAGAAGTCGTCGAAAAGGCACAAAAGAATGTCGAAAAAGATGTCGTCCGTGCCGGCGAGGACGCTGCTCGCGAAGTTGGGGTCATCGGTATCCCGAAAGAGCTCCTGCACCTGCTTGGCGAGCTCAAGTACCGTACTAGCTATGGCCAGAACGTGCTCAAACACTCTACAGAAATGGCACACATGGCAGGTATGCTTGCCGAAGAGCTGGGTGCCAATGTCCAGGTGACGAAATACGCCACACTCATGCACGACCTCGGCAAGGCCCTAACTCACAAGATAGAAGGCAAACATCACCACATATCCGGTGAAATGCTTCGCAAATACGGCGCACCCGAAGAAGTTGCGCTCGCTGCCGAACAGCACCACGACGACGTCGAGGCAACAAGCGTCGAAGCACTCATCGTCCGTGTGTGTGACGCTATATCCGCGGCTCGCCCAGGCGCACGCAATATCTCCGCCGAGAACTTTGCAGAGCGCATGAAGGAGCTCGAGAATATCGCCAATGGCTTTACGGGCATCGAGAAATCCTACGCCATCAGTGCCGGTCGCGAAGTCCGTGTCTTTGTCAGACCACAACAGGTTGACGACCTCAGCGCCATCCGACTAGCACGTGACATCGCCACCAAGATTGAGAGCAGTATGAACTACCCTGGCACTATCAAGGTGAATGTCATCCGCGAAACCCGCGCCATCGAATTCGCCAAGTAGGGGCTTACCTACCTTGCTATAACCGCAAAAAGATGATACTTTAGGGATTAATTTAATCAAGAGGTATTCGCATGGGATTAGGTGAACATGGCGTTGGTGAAACGGTCTCGGATGACGCTTTAGACCTTCTGGCGAGCGTTACGCCACTGCTAGCAGATAAAACGCTTGCTACAAGAGTAAACCGTAATCGCATCTCGGGCGAAAAATTCCCCGTAGCGGTACTAAGTCTGAAAACGCCCGACTATGATGTTGAAAGCGGCACTGGAGTAAATCTGTTTTACCACGGCACTATTGACCGCGCGACGCACGATGCGATGAATCGTGACCCGATGGTTACGTTTGAGGGCGAGGGCAGTAGAGTAGATGTCCCAGTTGTGCGTGGAAGTCGCATGGTATTTGATCAAGAGAGATTTACCGAGAATGGTGAGGAGCAACGAATGTTGGTTGTTCGACTCGCGGGTAACCTTCTGGATGGTCTGGGAGTTGTGCGGCCGATACCATCGAACAGCTAGCGTATTGAGACACAATTTGTTTTACTAAGTCTCAAGAATGTCATCCGCGAAACCCGCGCCATCGAATTCGCCAAATAGCCCATACCGAAAGGAGCAGAGTTATGGTTAGTCCAGCCGAGCAACACCCAAGCACGATCATTGAAATCAGAAATGAGCAGGGCTTTGTGGCAGCAATTGACCCACGGGGCGCCTACCTTGAGCGACTAACAGCACCAGATGGCGCTGAGGTTCTATTCCCGAGGCAGAAAAACGAAGCGGGCAAAGACCGTGGGGGAATCCCAGTCTGCGCTCCTATTTTTGGCCCCGGGGAAGAAGTGGGCCTCAGGCAACATGGTTTTGCACGGGATTTAGAGTGGGAAATACTGGAATCTGACGAAAGTAGTGCACGATTCAGCCTGGTAAACCCTGCCGACCAAGAGCCTGACTTGCCCGACGAGTACCAAGGGGCGAACATGGAACTATCCGTCTGGTTTCTCGAGGCGGATGGTGGAAGTGGCGTCAGGCTGCAACTGTCAGTTGAAAACAAGGGTGAGCGGGCATTTATCGAAAGCTCTGGCCTGCACCCGTATTTGCCAGTCCAACAAGGAACTAATGCGAGTGAGTATAAAGTCCAGTACAACGATGACCCTGCGCGGCACTTTAGCCCAGAGGAGCTTGCAGCAGTGCAGCGTGTGCCAGGGAGACAAACGCATAATCTTGCACGCGTTGCTGGCCCAGGTGGAACATGGTCAATGGTCACGCAAGGTTTACCACAGTTAGTTGCATGGAGCGACAAGCCGGGCAGCTATTTCTGCGTAGAACCGACTGCAGCCGGCCCGCTTGCTACGGTAGACGATCAGGGCGCTCGCTTGCTGCAACCTGGCGAACGACGTGAATATGTCATGGATCTCATCTGGCATTGGCAAGAGGACTAGTTTCTACTGCGGTACAATACACCTATGAAGATCTTATATATCGGTGACGTCATGGCGGAAATGGGTATGCAGGTCGTTGAGCGTATCTTGCCTGAGCTGAAACAACGGGAGCAGATTGACTTTGTGGTCGCGCAGGTCGAGAACTTGAGCGAGGGTAGGGGGATTTTACCAGCTGATTTTGAGCGACTTCAAACGGCTGGCGTCGATTTCGGGACTGGCGGCAATTGGACGACGTGGCGTGACGAAACCACCCCACTGCTTGAGGACGCGACGATACCGCTCGTGCGACCCGCAAACTACCCTGATGCACCTGGGCCTAAGTACAAATACGCCCATACACCCAAGGGAGATGTCCTGGTCGTGAGCCTGATGGGACAGATTGTCGGGCGCGATGCCGACCGCGAGACAGATAACCCCCTCAAAACTATCGACGGAATCTTGGCCACTGAGGGCCCAGAAAAGCGCATCGCAACAGTCGTAAACCTGCACGGAGATTTCAGTAGCGAGAAGTTTATCATTGGCTATTATCTCGATGGACGTGCCTCTGTCGTCGTGGGAGACCACTGGCACGTACCGACGGCCGATGCGGACGTGCTCCCGAAGGGGTCGGCACACATGACAGACGTCGGGATGTGTGGCTCACTCGATTCGTCACTTGGTATCACATTTGACTCAGTACTTCCTCGTTGGCGAGATGGCTACCAGACTCGGAATGAACGTGAGAGCTCCGGTCGTTGGCAATTCAATGCGCTGCTTGTCGAGCTAGATGAGCACACTGGCAAAGCTACGTCGGTTCGGCATATCCGCGAGGTCGGCGAGTGACCAAACAGGGGTGGCAGTGGGGCATAGCGCGGTTTCTGCGCAGTGGTGCGCACATCGCTATCGCGCTGATGTGGTTTATTACTCTTGCCGCCTATCTACCCGACATCCTCAGGCTGCCGATAATAGCAGGCCCTGATCAGCCTGCTCCGCAGCCGGTAACGACGACGTCAGGGCAAGCGCCCTCAGGAGCAGTGATGCTATTCGCAGGAGCAGGAGCAGTACTGCTGATTGCCCTAGTTGTGTACGTAGTGAAGCGAGTCTATCTACCAGCAACAGATGCTGCGGTCGAACGTATGACCGAAACTGCGAAACGTGAGGTACTACAAACTATCCAAAAACGTCACCCGAAACATCACTTAACAAAAAAGCAGCAGCACACATACGGTGAACGCACTGTCAGATTGACGTACGTAGCACTCATCGTGCTGCCAGTAGCTGTGCTCTACGGGCTCAGACCGATACAGTCGGCGGAAATTGCCGCCTTCGCTAATCTTGCGGTTACCATCCTCGGGTTGGGGGCGGTGCTCAGTGTGGTTGGATGGCTCTCATTGAGAAAAGGGTAGGCGCTGAGGCCACAATACTGATGCAAGCTTTTTCTCACCCAACCAAAATGGTCTGAGCGACCAGGCCTTTTGAAGGTTCGGGGGAGACAGGGTTAGCGGGTTCAGGCCCTTCTTCGCATTCGCTCCGCGACCCAGCGACTACGATTCTCTGCTGACGCAAACACTCTGTCGCAGAACCAAGCCTGCTGCCAACATATAAAAACACCCTGGTATTACCAAGGTGATTTTATATGGTCGGGGAGACAGGATTTGAACCTGCGACCCCGCGGTCCCAAACCGCGTGCGCTACCAGACTGCGCCACTCCCCGACAATTGTGTGCATAGAGCAACGGGGGTGATTATAGCGTAATTCGCATGGAATGACTAGAGCTAGATGGTCGGGGTGACTGGATTTGAACCAGCGACCTCAGCGTCCCGAACGCTGCGCGCTACCAAGCTGCGCCACACCCCGACGACGTAAGCTCCCATTCCATGGGCCATAACGGGGGTGATTATACGCCTCTCTCTCTTGTTTGGCCAGCGTTGTGCCTGGCCTATCATGAAGCGTACAATGGTACACAATGATATCCCTTTTGCTTGTCTGTCTCGTCGTGCTCGGCATCTTAGCGCTTGCTGAAGTGACAGCCGACCGAGGCTGGCTGAGTGGGGAGTCGTCGCGCAAACTCGTACACATGCTGGTTGGCAGCTTCGTCGCGACCTGGCCGTACTATCTTGACTGGAATAGCATCCGCCTGATGAGTATCGCGTTTGCTGTCGTAGTACTTCTCTCTACTCGTGTCAAAGTATTCCAATCAATCCGTGCGGTCCGTCGGCTCAGTTACGGTGAAATGTTTTTTGCGCTGAGCGTCGGGCTACTGACGCTCATCACAGACTCAAAGGACATTTATTTTATCGCCGTGCTGCAGATGGCCCTGGCGGATGGTGTGGCCGCACTGGTCGGCGTGGCACATGGCAAGGGGAATAGCTACAAAGTCTTTGGTCACACCAAAAGCATCGCTGGTACAGCGGCGTTTGCGACAATGTCGCTACTGATATTTACCGCGTATAGCATCGCATCGGGTAATGATTTCGCCTGGCAGCACGTTGCACTTGCGGTGGGTGGTGCAACGTTGCTCGAAAACCTCGGTATCTTCGGCCTCGACAATTTGCTCGTACCTGTCTACATCGGGTTACTGCTGAACGCAACGGTTTAGCAAATAAAACAATAAACATGTAAACATGGCAAATTTTATGCTATTTTGTAAATATTCTTACAGCAGCCTTCGCAGGTTAAGCGCATGATTCGCTTACATAGAAAGCCAGTGAGGTGGCTTGGCTATAAGTACAAAAGGCTAATGAAGTAACGATGAGCAGGGCTCACAGGGAGGTTATATATGAAACTTCGCATGGTACGTATTAAGAATTCTGCGATGTCGTTGCTATTTTTGGCAGCATACACTGTCGCAGCACTCACTCCATTTGTAGGGGTGGGAACTGCATCTGCAGATGCCCCAGTACATAAATCATACGTCTGTAAATATGTGGGTACTCCATACGTGGATGAGCGATTGCAGACGGGGGATAACCCAATATTCGTAGATAATCATTCATTACTGGGTCACG
>CAVUPG010000007.1:0-15801 GCA_963743435.1 uncultured Candidatus Saccharibacteria bacterium
CGACGCTTGAACCTTGGCGCGCCTGCAAATGGCGTCATCAGCCAGGTTTGTGATATGCCGATGGCTTGTTCAAAATCGAGTGCGTGCGATGGCAAACAGAGGACATTACTGTCGTCATCATTACGGCCGCTATGCACAGACTCTTGGTCGTAGCCGAGTACTGCGCGAATCCCCTTGTAACGATTGGCGGCCATGCACATACCTTGGCCACTACCACAGATGAGAATACCTCGAACGTCACTTGAAGGATCTTCAATCATTGCCTGGATGGCTCGACTCGCAAACTGAGGGAAATCATCATCTGGGTGAAGTTCTTTGTCACCCATGTCAACAACTTCGTAACCACCACGCGATAGATAGTCTGCGAGCTTGTTTTTGAGCTCGAATCCGTTGTGATCCGCAGCGATAAATATTTTCATATCCTATGCCTTGTGCAATGCTTTAGCGGTGTCTGCGACTACCTCGACAAGACGGTTACTGTAGCCCCATTCGTTGTCGTACCAAACCATCAGTTTTATCAGGTTGCCACCGACAACCTTGGTCAAGAGCAGGTCAACAACACCGCTATGGCTGTTGCCGATGTAGTCTGAACTGACGAGCGGTTCGTCACTGACGCCGAGTATGCCTTGGTAGAATGGCTCTGCTGCGGCTTTCTTAAAGGCTTCGTTAATCTCTTCGACCGTGACATTGCGCTTCAGGAGTGCCGTCACATCACTCAGTGATACCACTGGGGTTGGGACACGGACACTGACACCGTCAAATTTGCCTTTGAGCTGTGGTAGCGTCAGCGTGACCGCGATAGCCGCACCGGTCGTCGTTGGGACGATGTTTTCGGCGGCGTTTCGTCCCTCACGGAGGTCCTTGGCTGGAGCGTCCTGCACGACCTGGCTAGCTGTGTAGCTGTGGACAGTGGTAAGCATCGACTTCTCAACACCGAACTCTGCCTCAAGGATGGCCATCACGGCACCGAGTGAGTTTGTCGTGCAGCTGGCATTACTGATAACTTCTGTAGCGCCCTCGAGTTTGTCGTCATTGGCACCGAGCACAATGGTGTCGACGCCATCGCTCTTGGTTGGGCCAGAGATGACAACGCGCTTGGCGCCAGCGGTGATGTGGCTCGACGCGCCCTCCTTGTCGGTGAAGCGACCGGTACTCTCGATGACGAGCTCGACACCCATATCACCCCATGGTAGCTGCGTCGGGTCCTTTTCGGCGATAACGCGAATCTTCTGACCATCTACGATGATGTTTTCGTCGTCGTGACTCACAGACTTATCATACGTACCGTAGTTTGTATCGTGTTTGAGCAGATACGCCAGTGTTTTGGTGTCTGTGAGGTCATTGACCGCTACGACTTCGAGATCATCGCGGGCGAAGGCGATTTTAAATGCGTTGCGACCGATGCGGCCGAATCCGTTGATTGCAATTTTTGTTGTCACTGTGTTCTCCACCTTAGATGTTTATGCTTATGCTTCTATTGTAGAGAACTCGTCACCGAAGTGCAACGGGGTTACTGTTCTGTAACGACTTCCTGTTGAATGGCAATCGCGCTAATTCTGCTAAAACGGAAATAGTTAACTCTTCCGAGGACTACACTTCCTGGGCGGTCTTCTTTCCGTTGGGCTTCGATACTTTCTTCACTATTTAACACTTTTATCCCTAAACCCTCTCTATCTACTTTGTCTACGGTACCCTGTACTGAGGTTGGTTCGGGTGGAGTATTTCTGGCTATTGAGTGACTTGGCCCTCGAGTTCTGTGTCTTGTCTTCCCGTCACTACCTTCAGTAATGAACGTGGTCCACGAACTAACACCGGTTACATCTACTGTCACACCGGAGACAGAAATCTCTTGTAGTAGTTGCTCAATGTGGTCAATTCGCTGTGCCTCAGCAGTTCTGGCAGCTCTGGATGCTTCGTTGTGCCGAAAAATTAACTCTCCAATGTTTTCTGATGCCATAGCTATTTACCGTAGCGGTCGATGCACTGTTTGATGATGGCTTTGGCCTCTTCGACGTCGCCCCAGCCGAGCACCTTGGTGCTGCCTGGCTTCTTGAGGTCTTTGTAGTGCGTGAAGTGGTGCTCGAGCTGTTTGCACAAGCTGCGGAATATCATCGAGTGAATTGATGCGGTCATCATCGCGGTTGTCTGCTGGCACGACAACAACTTTGTCATCGACTTCGCCGTCGTCTTCAAATTTCATCACGCCGATAACCTTGGCTTCCAGCCAGACACCCGTTGCAAGCGGCTCAGGACAGATGATGAGCGTATCGAGCTCATCGCCGTCTTCATCAAGCGTCTGCGGGATAAAGCCGTAGTTGCAAGGCTTAGCAAATATAGCCGGCTCGACTCGGTCGAGAGTAAACGCCGCGTGCTCACGATCCCATTCAACCTTCAGGCGTGAGCCTTCTGGGATTTCGACGACAGTATTGACGAGACCACCATCGACGTCACCGGGTGTAAGGACTTTATTAAAATCAGGCATATGGGACTCCTTTGTATGCGCCTATCGCAGCGCAGCTATGTTTTTCTACCAAATATTGTACACTAAAGTTATGAAAATCATCGGCCACCGTGGTGCTGCAGGGCTTGCACCCGAAAACACCCTTGCGAGCATCGAAAAGGCTATTGAGCACGGCGTTGATGAGGTCGAGCTTGACGTGCGCATGACACAAGACGGTGTGGCTGTACTACACCATGACGCGTACCTCCGAGACCCCGACGGCGGCAAAGTGGACATCCGCTTGACGACCTATGCTGATTTGCTACGTCACAAGAGCGATCTCACGGCGCTCGACATGGCAATCAAGCAGATTGCCCACCGCTGCAAAGTCATGATTGAGCTCAAGCGAGGCGTCGAACCCGCAAAGGTACTCGAGATGCTCGATTACTACTACGGCAAAGGCTGGCAACCAGAGGAGTTGACGATTGCGTCTAAGAGCCAGACGCTCCTGCGTGAGGTACACGCCAAATCTCCGCACATACCACTCATCGTCATCGAGCCGTGGTCAGGTGTGCGTGCCCGCATGCGCTGCAATGAGCTCGGCACCAAGCGCCTCAGCATGCGCAGCTGGTGGCTCTACACCTGGTATCTCAAGATGACGAAGCGCGCCGGCTACAAAATCTCCCCCTATAGCGTCAACTCGGTCAAACAGGCCAACAAATGGCGCCCGTACGTCTACGCCATCATCACCGACCGTCCCGACCTCTTCGAGAAATAAGTATCGCACCGATGATACACTAGAGGTATGCAAGTGCAGTTTCGGTCTCGGCAAGAGCTCGCCCCAGATGTCTGGGAATATTCCTTTATGCCGACTGTGGCTGTTGAGTACGTGCCAGGGCAATACGCTCGCTTCACGTTCCCCTTTCACATCGACGACCCGCGCAGCAAACAGCACCGCACATTTACCTTGTCGTCACTCCCCACCGAACCAGAGCTGCGTTTTATCGTCCGACTCGACAAGCCACTCAGCGTGTTTAAGCAGCCACTCGCTGCTATACAGCCGGGTGACGTCATGGAGATGGACGAACCTCACGGTGACGCCATATTGCCCCGACTCGACACTGTGCCACTTGTCTTCGTCGCGCAGGGCATCGCGCTCGCCTCCTACCTGCCCATCATGGCTCACATCGCCACGAATGCCCTGTCCCACCCCCTGCAGCTGTTTTGGGCACACCGTCCAGCGGATGAGCCACTCAGCGCACTCATTGCCCCGGATGTACCTCATTTGACGAGGCATGATGTCGTATATCCGGACCGCCTCACCGTCGATGCGGTCAATGAGGTTCTGACGAGTGACGCGCTGGTCTATCTATCTGGTGGTCAGAGTTTCGTCGAGACACTCGGCGCCGCGCTCGAGGCCACCGGCACCGCGCGTGAGCGCATTGTCTATGACTACTACGAAGGCTACGAGGACTTGTAAGCCTCGCCCCTGAGTACTACACTCAAATTATGACAGGGATAAATCATGCATTGGTTGGCGGGATACTTGGCGCTACGTTGCCGTCGCCGATTGCTATCCCAGCGGCGTTTGCCTCTCATTTCGTACTCGATGTTTTGCCACATTTCGGCGCTGAGCATGGTAAACATGGCGTTTCTCCGGCTTGGAAATGGGTCCACATCATTGATGCTTTCGGCGCCATCGGGTTGGGCGTCTGGGCGATTGCATCACATCACTATGCGATGTTTGCCGGCGGCTTCGCCGCAGTTTCACCTGACTTCGTGTGGGTACAGCGATACTTCGCGGATAAGACATTCGACATGAGTCACAATACACACTGGTACACTCGCTGGCACGATGGTATACAGCGCTGGGAGCGCCCGTGGGGCATCGCTATCGAGTTACCGCTTACGGCAGCACTCCTCTATACCATCACAAAATTAGTCTAGGTCAGTTAAGGTAGGATACTGTGAGCTTGGAGTGTGTTCGGCAAATGCTCTCAGCGAGCCGATCCCATGCTGGAGCGTTGCGCGCAGCGCGCGTTCTGTCAGCACAGTGTAGTCTATTTTCCAGCTCAAAAGTCCTAATGGGACCGCCTCTGCCTCGGCCGGAATCTGCAGTGTGCTTGCAACGTGCAAACTCACGAGCCGTTGGCTAATTGGCTGCAGACTCTGTGGCTCCTCCACTGAGAGGCCATGCTGTATCATGCCCGCCGCATTCGTAATGTCATGTTCCAAGAGGTTGTTGCTCCCCGGCTGACCACGTCCCCGCCATATACGGGCAAACAGGGGAGAATTTCTATTTCCATGTGCCGTTACAATCCCAGTATTTAACTTTCTGTCTTCATATATCACCACCCCATACAACTTGTTTGCCATAGCGATGTACTGCCCGCTAAATTCAGCGAATAAATCTGAAAGAGTTTTCCGAGTTAGATCAGGTTTACCGGAAGTCAATACTTCGATGCTAGGGGTAGAAAAATTTCTCATCCCTTAGTTATATTGCAGTTGTGCAATATTTGCAACTTTCTTGTGTCTATGCTTCGAGCTGGATGTCGACGTGACCTTCGAGGAACTCACGGATTTTGAGTGCCGCAGTAGCACCCTCGCCGACAGCACTCGCAACCTGCATCGTCGCACCGCTGCGGATATCACCAGCCACAAACACGCCGTGCATGCTGGACATGAGGTTTTCATCAGTCTTGATGAGCCCGATGTCGTCTGTCTCAATCTGCCCGCCCAAAAACTCATTGTTCGGCTTGAGCCCCACGAAGACAAACACGCCATCGGTCTCAACCTCAACTTGTGTACCGCTCTTGGTGTCAGTACCAACAACTTTGACGACTTTGCCGTCGTCGTTACCAACGATTTCGTCAGTCGTCGTCCCGAGATGTACGGTTATCTTGCCGTCCTGTACAAACTTTTCGAGTTCCTTTTGCAGCACGTCAGAGGCGCGAAGTTTGCTGCGCACCATCAGGTCTATGTGTGTCGCAAAACGGGTCAGAAACATCGCCTCCTGCACAGCAGAGTTGCCACCGCCGACGACGACGAGCCGTTTGTCTCGGTAGAACGCACCGTCACAGGTTGCACAGTAGTGCACACCTTTGGCGTAGAACTCTGCCTCGCCGGGGATGCCGAGTTTTTTATAATCACTCCCGGTCGCAATCAGCACTGCCTTAGCTTTGATATCACCAAGCGTGGTCTCTAGCCGTTTCCACGTACCTTCGTCATGAATTGCAGATACTTCGGCAAAGTCGATAACCGCACCGAAGCGCTCAGCCTGTTTCTGTAGGTTTGCTGCCAGATCCAGACCTGCGATACCATCTGGGAATCCAGGATAGTTGTCGACCTGGTCGGTGACCGCAGCCAGACCGCCAGGGACGCCTTTTTCAATCAAGAGCGTATCGATGTCTTCGCGGGTTGTGTAGATAGCGGCACTCAGCGCAGCTGGACCGGCACCAATCATGACGACATCGTGTGTAGTGGTAGTATCTGGCATTGGTTCTCCCTCTTTCAGTCTTTCATTGTACCGGGCATACACCCCGGGGGCAACAGCGGTTGTGCTGCGTTTGCTATGGACAGTCACGTCTAGGTATCTTCGGCTGAGTATGTAATACCGGCGCCTGGTGTTGCCCAAACGCCGGTATGCTCACTCAGTGTCTCTCCTGTACCTTTACGCGACAGCTGGCGCGAGTTTGGCAAGGTTATATCCGACGACAACTTCGCGGCTATCGTCGTGCTTGGTGACGACGGTGACAGGCACGGTCAGGGCGCCAGAAATGGCGAGCGCCTCTTGCTGGCGGTGCGGTTCAGCGTCGAGATTGACTTCTTCGTACGGCAAGCCTTTTGCTGATAAGTACTTTTTGACCATTGGGCAGTACGCGCATGTTGTCGTGGTAAAGATAGTGATATTTTTGACCATTTGAGAGCCCCCTCCACTTGGGCTTTCGATTTTATTTTTAGCCGTTTTGGCAGTGTGTATTAGATGACTGTCGAAACTATATTTTAGTGTACTATAGCGTAAGCTTTACCGTCAAGGCGCTATATATTGTGCTTTTTACACATTTTTAGGCACTATTGACGAAGAGGGCCTTGTCCGCCGACATGAGTCAGCATGCATGAGCATTAGGCTCTCCTCAGCCCTAAAAGTGCTGGCCCATGAATGTGTGTCGTAGACATTAGCCATCGATCGAAACGAGCTCGATATCAAAGACCAGATCGGCATCGGCTGGGATGCCAGAGCCAAACGGTGGATTACTCCCATAGGCTTTCGCGGCCGGGATAAGTAGCCGTCGTTTGCCGCCGACTTTCATGCCCGGGACACCCTCCGTCCAGCCAGCGATGACGCCGCTGAGAGGAAAACTGATCGGCTTGCCGAAATCACGGGAGCTCTGAAATACTGCACCCGTCTTAGCTATGGCTCCAGTGTAGTGGCAGGTGACCGTGGCGCCTGGTTCTACTGCGTCTCCGCTGCCCTCGACAAGATCATTCACTTGTAGTTCTGTGACAGATTCGACAGGGGTAAAATCTTCGAGCATAGGTATCTCCTTATTGTTTGATTGCAACTAACTTCACGACGAAGACGAGGTCGGAATCGGCTGGGATACTTCCCTGAGCCTGTGGACCATAGGCGAGGCTCGACGGGATGACGAGGCGACGTGTCTCGCCGACTTTCATGCCGACGAGCCCTTGATCCCACCCAGGGATAACTTGACCCTGACCGAGCTGAAATTGGAAGAGTGTTTTTTTGGTGAAGTTCTCGTCGAACATCGTGCCGTCTGACGCGAGCGTGCCGTAGTACTTCATCTGCAGACAATCGCCTGTCTTAGCCGCTTCGCCACTGCCAGCCTCAATATCGGTAGATTGCAACGTGGTTACCTTGCCGTCTGGTTTGTACACTTCTGGTGCAGGCAGTGTCTCGTTTGTGACAATGCTTCCATCAGGAGCACATGCGACTTGTGAAGTTGTGGGAGGAGTGTCGTTCTTATTTGTCACTGAGTCATAAATGACCGCGATAGTCAGTGCCGACGCGGTGACGAGGAATAAAATGGCGCCGAAGCCCGCAAAGATGCGATCGCGCAGTTTTGTGTGTGATACGTCTGACATGGATGTATTATTCTCCTTAATTAGTTAGCTTAGTGCAATGGCTCGTGCTCAGATTTCCACTCGAGCTGTTGTGGTTTGGTCGGAAAGCCGTGTTTGAACGCCTCGATCAGTGCTACTTTGAGCGATCCCGAGCGAAAGAGTGTGTCCGGAAGCCGTGAGATGGGCAACCACATCGGTTCGTAGGTGTTGTCACCTCTTGCGGTCAATTCAGCCTCAAACGTTCGTGGATCGAGTTTCGGTTCACCCCCCAGATACTCGCACCAGTAGACGTACTGCGTACCGAAAGGCGCTTTGGCGTCCTCGACATAGACAAGGTGAACGTCACCGACCTTGAGCCCGGTCTCCTCGTGCACTTCACGGCGAAGTGCCTGTTCGGCAGTCTCGCCCATGTCAATAGCACCGCCGACCAACGTGTAAAATTCGGTGCCAAATTTGTTGCGCTTCATGACCAATAGACTGTTGCCTTTGGCCACGACAGCCCGGACTGCTTGCTTCACTGCGTTACCTCTCCTCAGTGCTTATCCTATTGTACCAGCCCGGTAGCCGCGATGCGAGATTTCCTTTGCACAAATCAGGTGAAGAGGACTCACCCAAGCTCTGCAAAAGAAATGAGACGATGATGCAAAGCCACGAGGGGCGCGGGAGACCGATATGGTCAATCACCTCGCACGAACTCGCGCATCATACTTCCCAGGGACGGGACGAGCTCTTGTCGAGCAGCAAGCAGGCGCTGCACGGTGGGTATCTATTCCACAAGCACGTCCCGTCCCTGGCGGACTACCTCATGACAGGGTGGTCTCACGCACATGGCCGGCAGGGGGGTCGGCACAAGCACGTGGTGAGGCAGCCCGTCTCGGGTAACGTGGTAGGACAGCATCCTCCAGTCAACCCAAGCATGGGGTATGTTGCGTAGGATAGGGACGCAGGGTGGCCGGCATGAGGAGAGGACAGTCTCCTAGAGCGAACGAGTCGCTTCTGATTGCACGCGTTATTGCTACGCGGCGCCGGCCACCCTGGCCTGTTGGTACAACTCAGTGCCGCCCATGGAGGGGGGAGGGTGAAGCACGAGGACCAACAACTCACACCGATGAACGCGCAGGAGTATCCCACGCTCGGTGCGAGTGCATTCCCTACCGGGAGTCATCATCGTCTCATGTGCGATTCGAACAGGGGCTCACGGAATTGCTACATAAGCAAAGTGGAACTCTTCCTGCAAGAATGTGCTTGCTATGATACCACAAATGTGACCTATGAGGCCGTAACTTGTCTTTCTTTTTCTCTACACAAATCAGAATGAAGCGCAGCGATGCGAGCTATCCTTCTCTCTTCGCAGCCCATCTGTTACCAGCTGAACTCTGAAGAAAGAAGGCGATAGAAAAAATGGCGTGGAGAGTGGCGTGTGGTGATACCGTGAGGCATCAATATCGTGGTGAACGATTGTACGCTCGCGAGAGTGGTAATAGAACCCGGGGGTGGGACACGCTAGGGGGCAAAGACGACAAGAATGTCGTTTATCGCACACCGCGCCAGCATGCCCCACCGGGCCGAAGCAGCAACCTGCACTATCCAACCCCCTGCGGAGGTACAGTACATGCGCGCTAACGGCGGTCTTGGGTCTATAACAACCCCAGTGTAGGTGAACGTGGGGCCACGAGGCCACACTGAAATTGTTATCTCGACTCGATTGGAGTCTGTCCGTGTTATTCTTTCTATCGCCTGAAGGTACTCAGCGATGTCTTACGGTAGATTACAATATCTCACCTGCATGGAGCTGATATCTATATTGTATCATATTTGTCAATCTATTGCAACTCGTACTGTTTGAGTCGTTGCTCGTCGGACTCATTGTGACGCTGCTGCAGCTTCAACAATTGATCGTAGATGCCACCACTGCGTGCGAGCTGTCGAGGCGAGCCGACCTCGTCTACTTTGCCGCCGCGAAGAGTGATGATGGTGTCAACCGACTGGATAGTGCTCAGTCGGTGAGCGATTATCAAGGTAGTGCGCCCTTTCATGAGCCGTTCGAGCGCTTCCTGGACCAGCACCTCACTCTTACTATCGAGGCTGGAGGTCGCTTCGTCGAGGATGAGAATTGGCGCGTCTTTGAGTAGGGCACGTGCAATCGCGATTCGCTGTTTCTGACCGCCACTCAGCTTGAGCCCGCGTTCGCCTATCTCAGTATCGTAGCCTTGAGGGAACTTTTGGATAAACTCATGCGCGTTCGCTGCACGTGCAGCTTCCTCTACTTGCTTCTGGCTCGCGTCGGGACGAGCGTAGGTGATATTCTCTCGCACTGTACCGCTAAAGAGAGCCGGCTCCTGGAACACAACGCCGATATGTTGACGCAGACTAGCTTGTTGCACCGCTGTAATGTCCTGTTCATCGATGGTAATACTCCCTCCTCGAGCGTCATATAGGCCAAGCAACAGATTGGTGATGGTTGTTTTGCCTTCACCGCTCTCACCAACCAATGCCAGCTTAGAGCCAGGCACTGCTTCGAATGTCACCCCCGCTAGTACGTCGGCGCCGTCCTCATACCCAAAACTGACGTCAGTAAACACGATGTGTCCGCGTTTGACGACGAGCTTCTTGGCGCCTCGTCGCGTCTGCTGTTCGGGCGCTTCACCAAGCACTTCGAAATAGTCACGACTATTAGCTATGGCCCGCTGTGTATTGTCGACGTAGAAACTGATACTAAATAACGGTAGTCGGATCAGCTGGATGTACTGGATAAGCAGCACCATCGTACCTATCGTGTAGACGCCACGTGCCGTTTGCACGAAGATGACCATGTACATAGCGAGGAACAGCACCGCTAACACCGTCCGACGCAATAAGTCTTGCGTGTGCCAATGTCGACTCTGAGGCTTCGTGACACGAAGTAGCTTGGCCATGAGGCTATCGTAGTGACGCAATTCCCATGCTTCCTGTACAAAACTTTTGACGACTTTGACTTGCCCCACGCTCTCGGCAAATCTACCGCTGGCTCGATCGGAGGTTTCGTTGATCTGCTTTTGGTACTGCTGCCATTTACCGCTACTGCGAGCCGCCAACCAGCCATAGAGTGGGAACATCGCTATTAGTACCAGTGCAACGGGCCAGGAGTAGAATGCCACAATGATAATGCCGAGCAACGTGCTGATAATCAGCGACAGGAAGTTGTTCGTAAAAAACTGCATGTAGCCGGCCAATTGTGTAACTCCGCGGTTCAGCCGATTGATAATCGTACCGGTTAGTTCAGTATCAAAATAGCGCTGTGGGAGCGTCATGATGTGATCATAGTAACGGCTACTGAGGAGTCGCTGCAGTTTGACGCTCAAGATATCGCCGATATAGCCATTGCCGTTATTGATGAGTCCCTGGACGAAGTCCACCACAGCTATCGCCAGCACAATGACGATGATGGGGGTCATATCGACGCCACCAGTTTGCAACCCTTCGGTTATCCGATCAATAGCGGCTTTCGTCAGGAGTGGAATCGCCTGAGTGAGAAGCGCTACCATCACACTCAGCACTGACACCGCGACATAATAGCGCCAGAGGCTACTGGTAAATCGGATAATGCGCCAAATACTCTTCATGTATAGCTAGTATAGCGAAATAAGCCCTAATCAGGACGAGACTTTTTTCTGCCACCTGCCGTCAGAGTTTTTTTCGTACAGTCGAAGTACCGCAGCCCAGGCTGCCTTTTTCGCGGTCGTGAGGTGGTCATTGTCACCTTTTCGTTGATAGGGTGACGTATACTCACGCCATTCTCTGTTATACACGTCGACGTATAATTCCTGAGCCTGTTTCGGTAAAAATTGCTTGAACTCATCAGGAAGCGGTGAAATGTCACCAGCTGGCATAATTGTACCCCTTGCTTGTTACATTCCGTTTGCCTTCCAGAGTATACGCCGAGAGAAAGACCTATTGCTGTAGGCTACCATACTGTTTTTTGTCGAAACGTGCGCTATACAGCACATATTTGGGCAACGTCTCTTCGTGCCGTTATTGGGTCGGGTCGACAAATTCTGTGAATTTCACGTCTGTTGGCACCGCAAAATATGTTTCGTCGGGTGACCAGTCCTTACACACTATCGCAACGGTAGTGCCGTCCGGTAACGTGCCTTGTTCTTGCTGAGCCTTGACACGTTGATATTGAGCGTCTGCAGTTGTGGCAACTTTGGTCCCAATCTTTGCACCCTCCTGCCACGCGTAGGTCGTACTGTCTTTGAATAACACATAGCTCTTGGGCGCACCCTCGACGGCACTTACCGTCACGGAGTATGAGCGGCCGTTACTGAGATAAAAGGTGCTTTTCGTCATGGCGCCGTCTGTATCGGTGAGTGTGTAGTCACAGGCTTTATTTTCGTCATGCTTGTAGACATCTGCAAGTTGATCACTTTTGAGTTCTTTCGCATTGCCGATAAGCCTGTCAAACGGTGTTATAGCTTGAGAACCGCCCTTGAACAACCACCAGGCACCGGCACCGATAGCCGCTACTACGAGAACGCTACCGAGGATGAGCACTATTTTTTTCATATGATTGCAACTCCTATTTATAGCCTTAGTGTTTATGCTAACAGAAATTGCATCCGTCCACTAGCCGGTAATGAGCCCAACGATCCGCGGGATGAACACCCACAACAACACAGTCGCCCCGAGTACGCGTCGAAATCGCGAGTCTCCTCGAACAATTTCGAGCACTCCCCACCACAAGATAGCACCAAGGAATATGACTTCACTAGCCGTGAAAATCCATGTCGTACTGAGCATATGTACGGCGTAAGCGAATAGCGCTATAAACAGCGGCGCATTTGGGTACTGCCCAATCACGATATGGCCTTCTTTATCTCTAAAAAACCAGTCAAAACACTGTCTAACTGTTGTAATTTGTTGTTGCAAAGCCATACGAAGTAGTATACCCTGAGTTGCATGAAAGCCCAGCATATATGCTATGCTTGCAAAATAAACACAAAAGTGGTAAAATAGTTTTATTATGATCGAGCTTGACCCCCACTATCAAGAAGCGGTCACCACCTCAGTACACAGATGGCGTAACTTCGAGAGGCAAGATACATTTGGGGCGAAAAACGATACTGTCGGGATTGTCTATGCACTGCCCCAAGACATAGGGCCTAGTAGCCTACAACAAAGTGAAGCAGTCTCATCAGCACAAGATTTTTATGATATCTATACCGATAAGCGATCGGTACGACATCAGGAAAGAGGGCGTAGAGTAAGGCGGCTCGCTGGTATGACTCTGCCTAATATCGCAGAACTTGTAAACGATCACCGTGTTTCTCATGTTGAATTGCACGGGGTTGGCCGCGAAAATCTGTTACTTGATGATACTGGCACGCCTATTGATTGGTCACATCCTGATGTAGCCCCTGTCGATCTTAAGCAAGGTGATTGCACAATATTTACCTTCCCACATTTCATGCCTCTTGGTCAGTTTAGTGAGCCTCTGCTGCCACCGATGAGTTTCGGTTTCCGGCATCCAACAAACATCCGTGTCACCAGAGGGACACTCGACCCAGAAATGTATGGGGCTGACGACGAAATTGCGCGGAAAGAAGCCCTCCGCACTAGGGGCGACGCGTATGAGCAACCTCAGCCCATACTGCAATTTGCAGCCAGAATTACCCGGGAGCAAGTAGCGACAGTCGATTTAGACAATCCAGCTGCCATTGCACAGATGATTGAGCGTGGGTTACAGGATGCTCGGCGTATGACCAGGCATATTGATTGAATTTCAGCCCTAACATCTTCATACTTCACCTATGGACCTGTTTCACTTTATCCCTGGCTATACCACGACCATCTATGAGACGGGTCGCGAGCCAGCTCTCATAATGCTGCTAGCCTTTATCGTCACCTACCTTATTACACGCGGCTACACGCGCATGGCCCGCAAAACTGGCTGGGGCAGTACCATTATCGGAGGCGTACACGCTCACCACATGGTGTACGGTATGATACTTGCCTTCTCCGCAGCAGCGGTGATGTTTGGCTTTTTGCCGACAAGTGAGCCTGTGCAGGTTGTGCTGGCAGGCTTGTTTGGCATCGGTGCATCTCTCGTACTGGATGAGTTTGCGCTATTTTTCCACCTCGAGGATGTCTACTGGGAGAAAGAAGGTCGCAAGTCGGTTGATGCCGTCGTGCTAGCCGCAGCCTTCGGTCTATTGTTTTTACTACAGATCAACCCACTTTCTACAGAAAGCTCTGATGGTGGCTGGATTCTCTTTACGACCATATGCATAAACCTATTATTTGCGCTGGTTGCAGCACTAAAAGGCAAGATATACCTTGCGATTTTTGGCGTCTTCATCCCCGCTATTTCACAGGTCGGAGCAATTCGTCTTGCTGAGCCAAGTTCAGTATGGGCCCGTAAATACTACAGGCCCACGGGGAAGAAAATGAAACGGTCAGTCAAACGCTATGAACGCTACGAGCGCCGCTGGCGACATCGTAAAGAACGTGCGTGGGATATCATCGGTGGTAAACCTGGTCGTCCACCAATACAAGCCAAATAAAAACAACCCACGGTATGCGGGTTGTTTTTGCTACTACTAGCGCTTATTCGTGCTTGCTACCGACGTATTCGTCGCTACCATAGCCGAGTATCAGATAGCCGACAAACGGAAAGAGCCCGAGCAAGAAAAAGCCCCAGGCAGCACTTTTACCGAAATGCTTGCCGAGATCCATGGCAACCATAAACTGCACCACGATGTTAACTAGCGGTATGAACAAGAGCAAAAAGCCCCAGCCATTGCGGCCAGCGATACGGAACATGGTGTATGTGTTATAGAACGGTATCAGTGATTTCCAGCCTGCTTCACCTGCTTTTTCAAACAGTTTCCATAGGCCAACAATCATCAATACGATGACTGCGACATATACGAGCCATAGGAACCAGGAAACACCGCTATTCGCCGATGTTGTTTCTGTCGTGTAGTACGTCGTCTGTGCGACCGTTGCTAGTAACCCCATAGTTGTACCTCCCTTGGTTGATGTAGCCTAAGCGTACCATGGCAATATCGCAACTTAAAGTCAGCATTCTTACAAATCGTTGTACTATGGCCTGCGATTTGCCATTTATATCCCGAGCACCAGATGCACTAACTACACTGGCAGAATCGCATGGCAGCGGCCATGAGGACCGTATCACTGGTCTATCTTGAACCTCTCTCTATTGACCAGGGGTTGAGACGTATAGCCAAATGCGGTATTAGTACTAGGTACGTGAATACGCTCGCCGCGCTCCTCACCAATATAAAAACCCATGGCTTACTCTATCTCGTTGGCAGCTTTGCTGTGGTGACTCTCGCCGTGGGCGCTTGGGTTATCCAGACACAGTTACGGTCCTCCCCGGCAGAACCACCGGTTGGTCCATCTACCATTACTACTGCTGAAGCAGCCGATACCAAGACTGAGGCCGCCACAGAACCAAAAGCGCAGCAAGCAGCAGATCCGTCAACATCTACGCCATCAACCACTACTGCTTCCAAGCCACGGTCGAGCGCCGGTTCAACACCAACAACCACACCATCGCAGCCATCCACCACACCCACACCGACACCACCGCCCGCATCCACCTCTTGCACCAACCCATTGTTTACGACATCGAGTACCAATGGCGGCTGGAGCAATGGCGGCTACTACGTCCATAACAACATGTGGAATGTCGGCGGCTATAGCGTCAGCGAAACGCTCTATGCATGCTCATACCATAATTGGTACGTCACCGCGACAGCCGACAATAGCGCACATGACGGCGCGGTCAAAACGTACCCAAACGTGCATAAAGATTATTCCGGGCGAACGATTGCGAGTTTCTCGAGTCTGACGTCATCATTTGCCGCCACGACTCCGAGTGTCGGCATCTACAATGTCGCGTATGATTTATGGATCAATGGCATCCCGAACGACGAAATCATGATTTGGACCGATAACTACAACCAGGTGCCCGGTGGTTCAAAGGTCGGCTCAAATATATCACTCAGCGGCTACACCTGGGACCTCTATGCCAGCGGCGGCAATGGGTACATTGCCTTTGTGCCCTCTGGTGGTGCGCGTATCAAATCCGGCACGCTTGACCTCAAAGCTATGCTCAACTACCTCGTCAGTGCCGGCAGACGCTCAGCCAGCGATACCGTCGACCAGATAGGCTACGGTGTTGAAATTGTCAGCACCAATGGCAGCCCCGCGACATTCAGCTTCACAGATTTTTCTATCAACGAGTAAGGTTGCATTCGCTCATACCATGACGC
>CAVUPG010000008.1:0-27184 GCA_963743435.1 uncultured Candidatus Saccharibacteria bacterium
AGAAGTCGTGATGAGGCCGAAGATGCCTGAGATTGACGAAAAGACACCGTTTATGAGTGCTTTGCCTGCGCTCTCGAGGGTCGTCACGAGCCATTGCGTGACCGAATCCATCGTCAGCGTGAATGATAGCCCAAGATCCTTGGCGGTTTGGTTAACGAAATTGATGGTCGAATTCACAATGTCAGTTATATTTTGCGAGTACGTATCTGATGAGAGAGTATTGACGAGGTGGTCTATCTGTACAACTGTAATAGCACTGACGAGTACGACAGGTATAATCACGGCGAGCAGAGAAGCCAGTAATGTCAGGGCTGCTGCCGTCCCTGGCTTGATTTTTTTGCGTATCAGCCAGTCATAGACTGGGTTGAACAGCACCACTACTACAACCGAGAGCAAGATGAGCATAATGTAATCCTGCAGAAACCAGACGGCTACTAACGCCGCGAAGACAGTTGCTATGAGCAGAGATTTTTCTTGGGTTGAACTCAGTTTGAGGACTGGCATGTATACTCGTTTAACCTCGTTAATTGTATCTAGAACTATACGCTGGGCTACGATGGAAGTAAACTAGGACCTCCACAGTAGTAAAGTTTGCAAATAGGGCTATACTAGTACCTAGATAGTAGTGACTATACGGTGTAGCAAACCTAACGGGAGTAACAATGAACGCCGAGCCAATTACGAAACGTCGTCGAGCCCAAGAGATTGCATTACTGATGGCGACTGCGGTTATACCTCGTTCCTTTCAACGCTCGTTGCTCGACCGAAGCACAACTGATCAAGGTGTCGTTACTGGTTTGACGGTGGTGACGGTGTACTTGCTCGGTCTTGTTGCGCAAGACGGGGTGGAAACTGTTGCTGGAGTTATATCACCTGAAAAAGACGACGGACATCAGGCAATACAGTGAACAAGACGGTATTTTTCAGCAGTCTCGCCGCAATCGGTGTCGGGTTGCTCGCAGAAGAGTTAAACCGGTATGACAAGGACGAAAAACTTTCTCGATCCGCTGTTCGCACAGGGGGCTATTGGTTGCGAAATGCAGGGGTTGCAGGCTTGATGCACTCGGCAGTCGTCGCGACCAACGAGGCTGTCTCAGACGACAAAACCGCAGCGAAACAACGGGACCTATTGCCATACTTTATGGCTATTGGCGTGCTGTACACGCTCGCTGGCGAGTATCTGCAAGCACGTAATGGTACGGATTTTTCGCTTAAAGATTCTTTAGTCGCGTCGAAGCCAGTGCGAGCGGTCGGGGTTGGTTTTGGAGTTGCAGCAGCACTTGGCGGCGTCGCGTATGCCGAACGCTCTATCGCACGGCGTGTCGATGACTCAATCGAGTCCATTGCACCACGACTAAAAAGTAGCTGGCTACCGGTGGGGCATATCGTTGGTGCTGGGGTGCTAGCTGGTGGCCTCTATGCATTACTGAGGCGTACATACGGCAAAATTGAGCATGGTGCAGGGGTACTCGAGACTGGGTTCAAAATGGCACCGGAATCACCGCTGCTAAGTGGTGGCCCGCACAGTCTAATAGCTTGGGATAGTTTATCCCTTCAAGGACGTCGGCATATAGGCACTGCTCTGAGTGCAACACAAATCAAACAGGTCATGCAGGACAATGCAAAGGAACCTATACGGGTGTACGTCGGACTTGATAGTGCGAGTACCGAGGAGGAGCGCACTGAACTTGCCCTCGCTGAGCTAGAACGTACCGGGGCGTATGGCCGAGAAGTCCTCCTTGTGGTATCGCCGACGGGCACAGGGTATGTGAATTATGTAATGAGCGAAGCGGTTGAGTATCTCACCCGAGGTGATGTTGCGTCTGTAACGTTGCAATATTCCAAGAGACCTTCGCCGTTATCGCTTGATCGAGTTGACGAAGGGCACATCCAATATCGGATGCTACTAAATGGTATTCGCAAGAAACTTGCCTCGTTGCCTGCGAATGCACATCGACCACGGATCGTGCTGTTCGGTGAAAGTCTCGGTGCCTGGACTAGCCAAGACGCGCTTATGTACCAGGGCACTGACGGCCTACGTGCGCTCGACGTGGACCGCGCATTGTGGATTGGGACGCCAAAAGGGAGTAAATGGAAAGAGCAAATTGCGAGCAACAAGTTCCTCAATACAGACAAGGAGTTAATCGGGGTGTTCGATAGCTATGATGATGTTCTACGTCTGTCACCTGTTGAGCGACGCGAGAAGCGATACATACTGCTGACGCACCACAACGACCCCATAGCACAATTTGGTCTTGAGCTACTCATCAAACAGCCGGAGTGGGTGAGTGATGAATCGAAGCGACCTAAAGAAATGAATCGGGCTGTTCGCTATCGTACCCCAGCGCTGTTCGTCCAAACATTGGTAGACATGAAAAACGCCCTGAAACCAATACCTGGCAAATTTGTGGCTTCGGCGCACGATTATCGAGCAGATCTCGCTGAGTTTGTAGGCTTTTCATTCGGTCTTAGTGCGACCAAGTCGCAAATGGTCGCTATCGAAAAGGCCCTGAGAGAAAATGAAGTTATTCGCGAGGAGCGGATTCGTAGCGGAGCATAAAGGTGGGAGCAGTGGGCATATCGACACAGATTGGAGTAATAGTCAGTATATTGCTATACGGGTTTGTGTTGTCGAGGTTTATAGCGGAACGGTACCATTTTATCGCAAATGTATGCGCCGCAAGCTTGTCGGTAGCGGGTGGACTTGCTTTAGGGCTGAGCGTGAACGATATGGGGCTAGGACTGCATGTTGTGCCCCGCGGGATAGCCATTGCGGCAGTAGTATCTGCGGCTATTATGCTCACTGTATTCATAACGGCGAGCATATCGCCACTTCGTCGGTACTTTACGCTTATGCAACACATGGAACCGAATAGAATCGCATACGAAACCGCAGTACGAATACCACTATCAACAGCCCTGAGTGAAGAAGTGTTATTCCGCGGGGCATTACTTGGCTTGCTCTTTACTCACTATTCTATGGTCGGTGCGGTGGTCATCGGCTCGATAGTGTTTGGGCTGTGGCATATTCTACCAAGTTTGAGCCGATACCATAGCCAAGACGAGCAGAAAGTGATACTGTCTAAAATTCCTTACGCTGCAGCAACGGTATGCGCTACCGCAGTAGCAGGAATATTTTTCAGTTGGTTACGCATAGTTTCGGGTTCGATTATCGCTCCATGGCTGATGCATTGGTCGATTAACTCTTCGGCCATGCTTGCAAGCGCATTTGTTGCCCGCCGGCAGCACCCACCGACCATGACAAAAGATTCTTAAAAAGCGTGTAAACTGAGAGCTATGAATGCCGTGGCACTACTCATCATCTCTATCCTTATATTGGCGGCGCTAGGGATTATCATCGCATTTAGTCCGACATTAATCATTGCCGAAATCGCCATTCTAACTCGCGCTAAAAACCCCGTGATACCGACGGTATTGCTCATCACTGGTATCGCCGCATCGGTGGCATTATTTGGCTTGGTGACGTTGCTCTTCCTAGACCCTGCTAATGAAATAGCTATCCCATCGACACGGGAAGTGCTGGGCACCATACCGATTGCGGATATCCTTGTTGGTATATTGTTGGCTGTTGGGGGGATTAAGTTGCTCAGACCTGACCCAGGGCAGCAAAGCACTAACGCGCGCAAGCTTGAGTTTTCGATGAGCTCCAAGGCAGTGTTTTGGTTTGGTTTTATCAAGATGTCGACTAGTCTCAGTAGCTTAGCAGCAATTATTATTGCCTCTCGCTATATCAAAACGTATTATGCCGGTGAGCCAATCCAGTTCGCAGCCCTCTTTTGGCTGATTGCCATTGCTGTCGCCCCGTTTGCGCTACTCGTGGCGGCAAAGCTATATCGTCCACAACTTTTCGGTAAGATACAAAGCGCCTCAGACCGGGTGAATAAACTTGACTGGCGTCGGCTCATCGCTGGTGCAATGCTTCTCGGCAGCATTTCCTTTTTGCTCCTTGGCGTACGGAGTATATAGCACCTGTACGTGTTAGCTTATCTGAGGCTGTTCGGTTACATCAGGGTGTATGAGGCCATCGTTCAGAAGCGTACCGCCTGCACTAATAATGGCTTCTTTCAGTCCTTTAGCCCACAATTGCTCGATAATAAGAAATCCTGCCATAGCGCCGTTTTCTAGTAATTCTCCTACCTGACGGGTATCTTCATCCGTAATGATACGTTTGCGATTCGCTGGGTCTACGTGAAGCGAATCTCTAATGACAGAATCCGTAAGCTCGAACGTGTGGGTGTCCCCATATTCGTTGCGTGCGACTAGAGCAATGTCGAGGACAATGATATCGCCGGACTCAATTGCTTTCGACAGCTCTCTTAAGATGCCTCCGTCGAATTTCTTGCCCGGAAACTTCACGATGATGTAATCTAATGGCCCTCGCATCTGCGCTCCTTTGCCAACGTTTGCTCTTCCCATCTGAGTGTATGCTTACTGAAGCGTAAATAATGTAACGAGCGTTACTAATTCGGCGGTATACCTGTAGTAGTGCGCTGAAAAGGTCGGGGGTACAAGCCAGCGCTAACGAGCATCCACCTTCATGCATTAGACGATACACCGGAGCGTTTGTTTTTCAACCGAGATGGTTACCTGCGAGTGTGCGTCTAGCGAAATAATTTCACCGTCAAGCTGAACTATGGTGCGATGTATCGTACGAAAGCTATATTTGCGTCGCTGGTCTGAGCCATCGAGACTGAATAGAGAGGCGCGGACTAGGTGTCGTAGCAAACGACTCTTGTTGTGCCTGCGGAAGAGTGTAAGCTCAAAAAAGCCATCGGTCGGGCTGGATTCCTCGCTGAGAGTAATGTATTTTGACATCTGGCCAATATTACTGCAGATGATGCTGTCATATGTCTTTGTACCACCTTGCTGGCTGATGCGAACTGGCCGAAATCTGAAAAGACCTTTGATGACAAGCCAGCTTTCTGTAGCCCATGTGAGCTTTGTTTTGTTGAGCTCAGCACCTATCTCTGGCGTCAACCCGAAGCCTACATAGGAGTGTGCGTAGCGGGTAAACTTCTTTTCGCCCTGTGTGCCGTGAAGCATGAGGATATCAATGGAGCGTACTTTAGCTTTGGCGATTCGTGCCGGGGGGTTATCGCTATGTAGCGCGTTGTAATGATCATTCGCGTTACCTGCCGGCAAAAGCCCAGCCGTCGGCGTTGCGCCCTCGTTTTGGGCGTGCATGAGTCCATTGATAACTTCGTGGTAGCCACCGTCGCCGCTCGCCGAAATGATAAGCGGTCGTTTTGATTCTTTCGCCAAGGCATAGGCGAGCTCTTCGGCATGCCCAGCGTACCGTGTTTTTACAAGTTTTACGGGCAGTGTTGCGGCTACTTTTTTAATTTCTCGTTTCATGGATTCAGCAAGCTCTTTGCTCGAACCTGTACTGTTTGGGTTGAAGATGATGCTTACTGCAGTAAATTGCGCCATACCCACATCATAACAGAGCTATCATCGCTTTTTTCGGATAAGCTCTTCGGCATTGAGCCCAGTGAGCTTTTCGATGCTGGCAAGCAAATACATCATGATGGCAATGAGCCCGACAAAAAGCGGCAGCGTGGTTGCAGGGAGGCCTATGACACGGAGGCGTACATATTCACTATTAAACTGCGCGGTTTCAGGTGGAGCAGTAATGACGATGAGGGTCAACACATAACTCGATACGCCGATGACAAACAGGAAAATTATAAGCGCGTACGTACTAATATCGATATGTTTTTGCAGCTGGACGCTCATATCTCGTTTGGCTGCTTGGGCACGTACTCGGTCCATGTCGAGCATATACTTGAGTGCCATATCTATGAGTGGACGTTTAGCGATGACTGAACCCGCCAGCACTAATGCTGTCACGAAATAGATTGCGCTTCGCCGCAGTGCAAGCCAGTTTTCGCTGAGCCCGAGCAGTGTGACTGCACCGGTGAGGATGATGCCACCGATTGCGACGAGAGAAAGTGTGCTTGGTTTCCGGCGGCGAGCAAGTGAGTAGAGCTCATAGGCAACGGGGAAGAGTAGGGCGAGCGCCATCGCCATGATGGGCCCCAGCCGAGACTCATTGCTCAGGCCAAGCAAAATAGCCGTCGGAATGATGAAGCTAACGATGAACTGAATGGTGGTTGATGAGGTATTTTTCATAATCGTTGTGGTACCCCGCACAGGATTCGAACCTGCAACCTTTGGTACCGGAAACCAATGCTCTATCCAGTTGAGCTAACGGGGCATAGCAATGGGATTATACCACTTGCATCAGAGGTGTGCTAAGGTGTGAGGGTGAAATTCGAAACTATCAAAGAAGCTGAGGCAGCGCTGCACCCTTTTTACGAAGTGGTACTTGCAACGTCAGGAAAAGATATCACGCTCGGCAGAACTGAGCGGCTGATGGCGCATATCGGGAATCCTGAGAAGCGATTGCGCGTTGTTCATATCGCGGGCACGAGCGGCAAAACTTCCACGACCTATTACATTGCTGCGCTGATCAGGGCGAGCGGGCAGAAGGTAGGCCATACGGTATCACCCCACATTATAAGTATCACAGAACGGGTTCAGATAAACGGTGCGCCACTGACCGATAGACAGTTTTGTGACTATCTCGCAGAATTTCTCGCTCTCATCGATGACGCCCCAGAAACACCAAGTTGGTTTGAATGTCTTATCGCTTTTGCGTATTGGGTATTTGATAAGGAAGGGGTGGATTATGCAGTTATGGAGACAGGTCTGGGTGGCCTGCAAGATTCGACTAACGTTGCTGCCCGTGTCGATAAACTCTGTGTGATAACGGACATTGGGTTTGATCATATGCAAGTACTTGGTAATAGACTGGGCGCAATCGCACATCAAAAAGCCGGCATCATACACGACGGCAACACTGCACTGATGTACCAGCAAGCCGAGGAAATCATGCAGGTCGTTAGGTACTGGGTCAGTCAACAAGAAGATGCTGAACTGCTGACATTTGACCAAGCACGGCTCGCAGATGCATACGGCGGTGCGTTTCGGGCGGACTTGCCCGTCTACCAGCAGCGGAACTGGCTGCTAGCCTTTGCGGCGTATCGGTTTCTGGCCAACAGAGATGGTCTAAAACTACTTTCGCAATCAGAGCTCACGATGACTCAAGCCGCACATGTCCCTGGCAGGATGGAACGAGTGCAAATAGACTGCAAGACCATACTCATGGACGGCGCTCATAACGAGCAAAAAATGCAAGCATTCGTTGAAAGCTACGAGCAGCTGTACCCAGGACGGAAAGTACCCGTACTTCTTGCTGTCAAGGAAGGAAAAGATATAGATTCTATCGCGCCGCTCATCGCTCGTATCGCTTCGACTGTAGTTGTGACAAAATTTGACCGGGGGCAAGATATGCCAGATATAGCGATGGAACCAGCCTTGTTGGTTGAGAAATTGCAAGCAGACGGGGTGGCACATGTCGCCGCGATTGACGACGCAGACGTTGCGTATAAAGAATTCATTAAAACAGTCGACGACCTAGGCGTCGTAACTGGATCGTTTTTCCTCGTCTCTCAGCTAAAAAGACCATAGTTGCGTACACCACCCAATCGGTTGTGAGTGGGTGGTGTATGGCCTGTAGGCGCCGTATTTATTGGATGTGTTAGCTCCCCATGTTGCTCGAGTCTGAGGGCTCATGCAGGTGCCGCCCGCCTGGGCCTCCATGCCCGTGCCCCACACCTATCACAAGGTAGCGATAGTCAGTCGAGATGCCACTATCACTGAGCCATTTGTCTAGTGAAGCTCGCGCTTCTTCCATGGCACTTTTACGTTCGGCTGTGGTTTTATCCTGCATCGTGTCACGATTTGCTTCGCGTTGCTGCTGCAGCTCTGCTCGCTTTGCGAGTATCGCATCAGCTTGCGACTGCGTCAGCTTACCGTCACTGACAAGCTGCGTAAGCTTAGCCTGTACCTCGGCGGTTCGCTGCGCCTCCATGGATACATGTTGCTCGTCGATCACGGCTTGGACATCTGCTGTCTTGAGATTGAATTTTTTTGCAATAGCGCTGACGAGACTTGACATCGGCCCATTCGAGCTTGAAGTATTCGATGTTTCAGCGTGAGCGACGCCGATTCCTGCGATGCTTGTCAGTGCTACCGCAGCGGTAACACCTGCAGTGGCGAGTGATTTTTTCATAGACGGGGTCCTCGTTTACATTACAACTGTCACGCTGCGCAGATGACTGATGCCCATGCTACAGGTAGTGGGTGAGAGTTTGCTGAGCACAAACGGTTACGAGTGGCAGGATAATGCTTCCTTCGGTAGTAGCCTCGTCGCTTTTACGCTCGCACTGCTCGCTCCACCAAACGTTCGTATAACCCAGCCGTATGTACCACGCAAAAACCCGACCAAAACGGTCGGGTCTTAGCGTGGTACGCCCGGCAGGATTCGAACCTGCGACCCCTTGGTTCGAAGCCAAGTACTCTGATCCGCTGAGCTACGGGCGCTTGTCGAAGCGTACGGCTATACCTCGTTTTGCCGCAAGGCGGCAAAAGCTTCGGTCATTGCCTCTGCTTCTCCTCTCAAAATTCCATTCAGTCGCATACCGCTCCTTGGATTGGAATTTTGGTTAGAACGGGGGAATTGTAACAGAGAATGGCTGTTTTCGGAAGCCCAGGAACCAGTACAAGGCTTACCCTAGGTGCAAGTGGCTAAGCATCAACTCAGTTACATTCAACAATACACAAGTACCACAAAGTGTTCTGGTGAAGTTGCGTCAAATTGACCAGCAAGGCATACTGTTTATGTATGAATGCCGCAATCTCCGCCACTGACGTCAGCGTCGTATTTGATGGAAAATTTACTGCCCTTGATGATGTGAGTCTCACCATCTCCTCTGGAAAGATAACTGGGTTCATTGGCCCCTCTGGCGCCGGTAAGACGACTTTGATACGAGCAATTGTTGGTCGCCAATCCGTCAAAACTGGCTCAATCGAAGTGCTGGGTCAACCTGCTGGCACCTCTTCGCTTCGTGCTAGGTTGAGCTATATGACACAAGAAAACTCAGTGTATCCCGATCTCACGGTGAGTCAAAACCTCAGCTATTTCGCAACTATGTTTGGGCTAAAGCGTACTATCATCAATGATGAAATTGACAAGATTATCGACATCGTCGATATGAAGCCACAGTTAGACCAGCTTGTCTCAAGCCTGTCTGGCGGGCAAAAACAGCGAGTATCGCTAGCGGTTGCACTTATAGGTGACCCAGAGGTCATGGTACTCGATGAACCCACTGTTGGGCTAGACCCTGCGCTGCGTGAAGAAATCTGGACAGTATATCGAAAGCTCGCCGAACAAGGCAGGACACTTATCATCTCGAGTCACGTTATGGATGAAGCAGAACGGTGCGATGACTTAGTATTAATTCGGGATGGCGCAGTGCTCGCTCAAGGCTCTCCAAAAAACTTATGCCACCGGACTGGCACCACCACTGTCGAACAAAGCTTCCTGAAGCTTATAGGAGCAAAATCATGAGTCTTCGAAAGATACTGGTGACGGCACGACGGGTGCTGCAACAGCTCAGCCATGATCATCGAACCGTAGCATTAATCCTCTTTATGCCGAGTATCCTTCTGACCATCCTCAAATATGTGTACGACTCGCAACCACAAACATTCAATATCGTTGCACCGATGATACTTGGCATATTCCCGCTGACGTTGATGTTTATTATTACCTCAATCGCAACCCTGCGTGAGCGAACGCTTGGCACGCTCGATAGGCTTATGACCTATCCGATATCTAAGCTCGATTTCATTTTTGGGTATGCACTTGCGTTTTCAGTTGTAGCGTTTATGCAGGCTATCATTGCCAGTGCTGTGGTTCTCGGCCTGCTCGGCGTGACGGTGCTTGGCGGCACTCTACCGGTGATTATCAGCACGGTGGTCGCCGCATTGCTCGGGACGGCCCTGGGCCTATTTATGAGCGCGTTTGCCACCTCAGAGTTTCAAGCTGTTCAGTTTATGCCGGCGATAATTCTGCCGCAATTATTGACCTGTGGTTTGTTTGTAGCCCGTGACCAAATGGCGACATTTCTCCAGTGGTTTGCAGATGTCATGCCACTCACGTACAGCGTCGATGCAATGAAGCAAGTTACCATGAACGCGAATTGGACGAGCGATCTGACGAGGGACTTACTGATTGTCGCCGCTTACAGCACAGTTGCACTGATGCTTGCCTCCCTGACTATTCGTCGCAAAGACTAGCATGTTGGCCACAGTCCTCATTGTGAGCGCTGTCCATGCGTGGCACGGTGCGATACCCGGTACGTCATCCACATGAGCAGCCCTGCAAAAACAATGAGCGCCAGCCACAACCACCATGTCCCTCCGTTTGTATCGATTACTCCAACCGAAAAATATCGTACAACTGAACAGTCGTCGCTGTCGCCATTGAACCGCACACTACCGTTGTAATGTCCATCTAACCCGTACGACTTAGTGATGGTGTCCCTCCCCGAAGTGTTGACTGTAAATTTCTCGTGTGTGCCATCGCCCCAATCAACGACAAGCGTTCCTCTAAAGGGTCGCTCACCTAGGAGCTTGAGGGTTACCGCCTCATTTACATGGACACCCCAAAAACGGTACGTTGTAAGTTCAAATTGAGTAGAGCACGTCGAGCTCCCGCTAAAATAATAGGTATAAGGTCTGGTCTGGACGCTGCAAGTGCCATCGACGCAGGCCTCAAAGGACAGCGTTATTGGTGATGTTCCTGCCGCGTATGTAAACTCCCATTGCCCAAGTGCGTTTGCAAATACAGAACCGATTATCTTGCCATCTTGGTAGACATTAATCTGTGCATACGGCGTCGATTGACCGGTTATTGTGAGCGTATTGCCGTTGAGCTGGGTACCATCATCGGGCAGGATGGCAACAGGAGGTGATAGTCGGTTCGGTAGTACTATCAAGTCTGGTTGAGCTGGTGCGGTTTTTGGTACTACCTTGAAAGAGATGTTTTTAGATACCTCGCTCTGACCGAGTGCCGTCTTTGAAGCCCGGGTGAATGCGAGATAGTCGCGTGGTGAGAGTTCGGTCGTATCGAATAGAAACTGATAATACCCACTTGCGTTTGCCTGAGCCGTTCGTGTTACGTTTGAGGCATCAAAGGCGAGTTTGACCGTGGCGGAGGGGACGGTATGACCAGTGAGTTGCATGATACTGCCACTCTGCAATAGATTTGGCCCCGGTCGGGTAAGGGTGGGGGCAAGAAACACTGATAGGTTTGTCGTGTTCTGTGCTAGCAGGTTTACTTGGTATGATGCGGAGGCCGAAGTGAGACCAGCGGCATCAGTGTAAGAAATCTGGACAGCATGGCTGCCCATAGACTGCCCACCGAGAGATAGCGCAAATGCGCCATTTAAATCTGCGCTGGTGCTGCCGATAGTTGAGCCATTCTCCGATATTTTTACGAGTGCTTGCGGGCTGGCGTAGCCAGCTATGTGCAGGACAGTGTCAGGTACACCGAGTGTGACGACACTCGAGCTCGAGAGCGCTAGCCCCTGTTTCGTACATACGATCGTGAGAACAAGCACCAGGAAGGTGTAGAAGATCCGTGATACTTGCGCCACCACTTGGCTCGACCTATTGTTCTGGTTCTTTACCACGCAGGGCTTTCGCAGCATCCGCGAGTCGGTGACGGCCCTTGTAGGCTGCGTAACTTACCGCGAGCAAGATGGCGATAGCCGGGAGAATAATCTGATACGGGAATATGATGATGGACGTTTCGGCAGTTTCAATCTTGCCGTCACTATTGGTGATGAGTGATAGTGTTGCTTGATAGCGGCCGATTGCAAAACCGGAGTGTTGCCACGAGGTAGTGATGTCACGGATAGAATCCGGCAGGACATTTTTCTTGTCGAGCTGTAAGTTTGCCACCTCATGACCAAACATATTCTTAATAACGATAGTCCCAGATGGTTTGAAATGTACATTGCCAGTGTTCTTAATGCGAGCTTTTAAGTCGATAGTCTTCTCGAGACTGTACAGGCTTTGAGCGGGCTTGAAGCTGGCTATCGCCGCGCTTTGCTTGATATCCCCAGGAACTTTGACGAGAATAACCGGCGCAATCTCCTGGGATACAAGTGCGGCTGTACCTTGTTGTTCTGGTGGCACAGTCTGAAACACGACAGAACCAAAATGGCTACCCGGCTCGGCCCCGGCAGGGACATTCACGGTGACAACAAAGTCTTCTGTAGCTGCCGGCGAGAGCGTCGTTGTCTTGGGTGAGGTTGTCAGCCAGTCGGCGAGCGAGTAGGATGTTTTGTCCTCGGTCAGATCAATAGCGCCCTCTTCACCTCGTGGGGTGAAGTTCTTGGGAGTTGTTTTCACGATGACAGAGTCTTTAGAGGCATTTGTGAGCCGGAATGTACTCGTCTGAGATTCGCCAGGGTTTATAGATAACTCAAGAATCTGCGGTGATATACCGAGTGTGACCGTCGCATCTTCGTTTGCGGCCTGAGATAAGCTCCCGACGACAAGCGGCGAAATCAATACCAGCATAGCAACCCACGGGAGCCGACGTAATCGATGCATATTCCTCATTGCCTCCAACTTGCTTCTATTGTAGCTTGGTTCGCCTCGCTACTCAAGGAGCTTAGTAGTATGAAGCAGCGGTGTAGATAATCGTTGTCTGGTAGGTGCCTGCTGGCGTGGTTGTGGAAACCCCGACCTGCTGACCAACGCGTGTTGTTTGCGTGCCAGTTGTTGCGCCACTGTTGTCGACGACCGGTGCATTAGTGGTTGAGAACCCAGCCCAGAACGGTCCACCGTTGGTGAAGCGGTCTGCGGTGCCACCACTCAGCGTGCTGTCTTCGGTGGTGTATGCCCATAGCTCCGAGCCGGCGCCGGAAATCGTCGTTGGGGCAGCATTTGTACCAGTCCAGTCGGCAATCGTATCAGAGCCGTTCGTAAGTTGCCCTGACTCCCGGACGTATACCGTGTATCCGTTAGTAGCATTCGTGCTTACCTGCAAATCGTGTGCTGAGATGCCGTTGGCTGCGAAGGTAACATCGTTGAGGTAGTCGATGCCAGAAGCGGTCGATGTGACGGTAGTCGTAGCACCGTTAACAGATTGGCCAGAAGCCACTCCGGCACAAGTAAACGTCAGGGTGGGGTCGACGGTAAGTTGTACCTGCTTGCCATTCGTGAAGAGGTAGGCGACTGTTGCTTGATCAACTTCATTGCCGCCAGTACACGATACGTCTGAGTAGCTGGTGAATATCCCGTAGTATGTCGTGTCAGCGGTCGAGCCATTCGTGATACCGCCAAATACAATGTTACCGCTGGCTGCCGGGGTCTCACCAGTTGCATTTGTCAGTCGAAGCCGGCCATTGGTCGAATTGTCATAGGTCCACGAGCCAGTAGTGATGACTGACGAACTAGTGAGTGTAGAAGAGGTTGACGTGCCTACTGCCGAACCTGTTCCATCAGCGAGGGTATTGAGTCGAAGATCGATGCAACGGATTGTTGTTCCCGTACTGAAACTAGAGGACGTGAACGTATAGTTGCTGCTAGTACTCGGTTGCGGGTTGGATAGAAGCAGTGAAGTGTTGCTGAGTGCATTTGCTTGTAGTACAGGGGTTACCATAGCCCATACAAGCCCAATTGCCATAGCGACAATCAGCCAGGTGTTTCGTTTTACAGTGTTTGTCATACATGACTCCTACTTATAGTCTCTGCTCAGACTTAATTGTACACAATTTTACAGCAAGCACAAGCGTATTTAGGACATTTTATTGCGTTTTGGTCGCCACAATGCACGCCACGCAGCTCGCAAATTTCGAAAGTGTAGCAATAGGTACAGTACTGCAGCTAAACCGAGTACTCGTAACAGGGTCAATAGGAGGGGTGGCGTGATGAGGACTTCTTCTTTAGACGTCGCTACAACCGCACTTGCATCGCCGTACGTTATACGTATGTATGCTTTGGTCGCACCAATTGTATCCGGCACCTTCCAGCTATCCTTGAAAGTCGTAGCTGATTGCGGCAAGACAAGCTTTGATTGCAGCGGTATAACATCTTCGTTACCGGATCCGTCGACGAGGACAATGCTAGGGGCTACGATGTCGTGAATATTGCCACTGTTGGCAACCGTCACCTCTGTAGTCGCCATCGATCCTTTTGTGAGGTGAGAGGGGAAAATGTTCTTGCTGGGTATCTCCAGTGATTCATGCACGTCTCCAGCGACGTTTATTAGCATCGTTGAAGACACTTCAGGCAGTACAATGCTTGTAGGGAGTTGGGTGTCGAGCTGCTCGAACGTCAGCCCACGAACTGTTATTTGTGCATAGTGCCCACCCGGAGAAGCATCTTTGGGGATATGTAACTGTACTAGGATTCGTCTGGTCTCTTTTGGGCGCAGTACATACGCGTGGTCAGGAAACCCTACCCACTTGCTTGCATCAAAAGGCTTGGTATCGACCCCTAGGATGATATCAGGGAACTGTATCGGATTAGCCGTAAGCTCAACTGGGAGTGCCCGAGTGTCATCATTGGTAATCGCAACTTCACGCTCCACTGTCTCACCGGGTTGTGCTGCAATCGAGACGATTGCGGGGGCGATGGTGATAGTGGTGTTTTCTGCATGGGCAACCGACGGTGCGGCTAGTAACGCGACGCTTATACCCAGTAGCTGAAATACCCTCGTTCGTTTCATCATCATCATTGTAACGTACTAATATTTTGCCGCAGCACTGAAGACGAGCACCGTATGGTATAGCCCCGAGAGTTGGCCCGAGTCGGTTGTGACGCGGTGAGTAATCGTGAAGGACTCATTCGTAATTGGCGTGCCAGAAATAGTGTTGTCGTTGTCAGCGACAACATCGCCGGTTGGGGAGGTAGAAAATGGTGCGTAGCAGGGGCCACTGCCGCCCCCAAGGCAGGTTGCCGGGTTGAAGAGGTTGCTACCACCTATAGATGTGTCACTTGAGGTATAGCCATAGCCCGTATCGCCGCCCTGCCATGCGTCTGGTGCTGCATAGGTACCGCCGGTGAACATTGGGATAGTGTTGCCACCGTCTGACTGGAGCGGGCCTATCGCAAACGCTCGAATCTCGTATCCGTTATGGGCGTTTGTCGAGGTGGTCAATGTCGATGTTTCGGTGTCAGTGAAGCTATTACTCGCATTTAGATTCGCAAATGTGATGCCCCCGCTAGTAACAGAAAAAGTTAGTTGTGGTGCGACGAGCTGACCATCACTGCTCACGATGAGAATATTGCCAGCGACATCAGTAGCACGGACGGTGTAGTAATAAATCTGTGATGTTTGTAGCAGCAGGCTACCGTTTGTAATTGAACCGCTCGTACCGTTGCTGGTCCAGCCAAGCACATTTGTCGCTCCAGGGGAGGTGCCGATAGCGTATTCGAACTGTGATATACCAGAACCACTGTCGTTGATGTCCCAGTTAGCGCTCAGCGTATTCAGCGAACCGTCATTATAGTCTTGATCTACTCCAGTCGTTGAGCCGTCGTACACCGAGCCGCTTGGATTCGTATCATCAATCTGGAAGTCGGTAGCAGACTCGGCATTTCCTCCAAAACTGACCCAGGATGAATACGCGCCAGCGCCGTCTTTCGTGCGTGCTTGCCAGTGGTATGTCTCGGCATCTAGCAATCCCAGAATCGTCACAGTGGCGGTAACGGAACTGCCTGAATATGACACTGCGGTACCACAGGAAGTGTCGGTGTTTGTGAAGGCGGTACCGACCGGTTTCACTTCGACGCACACCGCGAGATCATCGGGGTTGTCTGTGTCACTGAGTGAGGCCGCAAAGCGCACTTGTGTATCGTCTGCCCAGCCACCAACTGGTATCGAGGTCGACGCACTGACCTTAATCTGGTCAAGTGACGTAGGTGCGTTCGGAGCGGTGTTTGTGCCCGTTAGCTTCGCGACAATGACATCGACGTACGGTGGCAAATTGCTTTCAGAGGAGAAACTATTAATGGTGACACTATGACTGTGTGTGCCAGAGCTGGCGGCCGTCAGACCAGTGCGCGAGTTGATAGTCGAGCTCGGCCCAGAAGAGGTCAGCACGGTAGTGCCGTGTGTGTGGGTTGCTGACCCCCCCGTGCCGCCATACGTTGCCGCCGGTTTGGGGAAGCGCTGATAGAACGGGTCTGTGCTGCCTGATTGCGTTGTCCATGCGCCTGGGATGGGTCCATCCCACATCGCCAGCATATTTGAAGGCACGCTCGCATCACTACCGAGCTTGCCTAGGATTGTATTTATGTAGGGAGGCTCATTACTCTGTGAATCGGTGTTGCCGCTGTACGTATGCGTGTGTGTGTCGCTAGCAACCGGCCCTTGTCCACCGCTCGTGTTTGGACCGGCAATGGTGCCAATAGGGGTACTCAGCGTACCTGTGATGGTATGCGTGTGTGTGTTGCTACCACCGGTTGCGCCGACGGTACCTTCACCTCGGACGTACGAACCATTTTGGGCGGCGTACTGTGTCCAGCCTGCCGGAACGGATGCATCGAAGAGCGATATTGCTCCAGCTGGAATCGTACCCGGCGTGCCACTAGAGTTTGCGCGGATAACTTTGAGCTGGCGATAGACGGGGAGTATACTTGCTGCGCCAATCACCGGCGTCGTTGTATGTGTATGGCTTTCGACTAGACCTGTACCAGTGGTGTCTCTGCCTGACTCGGTTGACGTGCCAACCGTCGCGCTTGCAGTTGGCGTGGACGTAGCTGAACCACCTGCGCCCCCCGCGGTCGCATTCCCACGAATGAATTTCTGATAATAGGTCTGACCGGTGCTACAAGACACACATGTCCACCCGGTCGGCGCAGTGCCGCCATCCCAATACAGCAGCATATGACCCTGCCCGTCGTCAGTGATTATCTCTGGTATCACGGAATACGTATCGAGCACATCATCCGTCGCTCGCACGACACGGAAACAGTACGCAGTCGAAGCTGGGGCGGCGGCATCAACCAGTGCGACATCCCAGAGCCCATCATCTCCGATTGGTATAGCAGAGATCGTATTGGTAAAGTTATTGGCCTCCTCGTATGTTTGTGCGATGGTTGTGTCAGAGCCATGTACCGGGTCATTCGCATTGGTTGAGAGCGCTGTAGCGTCGCTCGGCGCAGCATTATTGTAGTAGCGAATCGCGCCAGAGCTTGTTCCGACGTCTGTATACGTCTCTCCGCTGAATCCAACATCACACGAACCTGAGCGCTGAGCATACTGTAGCTTGAGCCCGGCACCATTAATATCTCGGTCAGAGACGCTTACGTGAACCGTGAACCGCAGCCGGAAGGGTGTACCTTGTTTCGGCGCATTGGCAGCGGTGTCTTGTGCGGCCAATGGGGCGCCGACATCAGTGCTGTCGGTGTTGTCGAACCAGCGGTAGCTACTTTGGGCGAGCGTGCTGGGAGGTTGGTACTTCGCAATGATGACATCTATGTAGGGCGGAACATTTGAAGCGTTAGAAAAGTTTGTGACATGCACGGTGTGAGTATGCGTGTCTGATGAGGCGGCGAGGGTGCCACCAGACCGCGAGGTCGTCGTACCCACGGGAGGCCCCGAGGCGAAACTCGTATCAGCATGCGTGTGCGTCAACGCGCCGCCGGTTGTGCCATAGCTGCTCGAAGGTTTGAGGAATTTTTGATACATAGGGCCGCCACTTGCGCTTTTGTCGAGCCACTCGGTGGTCGGCGTATCGTCCCACATGGCATACATTGAGTTTGTCAGGCCGCTATCAGCGGTGACTTTGCCCAGGACCACTTCGATATACGGAGGCTCATTGTTGGCGACTGCGCTGACACCTGAGACGCTATGCGTGTGCGTATTGCTCGATACATTAGACTGCCCCGCATTGGTGACGCGGGCACCATCACCACCACTCGGGCCAGACGTAGTACCGGTAATCGTATGCGTGTGCGTATTGCTGCCGCCGGTGCTGCCAGCCGTGCTTTCACCCCTGATGTAGTAGCCATTTTGGGATGAATATTGCACCCAACCAGCCGGCACAGTACTGTCAAAAAAGGCAATCGCTCCCGCCGGTATTGTGAGTGGATTACCTGGAGAGTTGTACCGAATCACCTCGAGTTGACGATAGTTTGGTAGATTACTCGCGCTGCCAACGGTGGGGGTGAATGTATGCGTGTGTGCATTACTGTTTATGCCTGTACCGCCGTTGGCACGGGCTGTCATCGGATCGGTAGTCGCGTCTACACTTCCGGTCGCCGTATGCGTGTGAGTCGCCGCTCCCCCCGTCCCACCGTAGGTGTCATTACCTCGGATGAACTTTTGATAAAACGGGTCGCCGCCCGTACATGATACGCAGCTCCATCCAGTCGGTGCGGTACCGCCGTCCCAGAAGAGCAACATGTGTCCGTCCCCTGGAGCTGCCTTTGCGGATGAGAAGAACAGCGGCGTGAAGACTTGACCCAGCGTCGTACTCGTCAGGGCGACAGCTACTATCAGTGGAGATAGATGCCGCAGGAATTTCAGCGCCTTTTTTGTTTGCCTCTGTTTCATAGTCTCTAGCTAAACCTCTTGTAGTATAAATCAGAGCTAGGGTAACTGTAAAATCGCAAACGCTTTACTGCAATACTTTTCTGGCCTTTGGGCGCAATATTGATCCCCGTACAAAAGCCCACTTGTGGACACCCGAGCAAGTGTTCATCATCCAAGCAAAATACCCCATCTTGCGACTGGGCACTTTGCTTGGAGGGTCAGGAGGGACTCGACCTTCCTGCGGAACCCGGCTCCCATGGTCGCGGGCAAGGGCGGCTGGCCGCAACTGGCGGCCGCGTTCGAGCATGTACTAATCTTCCAAAAACAAAACCCCACTTGCGCGGGGTTCTATTTTTGGAGGGTCAGGAGGGACTCGAACCCTCGACATTCTGCTTAAGAGGCAGACGCTCTAACCAGCTGAGCTACTGACCCTCGTCCTCCCGTACGTTTCTGTCTCGTTTTGCCTTTGCGGCAAAAGCTTCGGCTTGAAACTACGGTCGTCCTCTCGACATTTCATTCAGTCGCCGGTGGCTCCTTGGATTGACATGTCGGGTAAACATATACGAGGCAACGGGGGTAATTTTAGCAAAACACCTCTGTAATTGCAAGATACCGTCTGTGAAACAGCTATATTTGCTGTTTTGCTTTTGGAGTAGTCTGAATCCATCCGTAGAGTAGGGCGCTCGCGGCGCTGTACATGAACATGAAATAGAGTGCGAATGGAATACCGATGATTGTGAGGAAGAGTAGTGCGAATACGAGGTTGACGCCGATGATGCTCCAGACTTTCATCGAATGACCTTTTGTCTGCTCCCAACTAGCCTTTACGGCGTCGAGTGGCTCCATGTCATCTCCCACCAAGAAGTACGGTGTCAAAAGCAGGCGCGGCAGCACAAAAAAGAACGGCACAATGAGCAGCAGCAAACTAGCGACCAGTGCGAGATATACAGTTGCCGACATGATGATAAACGGCAGGTAGTACTTCAGACCCTCGGATAACGCTTCCGTGAATGCAATCTTCTTCCGGCGCAGATTTCGAAATAACACGACAGTAGTGACTGCGCTGATATACACGCCCAACAGTGTGCTCACCAGTTGTCCGAGGAGATAGAAGCCCTCGCCCTTCTCGCTACTAAAAACCGCTTCGACTACAAATGAAAAGAGGATAGCCAGTGCCAGTACGCCGAGATAGATTTGCCAATTGACGAGCATCGCTTCTTTGCTGAATTTGTACAGCTTGAATGCACCCGGCCACTCTCGGGGGGCTGCAATATCTGTGGCTGAACGCTTTGACTTTGTTGACATATGTACCTCCGTCTACAGAGTACTATACCTGCGCGTCGCTACCTTCACAAGTGTATGGCAGATGGATTGAACAGGGGCGTGATACAATCGAGAGCATATGAAACTACTCTCAGGTACCGAACTGGCCGGCTTTATCAAGGAGCGTCAAGCACATGAAGTGCGTAGCCTACACCAATCGCAGGGCATACAGCCCAAGCTTGCCATCATCGTGACGGTCGATCATCCTGCGATCGATGTCTACGTGCGCATGAAACGTCGCTATGGTGATGAAATAGGTGTAGTGGTCGATATCCACCGGGTTGAGCAGAGGGAGGTGCCAGGGCTCGTAGAGCAACTCAACGCGGACGAGGCCGTCCACGGCATTATCATCCAGCTCCCGCTCGCTGACCCGATACAGACCGACGAACTTGTGAATATGGTAGCGCCAGACAAAGATGTAGATGCGCTCGGTGCTCAGGCTATGTTCGATCCAGCGACGCCGATGGCCATTTTATGGCTGCTGGCTGGCTACAATATCGACCTTGCCGGTAAGCACATCGCTCTCGTGGGGCGTGGCAAACTCGTCGGCGCACCGCTCGAGCGTATGCTCCGTGATATGCAGTATGATGTCAGTGTTATTGATCGGAGTACCTCTGATATTGCGACAGAGTTGCAGAAGGCAGATGTCGTCATCACTGCCACTGGTCAGCCTGGGCTTATTACGTCAGCGATGATTGCGCCACATGCCGTCGTCGTCGATGCTGGAGTGGCAGGCGAAGAAGGCAAGACCGTCGGTGATCTCGCAGACGATGTGCGAGAGCGTATCGACCTGACGATTACGCCAGAAAAGGGTGGGGTCGGACCGCTCACCATCTGCTCGCTGTTCGATAATGTCCTCCGCGCCGCCCGCGCGGCCTCTACCCCAAACGCGTCGTAACAAATTGTTCTATCTGGTCGCCTAGTTCCTCGGGTATGCTACTCGGGCTGCGACTCTTGATAAGCTCATCGATATCGGGTCCCGGGATATCTTCCGGCGTCAACTCTCTTAACAGCGGGAATTCCGTAGTCTGAAGGAGGATCTTACGAGTTACTGCACGCAGTTCCTCTATGGTACCGACACAGTCAAGTGGCTTATGGCCAGAGAGCCCAAGCAAAGAGTCAAGCGTTGGGCGCAGTGATGTATCCTCCCAAACATTTCGACCAAAAATCTCTACCAACTCATCGGTACTCAACCAAGACGATAATAATAGCCACGAGCTTACGCATTTCGCGCAGTGAGTGCACCAGCGACCATTTGGACGAGCGGCGGGGTCTATCCGCAATACTAAGTTGCAGCTCGTAAAGTCAGTCAGATATGCGCGGCCTAGCGTAGAGAGAAGCTCCATGATCGCCAGTGAACTATAAGGCCGAATGGGTGAAAAATAATGTACATCAGGCGAAACGTTTTCGTGGATGAAGCGCTGCGTCATTTGTTCCTGATGAAATGATTTAGCCCACTGGTGATTCACATCACGGCCATTCCAGATTGTGTTACCAGCAGAGGTGCCGGCTTCGTTTGCCATAGCAACATATTTTTTCTCCGATACGACAGCCGAAAGTGCGCCAACCCAGGCCAAAATGACACTGAGCGGGATGTGCCCGTTAAGACCGTTATGTGTAGAGGTAAAATCTACAATCGTGGTATCGACATAACGCTCAACGCGTAGCTGCGGTTGGCCCATGATATCCATAACAACCCCCGCCTGTCCGTGGTGGTCACGGGTGGCCATGTCCATGGTGGTCAAGTCGAGGCCGATAGCTTTCAGTATTTCTCCCGCCACAATGGAATCTTTACCCCCGCCTACACCCAAAATTGCACCGCTGTTATCCAGCCTTGCTACGGCACGCCGAGAACCACTCGTCGCGGAAAATGGTCGTATCATGTCAGTGAGTTTATTAGTGTAAGAGTATTCGCCGAGCCCAAATTCGTAAACAGTATTCAGGTAGTCGGCCTCTGCTTCGTTTAGGTCATAAGGCAGCGAAATTTCTCCACGCAAACTCTTGTAGTAGCTGATCCCTACGATGAGGTGCAGTATCTGTATGACGTATGATTGTGTTTCATTCGTGGCATCGATACCCATAGGGAACTTGTACCGTTCTGTAAACTCACCAATCGTAGTAGTGCCTTCCGTGTAAGCGAAGTGAAACCTGAGTTCGTTGCCATCTATGTCGTATTTTAGGAAATTAAAGTTATAGCTCATAGCTTCTCAACCTCAGATTTGAATTGTAGCCCACGCTCTTCAAAGTTTTTAAACATATCAAAGCTTGCAAACCCCGGCGAAAAGACTACTGCGCTGTTCTCCGGCGCTAGTTCCTGGGCGCGCATGACGATTTGTTCCATGGTTTTCAGGTTGCCGCCGAGTTCATAGTTTTGCACCCCAGCTGATTGAAACAGCTCAGCGAGTCGATCTGCCGCTTGGCCAATGAGTAATATCGTCGCTATGTCATTCCGCTCTGCGACAAACTTCACGAAGTGTTCGAGCGGTAGCTTTCGGTCAAACCCGCCCACTATGAGCACTTTTTGACCAGGTATAGCCTCGACAGCAGCTTCAGTTGCGTGCAGCCCCGTCGCGAAACTATCGTTATAGAAGCTGACATGATTGACTTCACGAACAAATTCAATCCGGTGTTCGAGCCCGGTAAACGTCGAGATAGCGCTACGAAGTGCGTCGACGTCATGGACGCCTGCTTGCCAGACTGCAGTGACGGCAGCGCAGACATTTTGCCAGTTGTGCTCACCGAGCAGTTTGATGTCGCTGAGCTTGCATACCTCGGTATCGTCTATGACGATTCGATCGCCATCGACATACGCACCCGGTGGGGTGAAATAGGGCAGCTTTTGACCGTCACCGACCTTCGCTATATCCTTTGAGTTGTCATTCTCGGCAAAGTAAATTGCGACATCGTCGCTGGTCTGGTGTGCAAACAGCTGACTTTTTGCAGCTATGTATTCAGCCATATCTGCATGCCAGTTGAGATGCTCAGGTACGACCATCAGACACACTGCAATATGCGGAGAATGGGTGGCGTCGATGAGTTGAAAGCTACTTGTTTCGAGCACGACCCAGTCATCTTCCTGCAGCTCATCGACAAACTCTAGTGGCGAGCGGCCGATATTGCCTCCGAGGAAGACGTGCTTGCCAGCTGCTTCGAGCATCTTCGTGATAAGTGTGCTTGTCGTGCCTTTTCCTTTTGTCCCGGTCACCCCGATGATGTGTTTGGTAGGGCTGACGGCGAGGAATTCGTTCAGCGCAGTGGTGATACGTGAGGCAAGCCCCGGGTTTTGCTCGGTAATGAGCCGTGGCGGCAACCCGGCAGTGCGGACGATAACGTCGAAGCGGTCCATGTCTGCCAGATAGCCCGGCCCCAACTGCGCCGCGAAGCCTTGTGGGATATTGAGCATCGCATCTTGGTCGCAGATGGTGATGTCATGGCCGCGCGTAGCGTAGTACTTGTGCGCTGACGATGCCTTCAGTTGCGAACCCGACGATAGCGACGTTCATGGTGGGTTAGCTAGCGAGCTCTGCTTTAACCATTTCAGCAACCTGGCGGGGCGTCATCTCAGCCTTGACGATGTAGCGACGAATGCCGAGGCTCTTGAGGCTTGGCGGCGCTTGTTCCTCGCCGGAGTTAGTCAGGATGACGACTTTGATGTGTTTGCCCCAGCTCGTTTTGCGAAGTTTCTCGAGCATTTCATCGCCGTTCATTTCTGGCATCATCAGATCGAGCAGGATGATGTCCGGCTTCATCTCTTCGGCGAGCTTCAGCCCAAGTTTGCCATTGGCGGCGGTCTCGACCGTGTAGCCTTCAGCCTCGAACTTTATCCGGTACATGGTGCTGATAGCTTGGTCATCTTCGATAATTGCAATTTTCATGATGTGCCTATTGTACTACTTATGGCTCAGTGTTTGCTAGGGCAGGGCGAGGACTTCGCGGACGATGTCGACCACCTGTGATGGCGTGTGGTGAGCCTTCACGACGTAGCGGTCTACTCCGAGGAACCGAAGCGAGGACGGTGCCTCGTCACGGCTAAGGTTGGTAAGTATTATTACCCGAATATCTGCTCCCCACTCTGTTGAGCGCATCTTGGCCAGCAACTCGTCGCCGCTCATACCGGGCATACGGATATCTAGGAGAAGTAGATCTGGCTGCTCAGTCTTTGAGTAGTTTGTAGCCATCTTTGGCGTTCTCCGCGGTCGCCACGCGGAAGCCTTCTCGTGTGAGCTTGGTTTCATACAGATGACGTATCGACGCCTCGTCTTCGACGATAACCACGTAAGAAGCTAGCATCCTGTCATGATAGCACAGTTTTCGTCCTGAATCGTTGCGCCGAGAGAAGTTATTTGCTACAATCCAGCTAAAGGTACATCCACAGAATAGACACGGTCACACTCGCCTCTAAGCGGAATTGTGACCGTGTCTATTTTTGTCCCACCCTGAAAAATAACGCTAAAATTGACAAATAAATATACTTATGCTATTATATAAAAATAATACCCTAACTTAATCGGTTAAATACAACCATGACAGCAATAGACCCAAATTTCTTAGGCCCAATGTTCCTCGATGGCAGTGGGTTATTGTTTGAGGCTAAGGAATTAGAGAGAGGCGTAGCGTCTGTTGAATTACCAACCGAGCACACCATTCAGCCAAAAGTCCAAAAAGAGCTGGGCTTCTTAGCTGCCGCCGGATTGGATGTCAAAATTGCTTCTACCGACAACGGAGTGGCACTAGAGCAAGATGTGCAATCTCGAGTGACAGACGCGATATCCACGCTCGAAAGTCGGCATCCTGTGCACGGAATGGTACCGGTGCTCATGGATAATGAGACACACCCTACAAGCCATGTCTGGTATAGCCTTCGAAAGAGAGCCATTGCGCTTACACCACTGTACAACCCATATGGTTCACATTTAGGTACCGGGGTCGACCCCGATGTTTATGATGAGCCACTATTCAATGGTCAAAGTGCCATGGCAATTCTGCAGAAAGACAAGCCCGACGCCGCAGTAAAAATACGAGACAGATACGAGACATTCATACGCCAACCGCTTGAGGACGGAAGCGCGGGTTCAGATGAGTTCGGGCTATCTAGCGCGGACTATATAGCAGGCGTACCGGACGCCATTGCCGTACGACTACGGGCTAATACAGCATCAACTATGGTTCTTGATCATGCACTTGAGCGCAAGGACAGTTCAGGTACTGAGCCCTTCAATATCACAAGTTTGGCGTGCGGAGCTGCTGGGCCCATGTTCACCATGGTCCCAACCCTACAAGAACATGGCGTTACCATTGGCAATATACGCTTGGTTGACTGGGATGTAATGGCCCTGGCAACAGCAAAATCACTCGCAGATAGCGAAGGGTTAAGTGAAAAGATTTCATTAGAGCGTTTTGACTTGCTCAGAGGCGACCTAGCTGACGTAGTTCACGATGCTGATGTCGTAGATTTATTGGGTTTGTTTGAGTACTTTTCACGCAGTATTGGAGCTGGACCGGCGCGCTATGATCTGGCAGCGAACTTCCTGCGGCAAGTTGGTAGGGGGATGAAACCAGGCTCTGCGATAATCTTCGGCAACATGCTAGACGAAAGGCATCACCAGACCATGTTCAACCAGGTTTGGCCATCATTGTACCAACGTTCGTTATCCGATGTGGTAGCCTTAGCCAAGCAGGCCGGCTTCCCGCAAGAAAGTCTAGAAATACAAGTGCCACAAGACGGTGTGTACGGAGTTTATAAGCTTACCATCCCAGAAGAGGGGCTCGCCCTCCGTGCTGACACGTTACGAGAACGAGCGGCAAAAAACCTGGCTTTCATCCTAGACAAAATCAAAGAGTACTAAGTCATCCAGACAAAGCGCTAGCATATTATCTAGCGCATAGATATACTCAGTACAGATGTATTTCTATGCAATCCCGCTACTTTTGCTCGGTCTCCTAAACATATTCTTAGGCATACTTGTAAGTTTTCGTGACCGGACAAAAACCGTTAACCAATCGTTCACAGGCTTGGTACTTTCTGTAGGGCTATGGTGTATAGGCATCAGTGCACTGTATCTTACGAACGACAAACAAATTGCACTCGATTGGACGAGGGTATACTACGCCGCGCCAATAACACTCGTATATTCGTTAATGATATTTTCCATTTCGTTTAATGGAAAAAACGTCGCGTGGTGGCTGAAAGTCCTGCTAGGCCTGCCAGCGGTATATTTCTTGGTGGGTTTATTGGTAAACCCGAACTTTCTCATAGCAGACCTTACGAATCTTCCAAACCAGACGTGGGATGCAGAACTCCAAATGACCACATATCTCTTATATGGGCTGTATGTGACATTTGGTTTTTTTGTAGGGATGGCCCTGTTACTCAAGAAAACTCTCCAGCACAGTGCGACTGCGAGACAGGCAAACATTTTTCTCATTGGGATTACGATATCTGCTAGTCTAGGGCTCGTATTTAATCTGATATTGCCCGCACTCGGTAACTATGCACTCATTTGGGCGGGGCCACTAGCCAGCACTGTCTTCGCGAGTGTTGCGGCATTAAATATCGCAAAATACAGAATGTTTGACATACGAGTGTTTGTGGTGCGGGCGCTTATATATGCGCTCTCAACTATCTTTTTGGCAGTCGTGTATGTCGCGCCGGGCGTCTACATATTACTGCTGTTTCTAGACGCTTCTGTAACTCCTCTTAACTTCGTCATTATTGTTTTGGCTGGTACTTTGATCGCTACAAACTACGGACGACTTCGAATCTGGTTTGACAGGACGACCAGCAAAATATTCTTCAGGGATTCATATGAACCGACAAAGCTCATAGCTGACCTCAACAAATCTCTCGTCGGGACGATAGAGACCTCAAAAATCTTCACCATAACGAGTGGATACATCGGCGACAATCTCAATGCTGATTTTTGTTACTTTGTAGTCCCAGATGGCATAGATAGGGAAGCCCGAGTATTTAGTACGGCTACTAGTAAAAAATATTCGGAGCAAGGAGTGGAATTAGTACGGCAATTTAGCGGCCAAAATCTAAAACCGATCACCACTCTTGATAGTGCGGTCGCATCAAAGTCGAACCTACATGCATTTATGGACGAAAATAACATTGCACTCATTATGAAACTAGTCCCAACCAAAACGCATCCTGAGTCAACGCTAGCATATTTGGTGCTTGGCGTACGTAAAAGCGGCAAGGGATACGACACGCAAGATATCCAAGTGCTTGAGACCATCATGAATTCGCTGACCATCGCTGTACAGAACGCGCTAAATTATGAGCAAATTCGCCATTTTAACCAGACTTTGCAACAAAAGGTCGATGAAGCCACACGCAAGTTACGCAACTCAAACGAGAAACTTCGCAAG